>PHAG01000006.1 GCA_002841625.1 Firmicutes bacterium HGW-Firmicutes-1 | reverse complement strand
CTTTGTATATTTCAATTGACTTAGCTTTGTTTTATATTCTTCAATTATAATTTTCTCATTGTTAAAATGTTCTATCGTGCTATTGTCAGCCTCGATATAGACCTTTCCATCTCTTCCATCCAGAACAACGCTCTGTCCATTGGTAACCTTTGAAACAATGCCATGAAGTCCAACAACTGCTGGTATTTCTAAAGTTCTAGCAAGAATTGCTGTATGGGAAGTTTTCCCACCTATTTCAGTAATAAACCCTAATACTTTAGAAGTATCCATTTGAGCGGTATCTGATGGAGTTAAATCATGTGCAACTATGATAACAGGTTCATCTGTTTCCATCTCGTTTTCTTCACCGATACCAGCCAAATGCCTTTGCATACGGTTTGAAATATCCTTAATGTCTAGAGCACGCTCTCTTATGTAAGGGTCCTCCATTTCATTGAAAATGGAGACAAAATGATCTGTGACTATTTTTAATGCCCATTCAGCATTCCAACAATTACCTTCAATTGAAGTTTCAACTCCATTAATTAACTCTTCATCTTCAATTAATGCAATATGTGCTGCAAAGATACTAGCTTCTTTTTCACCGATCTTAACCATAGTGGTTTCATAAAGCCCATACAATTGCTTAATAGCACTTAATCTTGCTTCTTTGAATCTCTTTTTTTCTA
Organism: Firmicutes bacterium HGW-Firmicutes-1; assembly: GCA_002841625.1. NCBI lineage: Bacteria > Bacillati > Bacillota > Firmicutes bacterium HGW-Firmicutes-1. The sequence continues at coordinate 323,134 of PHAG01000006.1, read as the reverse complement.
GTTCTAAGTCTGTTATTTTTTGCATACTAGGATTGATCTTTTCACTTTTGATCATAACCGAACCTATTCCAATCCCATTGGAGGCTGGAATACCTTTAAGTTCTACCATTATTATACCTCCTAGTTGAAGCCATTTTTTATTAAGTCGTTGATTTTATTGATTGCTTCATCTTCATCCTCACCATTTGCTATAACTGTTAATTCATCACCTTTAGCAGCACCCATGCTCAATATTGAGAGAATACTTTTTGGATTAAACACTTTATTTGTATCTCCATTTTTCAATAATTGAATATCACATTTAAATTTCATAGCCGCTTTAGAGAATAAATTTGCTGGTCTAGCATGTAGACCTTCTTCATTTTGTAGTTTTATTGTTATTTTTTTCATGTTTATCTCCTCAATTCGATTTATTATTTAATAAATAGTTTTCAGCTTCTGCAGACCAAAGACCATTGTGTGCATCAATTATATCCGCAAGTTTTTCATAGAATGAGTCATTTTTCCCTTTTTCTCTAAAATCATTAATATCTGTAAGCTCCATATTTACGTGGTTGTAAATTAATTTCTTACCACCTGTAATGTTAGGAAGGTTTAGTAATGTATCGATTGCGCTGTCAATACCACCAACATGAGTAACCATAAATGCTGGATTAATCAAACCTTTAGCTGACATAGCAAGTGATTCAAGCATATCATCATCATTCCCGCCTGTGGAACCCATGATATGTGTTGGTGTATAGTGAACATTGTAAAAATTCACTTCTGCTTTAAATCCTGTATCCGTTGGACCTGCGAAGAAATTCATGCATCCATCTTTTCCAAGGATTTTATCAGAGAGTTCAATAACGCTACGAACAGGAGCATAAACAAACACATCATCATATCCTGTTCCGCCAGATAATTCTACTAAATGAGCGGGAGCATCTTCTAAGTTTTTTGTATTTACATAAATGAGTTCTACACCATTTTTTTTAGCTTCTTCTACTGTAATTAATGACATTGCACGTTCTAATCGCTCATCATCAATGTCTGTAACAACTAACAAACCTGGTTTACGATCACAATGTATCGCATAATCAATTGCTCCTAGCCCCATTGGTCCAACCCCTGCGATAAGAGCCATTTTTCCACCTTCTACGATACCCATATTATGACCATATTTTCCAGTTATCGTATGATAGTTTGAGTGAAAACCGCCAATAACACAAGACATTGGCTCTGAAAGTGAAGCGTCATAAAATGCCTCTCCTTGATAATCTAATAAGAATCCTAATTCCATAACTTCTTGAGGAATGATACAATAAGTCGCATTGCCACCAAAATATTTGAAGGAATAGCCTGGTGCATAAGGACTGCCTTTATAATTCAAAGCTGGTTGAATTGCAAACTTTTGTCCTGGCTTAAATTGATGCTGCCATTTTTCTCCAACTTCTACTATAACACCTGCAAATTCATGACCCATAATCGTTGGATTTTCTGCTACATCATCAGGCACTCTTTTATGTTTAGGTCCTTGGATAATGGCTTTATATGTAGACATACAAACACTGTCTGAAACAACTTTCACTAAAATTTCATCATCTTTAATTTCTGGTAAATCAAATTCTTCTAATTTTAAATCATTTACTCCATATAATCTGACTGCCTTTGTTTTCATTTTATCTCCTTTATTGTTGATGTACTTCAACAATACTTTTCATTTTAATAATATTTTCGAGGCTACCCATAATTGAACCTTCTTCTTGTATAGTAGCAGTGCTTGATGCTACACCTAGTGCAATCGCTTCCTCTAATGAATAATCCAATTCTAACGCATATGCTAAGGCACCAACCATAGAATCTCCTGCACCTACCGTACTTTTTACATCTACGACTAAGCCTGGAATATGTAGCACTTTGTCTTCTGAAATCAAGATACAGCCTTCACTGCCTCTTGATATAACGACTACCTTAATATCATGGTCTAGTAGCTTTTTTCCACATTCAATAACTTCTGATTGTGTCTCAATTTTTTTATTAAGCAAACCTTCTAGTTCATGAATATTGGGTTTGATTAAATAAGGCCCTGCTAAAATACCTTGCTTTAACAATTCACCTTCTGCATCTAGCAACACTTTGATGTCATTTTCTTTCGCAGTTTTAATCCACTTTCCATAAATATCTTTACTAACATTGTTAGGTACACTACCTGCCAAAACCAAAATATCACCTTTTTGAATGATTTCAAACAAATGCTTTTCCATCTGTTCTAATAACTCATCTGAGATAGGCTTACCCTCTTCATTTATGTCTGTATAGGTTTGATGAACAGGATCCACTATTTTCAAATTAGTTCGTGTATTTCCTTCGCCCTCAATAAAGCTATGAAGAATACCCATTTTGTCCAGTTGGTCCTTAATAAAATGCCCTGATGCGCCTGCAACTACACCTAGTGCTGTACTATTACCTCCAAGGTTGTGAATCATCTTAGAAACATTGATTCCTTTTCCACCGGCATCTTCTCTTTCATCATTGAATCGGTTAACACCATCTATCTTAAAATTATTTAATATAATTCTTTTGTCTATTGCTGGGTTTAAAGTTATTGTATATATCATAGTTAAGATTTAATTACTCCTTTAATAGTATCTTTGGCACAATAACGGGATGGTGAAAGAATATTATTGTGCCAAAGTAATAACTATACCCCATTTATCTGGCATAAAGGGATAACAAATTATTTATTGATTTGTAAACTGTTTGTAAACAAAGTCAATGTCTGTTGTCGTTCTTAGGTCTAACACCTTACTTTCATCTTCTAAAATTTCTGCAAGGTTTGATAATATTAATAAATGTTCATTGCCAACGCCTGCAATACCGATCATTAAGTAAACTTTTTCGTCACCATAATCAATACCATCAGGAAATTGCAAAATACAAATGCCTGTTTTAATAATTGCTTTCTTAGCTTCACTAACACCATGTGGAATGGCAGTTCCATTTCCTATGTAGGTTGATAAGTCAGCTTCTCTTTGTAGCATCGCGTCAATATATTCGACACCTGCATAACCGCTATCTACTAATATTTGACCAGCCATTCTTATGGCATCTTCTTTACTAACGCTTGATAATCCAATTCGAATGTTTTCGATTGCTAGTACTTGGTTACTATCTTCTGCAACCGTTTGGTTGCTAGTTACTTTTTTTTTGCGCCACCACTAAGTCTTTCAACTAGCTCATCATATGCAGTAGTGTTCATAAAATCATCTACTGAAATATGTTCAGCATTTGGAGCAGACTTAATAGCTCTATCTGTTAGCTTGTTATGTGTAAAAACAATATCTGCATCACTTGGGATGTTCTCAATTGCTTTATTTTCAACGATGATATCAAGGCCTGCAGCTTTTACTTTGTTTCTTAATTTAGTTGCACCCATTGCACTTGATCCCATACCAGCATCACAAGCTACAATGATTTTTTTAACTGCAGTTTTCACTACACTTGATTTCTTGCCTTTTAAATCAACCATTTTTTCTTTAGCCGTTTCAAGATCATCTTCAGCACCACCGCTTTTCTTGATAAGTGCTGCTGCCACTAAGAAACTTACTGCAGTTGATACAAGCACACCTGCAAGTACTGGTAATAATCCACCTTTTGGAGTCATAGCAATTAAGGCAAAAATACTACCCGGTGATGGAGCAGCTACTAATCCAGCTCCTAGTACTGAAAATGTTAAAACACCACTTGCTCCACCAGCAATAACTGCTAATAAAAGAATAGGTTGCATTAATATATAAGGGAAGTAAATTTCATGAATACCACCAAGGAAGTGAATAATCACAGCACCTGGTGCAGATTGTTTAACCATACCCTTAGCAAACATCCAATATGCAAGTAAAATACCAAGACCTGGACCTGGATTTGTTTCTAATAAGAAAAAGATTGACTTTCCTGCTTCTGCTGCTTGTGCAATACCCAATGGGCTTAATACACCATGGTTAATTGCATTGTTTAAGAATAATATTTTAGCAGGTTCAATAAAAAGTGAAGCTAATGGTAATAAACCAGCACTTACGATTGCTTGAACGCCGCTACCTAATGCATTACTAAATGTTTCAACTGCTGGACCAACACCCAATAATGCTGCTAGAGCCAAGCCCATACCAATAATACCTGCTGAAAAGTTATTTACTAACATTTCAAAACCAGCTGGAATTTTTCCCTCAATTGCATTATCAAATTTCTTAATAACCCAACCAGCAAGTGGACCCATAATCATAGCACCAATAAACATTGGTATGCTTGTTCCAACGATAACACCCATAGTAGCAACTGCACCAAGAACCCCACCTCGAGTACCAGCAACCATTTTACCACCAGTGTAACCAATAAGAAGAGGTAATAAGTTAACTATCATCGGACCAACTAAAGTAGATAACTTTTCACTTGGTAGCCATCCTGTTGGGATAAATAATGCAGTAATTAGCCCCCAAGCAAGAAATGCACCAATGTTTGGCATAACCATACCACTTAGGAAACGTCCAAATTTTTGGATTCTTACTTGCGTTTGTGATTGTGATTGATTCATACAAAATCCTCCTTAAATTTATATAATTCATTGTTATATAATAATGTGTCCGGACTGATGAACCTTAAGGGATTTGTTGATCAGTCAAACGCCTTTAAGATGGATCATTCCGTAACAATTACTTTAGATTGAATAAACTGATCTAGTATTGAACTTAGCACTTCAAAAATCTGTCTTTTTGTACCTGATTTCAATAAGTCAGCAAACTCACTAGTTATAATCATTCTACTGATTTCACTTAGTACTTCTAACTCTACATGTTTTATGGAAATAGGTGCTACCATAACTACAATTACATCTAAATCCACAAGAATATTTTTATTGTTATAGATGGGGATCTTATCTTTTCCCCTAACTATCATGAAATACAATTGGTCTACTGCTGATGAGCGTGTATGAAGTAGCATCATGCTTTTCTTCCCTAGAATGGTTGATCCTTTTTCCTCTCTGTCGATAAAGGCCTTTTCTAGTTCATTTCTTGCATTTTCTGAGCTAACAATTTGAGCGCTTACGAATTGTATCAGCTCTTTCAAATCATTAATCTCTATATCTTCAAAAAGCTGAAAATTGTCTACAACTTCTAGGATGGTGTCGCAATAATGCTTAAGTCTTGTAAGCTTTTCGTTTAAATGAACTATTTTTTGAAGATTTGGTAAATGTGGTTTTGGCATAAAGCCTTCTAAAAATTTTTTAATTTCTACTTTATCTTGATCTGTTAAGATACAGTTGACATGAATCGTTGGCAAGTCACAATTTGGAATAGATATTGTCGAAATCATTAAGTCCACATTTAAAGCTTTAATCCTGTCATTGTCCATTTGCAAGGTTGATACAATATCAACGATATCTATATTATGGAATTCTTTTTCAATTTCTGCTGCCAGCAATTGAGAAGTTCCTATACCACTTCCACATGCTACGATTACTCGGTATTGTGTGTTTGTACGTCGATTTTGATATTTAATTGCAGAACCAATATGGGTTGCTATATAAGCTACTTCATCTTCTGGTACAATTATATTTTCTTCTTCTTCAATAATTTTGACACACTCGATAGCTACTGAAAAAAGTGAAGGGTACATTTCTTTTATTTCTTTAACTAGAGGATTCATAACATCCAGCTTAAGTTTAATTCTATTAATTGCAGGTCCTAGATGTCTAACAAGACCACTTAATAGTTTTTCATTGTCCTCTAAGTAAACGTTTGTATTGTTTTCAGCGATTCTAATGATTTTCTTTGCAAGTTTAATCATTTTAAAATCTTCTATCATTGAAATTCTATTTTCCGAAAAAGTCTCTCGGAGCGTCGCGCCTTTAATGTGCATAACTAAATAGAATAATTCGTCTTCTGGAAATGCATCCATTTTTACTGCTAAATTCTCTTTACTCCATTGTTCTAATATAAAATAAATTTTTTCATTCTTTAAAGCCTTCTTCAATTCTTGATCAATGGTTATTGTCAAACCTTGATGAATTCGTTTTCTTGTTACAATAAATCGAATAATCAAAGCTATATATGAATGATCAGCAAGCTGATATCCTGTATAGGTTTCTAAATATTTGAGAAAATCTCTCATTAGTGCAACTTCTGATATCTCCATTAAATCGTATACTACTTCATCTATTTTAGTGAAATTTGTTTTCAGTGATTTATGCCATTCATTATTGATAATAAATTTTATCAAGTCAGCTTCGTGAAAATGTTCATAAAGTAAGGCTACGATAGCTCTTCGTTTTGATTTCTCACTACCTTCGATATATACGCCAAGGCCTGGCTTTCTAATTAGCTTTAATTCAAACTTTTCAAACCAATCTTGGATATTATCTAAATCATTGCTTATGGTGCTTTCTGTTACATCTAATGAATAGGTTAAGGTGTATAATTTAGTGGTTCCCTGTTCCTTAAGTAGCTCAGCCTTTAAAACCGTATGCCTTTGCTCTGGAGATTCGGTTAATTCCGTTTTTTCGTTTTGAATCCAATTCATCATTTCTTCAAGTTGTTGCTTTTCTATAATAATTTTTATACCTAAGCCTTTTTTCTTTTCTAGAAGAACATTTTTTTCTGCTAGACATCTTTCAACACTGTCTAATTCTCGCAGGACAGTTCTCGTACTTACGTTTATTTCTTCAGATATTTCTTGTGTCGTTATGTAATCTTGTTGATTAAGTAGTATGGTAATGATTTTTTTAACTCGCGAGGTCATTTTCATTTAAGTCCATCCTTTCTATTTCTCAATCAACTTATGGTTTCATTATATTCCCAAGTCAGCTTAAATTAAAGCCAAAGAATTTGGTAATTATTTTTTCAACTCGCGAAGTCATTTTCAATTTTTGCCAGCCTCTTTCTCAACTACTTATGAATTGATTATATTCTGAAGTCAGTTAAAATAAAAGCTAAAGAAAAATGATAATGGCATCTACCATAAGTGACATTATTTCAAATGTACTGAATTAGGGGCTTTAGGTGCTGAAAAGGACTCCAATCGGAGTCCTAATATTTGATTTCAACTAGGGTCAATCCCTTTGCAGGAGATTTCTTTCCTGGTTTCAATCTGTCCTTTGATTCTATTATATCACAAATTTCTTCTGGTTCAATATTACCAATTCCTACCTCAATTAGTGTCCCCACTATAATTCTGACCATATTATATAAAAAGCTATTGCCCGTCACTATGATTTCAACTAAGTTGCCTTTTTTGACTATATCACATCTATAAAGTGTTCTAACACTTGTTTTGACTGATCCTCCTACTGCTGAAAAGGCAACAAAATCATGTTCTCCCAAAAAATATTTAGAGGCTTCCTTCATCCTTTCGATATCTAATGGTTTATGGTAGAAATAACTATATAACCTTTCTTGTGGCAAAGGTATTTTAGAATTATATATCTTATAGATGTATGTTTTTTCCTTAGCACAATACCTTGGATGAAAGTCAAAATCCATCTCTTCCGCGCTCTGAACAACGATATCCTCCGGTAGATAACAATTCAGTGCACGGCATATTTTATATGGCGTCAATTTTGTTTTTACTTCTATTGAAGCGGCCTGTCCGAATGCATGGACACCTGAATCTGTCCTACTCGAACCTTTTAAAACGAAAGATTCTTTAAATATCCTATTACAGGCTTTCAAAAGCTCTCCTTCAACGGTCTTATGACCTATTTGTTTTTGCCATCCACAATAATTTGTACCTTCATATGCAATGATAATTTTAAATATTTTATTCATTTGTTAACTCCCCCAAATCAACCTAATCATAATTAAAATACCAACATAAGCTATACTAATTAAAAATGTCATATAATCCTTTGAAAAGTATTTTAATTGATGCATTTTGGTTCTACCTTCTCCACCTTTATAGCATCTTGCTTCCATAGCCAACGCCAAATCCTCGGCTCTTCTAAAGGACGATATAAATAGCGGTACCAAAAGAGGAATAAGACTCCTAGCCCTCTTAACTATACTTCCTTCTTCAAACTCAGCGCCTCTTGCTGTTTGAGCTTTCATAATTTTATCTGTTTCCTCTAATAAAATCGGAATAAATCTAAGCGCTATTGTCATCATCATAGCTATTTCATGAGCTGGTACTCTTATTTTTTCCATTGGTTTTAATAAGGTTTCAATGCCATCCGTCAAGGAAATAGGCGATGTGGTCAACGTTAACAATGACGATCCAATAATGAGTAATATTAATCTAATTCCCATTAGTATTGCTAAAATTACGCCTTCTAAAGTAATTTTAATAATCCAAAAATCAACAAGTATTGTTTTCCCTGGTGTGAAAAATATATTGATTGATATTGTAAGTACAATAATTACTACGATAGCCTTTAACCCTTTCAAAATAAAGCTTAATGGAACCTTTGAAGTATAAATAACACTTGATATAAATACAAACGTAGCAAAATAACCGATAAAATCAATATTAATAAAAAGCGAACAAATATAAATAAATGTTGCAATAATTTTAGTTCTCGGATCCAATCTATGTATAATAGAGTCTGAAGGATAATACTGCCCTATTGTAATGTCTCTAATCACAACTACCACACTCCTCTACAAATTCTACTTTAGCAACTCTTTTAAAGCCTCATAGGCTTCTGAAATAGTAATAGCTTCATCTTCTACAACCATTCCTTTCTCTTTTAAGGCCCTCAACAAGTAGGTGACCTGTGGCGCTCCTAACCCCATGCTTTCTAATTTTTCTATGTTTTTAAAAACCTCTTTACTCGTACCATCTAATTCTATACTTCCTTTATCCATTACTATAATACGATCTACATACCTAGCAATATCTTCCATACTATGTGAAACCAAGATGATGGTAATCTTTGTATCTTTATGCAATTTCTTGATTTCATTTAAAATGTCATCTCTACCTTTTGGATCCAAACCAGCTGTAGGCTCATCTAAGATTAAAACTTTAGGTTCCATTGCTAAAACGCCTGCTATTGCAACTCTTCTTTTTTGTCCACCTGAAAGTTCAAAGGGAGATTTTTCATAAAATTCCTCCTCCATCAAACCTACCTTACCTAGCGCAGTCTTTACCCTTAAATCGATTTCCTCTTTTGCCAATCCCATATTTGTAGGCCCAAATGCTACATCCTTAAATACTGTCATTTCAAACAACTGATGCTCAGGATATTGAAAAACTAGACCAACCTGTTGTCTTAATTTTTTTAAATTAATATTTTTGCCATTTACGTCTTCGCCATCAACATAAATAATACCTGACATTGGTTTGATCAAGCGATTAATATGTTGAATCAGCGTGGACTTACCTGAACCTGTATGCCCAATAAGTCCAATAAATTCTCCATCCTCAATCGTTAATGAAACATTTGAAAGTGCTCTCTTTTCAAAAGGAGTTCCTTTCCCATAAACATAATTTAATTCTTTGATTTCAATCGACATATTGCATCAACCATTTCCTCTACTGTAAGTATAGTCTCATCTATTTGAATTCCATCATTTTTAAGCATGTACGCAACCTCTGTAACCTGTGGAACATCCAGCCCAATTTCTTTAAGTCTCTTCACATCCGAAAAAACCTCTCTCGGACTACCATTCATCTCTATCTTACCTTGATCCATAACAATTACCCTATCAGCCTGAACCGCTTCCTCCATAAAATGAGTTATCAGAATAATCGTAATCCCTTCTTCTCTATTCAGCTGCTTCACAGTCTCTATAACCTCGATCCTCCCTGAAGGATCCAACATAGCCGTCGGTTCATCTAAAACAATACACTCCGGCCTCATAGCAAGCACTCCTGCAATGGCAACCCTTTGCTTCTGACCACCAGACAACTTATTCGGCGAATGCCTAGCATACTCCGACATCCCAACAACTTCCAGCGCACTATCCACTCTTTTCCTAATCTTCCCTGCCTCTACCCCTAAATTTTCAGGCCCAAACGCCACATCCTCCTCAACAATCGTCGCAATAATCTGATTATCTGGATTCTGAAACACCATCCCTGCACTTTGCCTAACCTTCCAAACATTCCCATGATCTTTGGTATCCATTCCCTTAACCCAAAGAGTCCCTTCCTTAGGCACCAACAAAGCATTCACATGCTTCGCCAATGTCGACTTCCCCGACCCATTCCTCCCCAAAATCGCAACAAATTCCCCTTTCCTAATATCCACCTCAACCCCATCCAATGCTCTAAACGTATTCTCCACTTCCCCCATATCATTATGCACATGATACTCAAAAACCAACCCATTTCCCATAACCATCTCTTCCATTCCAACACCCCCTTCTTCATTACTTTCTTCCCATCAACAATCTTGATCCCTATTTTAAATTTAAAAAGATTTCATCTTTTCCAACCCCCAAAAAGCTTCGCCCCAATTTAGTTTTGACCTTAGTTTTGACTTTAGGTTTGAATTTAGGTTTGTCTTTAGGTTTGACCTTAGGTTACCTTAATCTCAGGTTTGGTTTGCCTTTGTTTTAGATTCTAGATTTTAGATATTCGTATTAGGTTTTTGCTATATCCTTGCATCCTCATCACCGAAGAATTTTGCTTGATACACTCATAAGTCTAGCAAGAAGTCATTTGGGTATTGCTGAAGCAGTGAGCCATGGATGGCGAACCAACCCCTCTTGCACACGGATGTGCAAGGGGTTGCGAAAGCAATACCCAAATGACTTCTACCACACTAATGCAAAATTCTGACCGTCTTACTACTCCCTCAACCTACCGCAAAATTCCACCCGTCTTACATTCCACACACCTAACCAAACTCCCTAACACAACCCTAAAACATCAGCCATTAAATTTAAAATAGGGACTAAGCACCAACACTTAATCCCCACATAATCCCTTTATACTAATTCAATAATTACTTCTTCAGCTGCGTCACCTTTACGTGGACCAATCTTAACGATTCTTGTATAACCACCATTACGATCAGTATACTTTGGCGCAATTTCATCAAATAACTTTTCCACTAAATCAACTTGCTTTGTATTAGCCTTTTTACCTGCACTTGCAGCTGGTACTTCCTTTACTGGATAAAGTACTGAAAGTATTTGTCTACGTGCATGTAATCTTGAAGGATTATCTTTTTTAATATTCTTTTTAATTTCTTCAAACTCAGTAACCTTCTTGCCATCAACAGTAGTTTTAACTCTACTTCCATCAGCTGTCTTTTTAGGCACTTTTTGAGTTACAGTAGTTTCAACAAAATTATCTTTTTCTCTAACTGCAAGAGCAATTAGTTTTTCAGCTATTTTACGAACTTCTTTTGCTTTAGTCTCAGTAGTTTTAATCTTGCCATGATAAATCAAATTAGTAACTTGATTTCTAAGCAAAGCTTTTCTTTGAGAAGAAGTTCTTCCTAGCTTTCTATATCCTAATCCTGCCATCTCTATTTACCTCCTTTATCAGATGTTGTATTCTCTAGTATATAAATCAACGAATCTATTCATCACTAGGTTTTAACACCAATTCAAGTTCTTTTAATTTTGATAATACTTCTTCCAAAGATTTTCTTCCTAAGTTTCTTACTTTCATCATATCTTCGGATGTTCTATTCGTTAATTCTTCAACTGTATTAATCCCTGCTCTTTTCAAGCAGTTGTAAGAACGTACAGATAGTTCTAATTCATCAATGCTCATTTCAAGAACCTTTTCTTTTTCATTGTCTTCTTTTTCAACCATTACTTCAGTATTTTTAGCACTTTCAGATAAGTCTACAAACAAGTTTAAATGCTCGCTTAAAACCCTAGCTGCTAAGCTTACTGCTTCATCTGGTGACAATGTACAATTGGTCCATACTTCGAGTGTTAATTTATCATAATCTGTAATCTGTCCAACACGTGTATTTTCTACAATAAGATTGACACGTTCAACTGGCGTATAACTTGAGTCAATTGGAATCACTCCGATTGGTTGATCATCAGATTTGTTTTTCTCAGCACCGATGTATCCTCTTCCTCTAGTAATCGTTAACTCAATAAACAGCTTACTGTCAGCTCCACCGCTTAATGTTGCTATAGTAACATCTGGGTTAAGGATTTCAATATCTGGATCTGCTTGAATATCAGCTCCTGTTACGATACCTTCACCTTCAAATTCAATATAAGCAACTTTTGGTTCAAAACTGTCACTGTTGTTTTTAATAGCCAATCTTTTAATGTTAAGAATAATTTCCGAAACATCTTCCTTAACACCAGGAATCGTACTAAATTCATGCAATACTCCATCAATTTTAATACTACTAATTGCTGCTCCTGGCAATGATGATAACATAATTCTTCTAAGGGAATTGCCAAGCGTTGTGCCATAACCTCTCTCCAGAGGTTCAATCACAAATCGCCCATATCTATTATCTTCGGTTATTTCGATAATATCAATTTTTGGTTTTTCAAAATCAAACACGTTTAAAGACCCTCCTTCTATAAATTAATATTATATAGAATATCTTCATTCTACATATGTGCTTTAGCGCGAATTCTGAGGGTAAAATGCTTCTAGCTTGCTCATGACATATGTTATTATTTAGAATACAACTCAATGATAAGCGTTTCTAAAACTGGAACTGTAATTTGTTCTCTTGTTGGAAGAGCTAAAACCTTAACAGTATAACTGTCTAAGTCTACACTTAACCATTCTGCAACAGGTCTACCTGATGTACTTTCAAAAATATCTTTGAATCTTTGAATGCCATGAGATTTTTCTGCTATTTGAATAACATCTCCTGCTTTTACTAAATAAGAAGGAATGTTAACTCTTTTACCATTTATGATTACATGGTTATGACGAACCACTTGTCTTGCTTCAGTTCTAGAACGACCTAACCCTGCTTTATAAGCAACATTGTCTAAACGTGACTCAAGAGTAATTAGTAAGTTATCACCTGTAATACCTTTTTTACGATCAGCTTCTTCAAAATAATTTCTAAATTGAGTTTCAAGCACACCATAAATTCTTTTTGCTTTTTGCTTTTCACGTAATTGTAATCCGTATTCGGAAACTTTTGTACGTGATTTACCGTGTTGTCCTGGTGGATACGGTCTACGATCTATTGCACATTTACCAGTGTAGCATCTATCGCCTTTTAAGAAAAGCTTATCGCCTTCTCTACGACACAATCTACATACTGCTCCTGTATATCTTGCCATTGTTTACACCTCCTGACGGTTACACTCTTCTGCGTTTTGGTGGACGACATCCATTATGTGGTACTGGTGTTACATCCTTGATACTTGTTACATCTAATCCTGCCGCTTGTAGCGCTCTAATAGCAGCTTCTCTACCAGCACCAGGGCCTTTTACCATAACTTCTACAGCTTTTAATCCATGAATCATAGCAGCTTTTGCCGCAGTGTCTGCAGCCATTTGAGCTGCATAAGGCGTAGATTTTCTTGATCCTCTAAAACCAAGTCCACCTGCACTTGCCCATGAAAGCGTATTGCCTTCTGTATCGGTTAGTGTAACTAGCGTATTGTTAAATGTTGATTTTATATGAGCTTGTCCGCGTTCGATATGTTTCTTTACGCGCTTTTTAGTAACTTTTTTAACTACTTTCTTTGCCATCAATCAAACCTCCTTACGATTATGATCTCTAATGGTTTCCTAAACATCATCTAATCCTACAGAAACATGCTTCGCAGTTTCTGTAGTTTCGCGGTACTCGTCGAATGAATACATACATACATTCGCTCTCCTCGCTACTCGCGAAAATTATTTCTTCTTGTTAGCAACTGTTTTACGTGGGCCTTTTCTTGTTCTTGCATTTGTCTTAGTTTTTTGTCCTCTTACTGGAAGACCTCTTCTATGACGGATTCCACGATAACAACCAATTTCCATTAAACGTTTGATATTAAGCGCTACTTCACGTCTTAAATCACCTTCAACCATTTGAGAAGCATCAATGATTTCACGTATTTTAGCTACTTCTTCATCCGTTAAATCTCTTACTCTTGTATCTGGACTAATTCCAGCTTGTGTTAAAATTCTATTTGAACTTACTCTACCAATTCCATAAATATAAGTTAGACCAATTTCAACGCGTTTTTCTCTTGGTAAGTCAACACCACTAATACGAGCCATGTTATCTTTGCACCTCCAGCTTTTAAAATTAAGGTTAGTTTCTAAATACAGTGTCTCTTCATATGCGGTGAACGTATAAACGAGACCTATACTATTTTGACGGTTAACAATATGTCTATTATTGGCACTGCAACATGTGCATATAATAGGATTGTTAAGGTATTATTTATCTCTTCTATCAGCAAAAAATCACTTAACCTACAACGGTTCCTAGTGGTTCATTGCGTCAGCCGCTTACAGAATATCACAATTAGATATTATATAATAGTTTTGTCAAGGTTGCAAGCATTTTTTATAAGTTTTAACAATTTTTATGTGTTTAATCATTGTTAAGCCAAAATACAACTGTTTTAATCAACCTTGTTTTTGTTTGTGCTTAGGATTATCACAGATAACGCGAATTCTCCCATGTCTCTTAATTATTTTACATTTTTCACAAATAGGTTTTACTGATGCTCTAACTTTCATCAATATCGCTCCTTTCCATGTACAATTGTCATGTAAATTTTTTCCCAACTTGAAGGGTTTTACATCTCAATGATTCATATTTACTTATCACGCCAAGTTATTCTTCCTTTAGTTAAATCATAAGGAGACATTTCAACTGTGACTTTATCACCTGGCAGAATTCTTATATAATGCATTCTTAATTTTCCACTAATATGTGCTAAAATGGTGTGTCCATTTTCTAGCTCTACTTGAAACATTGCATTAGGTAGTTTTTCAAGAACTTTTCCTTCTACTTCAATAACATCTTTTTTTGACATACTTTAAACCTCCTTACGATGATCTAGGCCTTTTTGATATACGATTAGTTCTCTTCTAATATCGGCATTTGTCAGCTTTTCTTCATTTTCAATTTTATGTTTAATGGTTTCGATTACTATATTCATTGGCTGAATATGTTTTAGCTTTTTTTTCTTTGGGTTTTCAATCCTTCTAAAATGTCCATCTACCAAATATACATATTCATCTTGAATATCTATTATTACGAATATTTTATCTTGATCTCTTCCAGCCTTTGATTTAATAATTTGACCGTATTGAAATTTATCCATGGTATTCACCTCATCTTATACTACTGTAAGAAGCTCGTAACCATCTTCTGTAATCAGAATCGTATTTTCATAGTGTGCCGATAATGACTTATCTAATGTCACAACAGTCCAATCGTCTTCAAGTACCCGAACCTCGTATCTACCGGCATTCACCATAGGTTCTATTGCAAGTACCATGCCCTTTTGAAGCTTTGGTCCTCTTCCTATAGGTTTATAATTAGGTATTTGCGGTTCCTCATGCATATCTTTACCAATGCCATGACCAACTAGATCTCTAACAACAGAGCATCCATTATTTTCAACATAATTTTGAATTGCTTCGGATATTTGATGCAAATGATTGCCTGCCTTTGCCATTTTAATTCCTTCATAAAAGCTTTCCTCAGTAATTTTAATCAAATGCGTTGCTTCCTCAGAAATCCTTCCGATACTATGTGTTCTTGCAGCATCTCCATGGTAGCCCTTATACATAGCTCCTATATCAATACTAACAATATCGCCTTCTTCAATTCGTCTGTGTTTACTTGGAATACCATGAACCACTTCTGAATTAATAGAAACGCATATTGATGCAGGATAGCCGTTGTAACCTTTGAAAGAAGGTTGAGCGTTTTTACTTCTAATGAATTCTTCTGCTATTTGATCTAATTCTAAGGTTTTCATGCCTGCTTTTATATTTCTTTCAATTAATTGGTGTGTTAAGGCAACAATTTTTCCAGCTTCTCGCATGAGTTCTATTTCTTGATCGTTCTTAATAAGAATTGACATAAACTATGCCCCCAAAACTTTAATAATCTCGTCTGTAATGTCTTTAACAGTTAAAGTTCCATTTATTGAGATTAATATACCTTGATTGTTATAGTAATCAATCAAAGGTTGGGTTTGTTCATGATAGACTTCCAATCTCTTAAGAACAGTTTCTTCTTTATCGTCATCCCTAAGGATTAGTCCAGAACCACATGTATCACATTGGTTTTCTGTTTTTGGTGGAACGTTGACGATATGATAGGTTGCACCACATCCAACACAAGCTCTTCTGCCTGACATCCTTCGCACGATATCATCATCAGGAACAGCAACTTCAATAGCATAATCCATTTTTGCTCCCATATTTGATAGTGCACTGTCTAAACTTTCAGCCTGCGGAATTGTTCTTGGAAAACCATCTAATACAAATCCATTTATACAGTCCTCTTGTTGAAGGCGATCTGCTACTAAATCTACAACCAGATCATCTGGAACTAATAACCCAAGATCCATATATTCTTTTGCTTTTTTACCAAGTTCAGTATCGTTTTTAATGTTTGCTCTAAAAATATCACCCGTAGATATATGTGGTATTTTATAGGTTGCAGCAATATATTTTGCTTGTGTTCCTTTTCCTGCACCAGGAGCCCCTAACATAATTAACTTCATTCTATCGCCTCCATATCTTTACAAAAGACTCTGTTTAAAATTAAATACAAGACTTGGAAAGTGAACTTCTCTTGGAAGTGTCCTTTCCTCATCTGAATTATGAATTTAAAAATCCTTTGTAATGTCTCATTACCAATTGAGATTCAATTTGCTTAATTGTTTCTAAGCATACACCAACAACAATGATCAGTGAAGTACCACCAAATCCAATTTGTACCTTTGTAAGAGCAGATAAAGCAATTGGAGATATAGCTACGATTCCCAACAAAATACCTCCTATGAGGACAATTTTGTTTAAAATGTTCGTTAAATAGTCAACTGTTGGTTTACCTGGTCTAATACCTGGAACAAAACCACCATTCTTCTTCATGTTATTTGCAACTTCATACGGATTAAAGATAATCGCAGTATAGAAAAATGCAAATAAGATAATTAATACGAAGTATAGGCCTGCTCCAAATGGAGATCTATTATAATTCAAGAAATTAATCGTTTTATCCAGCCATGGTGCTGGTGTTTGAGTAAAAAACCCAGTGATAACTTGCGGAAATTGTAAAAGTGAAGAAGCAAATATTACTGGAATAACACCAGCCATATTAACCTTTAGTGGAATGTGTGTTGATTGTCCACCATAGGACTTTCTTCCCTGCATCTTTTTAGCGTATTGTACTGAAATCCTTCTTTCACCTAAGTAAATAAGAACTACCAACACGATCATACCAAAAAATACTAACAACATAGCAAGTACTTGAATATATTTACCTAATATCGCTTGATTATAAAGAGCTTTTGCTCCTGAAGGAAATCTGGATACTATATTAACAAAAATGATTAATGATATACCGTTTCCGATACCTTTTTCGTTTATTCTTTCGCCTATCCACATTAGAAATGCTGTACCAGCAGTCATAGCAGATACCGCGATTACAACTGACAAAACATTGTATTCGTTAAAAATGGTTCTAAGTCCAAGAGAAATTGCTAATGATTGTACTAGAGCAAGAACAACTGTACCATATCTAGTCATCTTAGCGATCTTCTTACGTCCATCTTCACCTTCTTTTTGCATTTCCTCAAGTGCTGGAATTGCAATGGTTAAAAGGTTCATGATAATAGATGCATTGATATATGGAATAATACCCATTGCAAATAATGTCATGTTAGCGAATGCTCCACCAGAGAAAGCATCAAATAATCCAAGTAAATCCCCAGCCTGTGAGAAATAATCTTTTAATACATCAGCATTTATTCCTGGAATAGGGATCGCAGCCCCCATTCTAATCACAAATAACATGAGTAAAGTGAAAATAAGTTTACTTCTTAAGTCTGGTACTTTAAATGCATCACGAATTGTTTTGAACAATTACACCACCTCGGCTTTCCCACCAGCAGCTTCTATTTTTTCAATGGCTGATTTACTGAAAGCATTTGCTTGAACAGTTAACTTTTTCGTCATCTCGCCATTTCCTAATATTTTAACGCCATCTTTTGGATTGTTTACTATGCCTTTTTCGATTAGTTTCTCAATTGTGACTACACCGCCAGCTCTAAATACATTAAGGGCTTCAATATTGATGCCAATAATTTCTTTAGAACTTCTGCAAGTAAAACCTCTTTTTGGAAGTCGTCTGTAAAGTGGCATTTGACCACCTTCAAATCCAATTCTAGTTCCTCCGCCAGAACGAGAGTTTTGTCCATCTCTTCCTCTTCCAGCAAATTTACCGTTACCTGAACCATGACCTCTCCCTTTTCTATATCTATTGCTCGTTGAACCTTCAACAGGTCTTAAATCTGATAAATTCATGCAGATTACACCTCCTAACTATTTTAGTGTTCTATATTTCTTCAACTTTGATTAAGTGAATAATGTGTTTTACCATCCCTCTAATTGCAGGGTTATCTTGTTGCTCAACTGTTTTGTTTAGCTTTGTTAAACCTAATGCTACTGCAGTTTTTTTGTGTTTAGGAATGGCTCCAATGGTTGATTTAACAAGTGTGATTTTTAATTTATTTGCCATCTTTGTTTCCTCCTAACCTGTGATTTCTTCTACTGATTTTCCACGAAGTTTTGCAACTTGTTCTGGAGTCTTTAATTCAAATAAACCTTGTATTGTTGCCGCAACAACATTATTTTTATTATTTGAACCTAAAGATTTTGTTCTAATATTTTTAATTCCTGCAAGCTCAAGTACGGCACGTACTGGTCCACCAGCGATTACTCCAGTACCTTCTGGTGCTCTTTTAAGAAGTACAGAAGCACTTCCAAAGTTACCAAGGTAGTCATGTGGGATACTGCCATTCTCATCAATTGGAATTTCGATCATTTTCTTTTTAGCATCATCAATGCCTTTACGGATTGCTTCTGGAATTTCAGTTGCTTTTCCCATTCCAGCTCCAACATGACCATTTTCGTCTCCAACAACAACCAAAGCTGCAAATCTAAAATTACGTCCGCCTTTAACAACTTTCGTTACACGTCTAATGGATACTACTTTTTCTTTAAGGTCCATTCCGCTTGTATCTAAAACTGTATGTTTCATCATTTTACCTCCTTGCTATAATTATACGCTTGTTCTATTGCGATCAATTGATATATCAACTTAGAAAATTAATCCTGCTTCTCTTGCAGCATCAGCTAAAGCTTGCACTTTACCATGGTATATATAACCTCCACGGTCAAATACAACACTTCCGATACCTTTTTCTACTGCTTTTTTAGCGATAGTGGTACCAACTGCTTTGGCAGCTTCAACATCATTTTTCTTTTCAAGTTGAAAATCTTTGTCTAATGTTGATGCAGCTGTAAGTGTTACACCTTTTGTATCATCAATAATTTGTGCATATATATGACTGTTACTTCTAAACACACATAAACGTGGTCTTTCAGAAGTGCCTTGAATTTTGTTTCTGATCTTTCTGTGTTTTTTAACACGTACTTTTGATCTTACTTCTTTATTTACCATTTGGGTTTCACCTCTTTACTTTGTAATCATTGTGTTTCAGATAATGAGCTTGACTATGCGTCTTACTTCTTACCTGTTTTACCTTCTTTACGTATGATAACTTCATCAGAATATTTAATACCTTTACCTTTGTAAGGTTCTGGTTTTCTTTTAATTCTAATTTCAGCAGCAAATTGTCCAACTTGTTCTTTATTAATACCTCTTACAATGATAACATTTGTTCCTTCAACCACTGTTTCAATGCCTTCAGGATCTATCATTTCAACAGGATGGCTGTAACCTAAAGATAATACTATTTTGTTCCCTTGTTTTACAGCTCTATAACCAACACCATTGATTTCTAATTTCTTTTCGTAACCTTTGGTTACACCTTCAACCATATTAGCTACCAATGTTCTTGTTAAACCATGTAATGATCTCATTTTCTTTAAATCATTAGGTCTTGTAACAAGGATTTGATCTTCTACTTTTTCTACCGTAATTTCTTTAACCAATTGTCTTTCTAAAGAACCTTTTGGTCCTTTCACTGTGATGAAGTTTTTGTCAGTAACATTAACTTCTACACCAGCTGGAATTTCAATAGGTAATCTTCCAATTCTTGACATTTTATTTCCTCCTAGTGGTTAGATTGAGATAGCATTGCTATCGTTTCACCTAGAGCGTTTGTTTACAAACGCAATCTTTTTAGTCTTCATTACTCTTCAAGAGCGTTTGCAAAGCAAACGCAATTCTAAGTATTTGTTGGATTTTATTACCAAATAAATGCGATTACTTCGCCGCCAACATTGATCTTTCTAGCTTCTTTATCTGTAATAATACCCTTATTTGTTGAAATAATTGCTGTTCCAAGACCACCTAATACCTTTGGTAATTCATCTTTACCAGCGTATACTCGGAGCCCAGGCTTTGAAATTTTCTTAATACCAGAAATAACTTTTTCGCTTTTATCTTTGCCATATTTTAACTCTAATCGAATTGTTTTAATGTGACCATCTTCAATGGATTTATATCCTTTGATAAAACCTTCTTTTGTTAATATTTCTGCAATTGCAAGCTTCATGATTGAAGCTGGCACATCAACAAAATCGTGTTTAGCTGTGTTCGCATTTCTAATTCTAGTTAACATATCTGCAATAGGATCACTCATTGTCATGTTTGTTGCCTCCTTCCTAAACTTTGTTTACCAGCTAGCTTTTCTAACGCCAGGTATTTGTCCTTTATATGCAAGTTCACGGAAACAAATTCTACACACGCCATACTTTCTTAAGTAACCGTGAGGTCTTCCGCAAATTCTACAACGACTGTACGCTTGAACAGCGAACTTAGGCGTACGTTGTTGTTTCACTTTCATTGATGTTTTTGCCATTTAATTGCTTCCTCCTTACTGCTTTTTGAAAGGCATTCCGAATAATGTTAACAGTTCTCGAGCTTCTTCATCAGTTTTAGCAGTCGTTACAAATATAACATCCATCCCTCTGATCTTATCGATTTTTTCGTAAGATATTTCTGGGAATATTAATTGTTCTTTAACGCCTAAAGCATAGTTTCCTCTGCCATCGAATGAATTGGCATTAACGCCTCTAAAGTCACGAACACGTGGAAGTGATAAATTAATAAGTCTATCTACAAACTCATACATTCTCTTACCACGAAGGGTTACTTTAGTACCAATTGTCATTCCTTCTCTTAACTTAAAAGCAGCTACTGACTTTTTAGCTTTGATTGGAAGTGGTTTTTGTCCTGAAATAATTGTTAAATCATTAATAGCGGCATCCATAGCTTTAGAATTTTCTTTTGCTTCACCAACACCCATATTAATAACAACTTTTTCTATTTTTGGTACTTCCATAATGTTTTTATAATTAAACTTTTTCATCATTGCATCAACAATTTCATTATTGTAAGTCTCTATTAATCTACTCATAATAAGTGACCTCCTTCCTTAAATTAATCAATTACTTCACCTGTTGATTTTGCTACTCTAAGACGAACGTTTTTCATCTTTCCGTCTCTTTCTTCTTTTGTCAATTTAATGCCTAATCTTGTTGGTTGACCTTTATGAACATACATAACGTTAGATACTGTAATGGCAGCTTCTTGATGAATAATGCCACCTTGTTGATTTTTCGCACTTGGCTTACTATGTTTCGTAGCCATGTTAATGCCTTCAACTAAGACTCTTCCGTTTTTCTTGTCAACAGAAAGGATTTTACCTTTTTTACCTTTATCTTTACCAGCAATCACTTGTACTGTATCGCCAGTTTTTAATTTGATATTCGCCAATTCTTACACCTCCTTATAATACTTCTGGTGCTAATGATAATATTTTCATGAATTTTTTTTCACGAAGTTCTCTTGCAACAGGTCCAAATATACGAGTTCCCTTTGGAGTCTTGTCGTCTTTAATAACTACTGCTGCGTTTTGGTCAAATTTGATATATGAACCATCTTTACGACGTACACCTTTAACCGTTCTAACTACTACTGCTTTCACTACGTCACCTTTTTTTACAACGCCACCTGGTGTTGCATCTTTAACTGTAGCAACGATGATATCGCCTACATTGGCATATCTTCTAGTAGATCCTCCTAATACACGAATACAAAGTATTTCTTTTGCTCCTGTATTATCGGCTACTTTAAGTCTAGATTCTTGTTGAATCATGCTTAATCCTCCTTTCAGTTACGATCATTGATCTCAATGATCTAAACCCTAAAAATTATTTTGCTTTTTCGACTATTTGTACCAATCTCCATCTTTTGTCCTTGGATATCGGTCTTGTTTCCATTACTTTTACTCTATCGCCAATTCCACATTCATTGTTCTCATCATGAGCTTTCAACTTGTAAGTTCTTTTAATTACTTTGCTATAAAGTGGATGCTTAACACTGGTTTGCACAGCTACAACAATGGTTTTATCCATTTTATCACTTACAACTCTACCTGTACGAGTTTTTCTCATATTTCTTTCTTCCACGCTTATTTCCTCCCTTCAGAATTAGGGTAACTTTATTTGCTTACTTTACTTTGTTCAGTTATAATTGTTTGAATTCTAGCAATATTTTTGCGAACTTCAGTAATTCTGCCTGTATTTTCTAATTGATTTGTTGCATTTTGAAATCTCAAATTAAATAACTCTTTTTTTGCAGCCACTAATTCGGATTGTAATTCCACAGCGGATTTGGTCTTTAATTCGTCTAAAAATTTAGTTGTTTTCACAATTATCACCGCCTTCTAAATCCTTACGAGAAACAACTTTGCATTTGCATGGTAATTTATGCACAGCTAATCTTAGTGCTTCTCTTGCTACTGATTCTTCTACACCTGCAAGTTCAAACATAACTCTTCCAGGTTTTACAACTGCTACCCAGTACTCAGGAGAACCTTTACCAGATCCCATTCTTGTTTCAGCAGGTTTCGTTGTAACAGGTTTGTCTGGGAATATTTTGATCCAAACTTTACCACCACGTTTGATATGACGAGTCATAGCAATACGGGCTGCTTCTATTTGGTTTGATTTAATCCAACATGGTTCCATAGCAACAATACCAAATTCTCCATAACTAATATTGTTTCCACGTGTAGCTTTTCCAGCCATTGATCCACGGAATTGCTTACGTCTCTTAACTCTTTTTGGCATTAACATTACAGTACTCCTCCTTTGTTCTTATCTTTCATAGGAAGAATTTCGCCATGATATATCCATACTTTTACGCCAACTTTACCATAAGTTGTGTTTGCTTCAGCAAAACCATACTCAATATCAGCTCTAAGTGTTTGTAGTGGAATAGTTCCTTCGTTGTAAGACTCACTACGAGCCATTTCAGCGCCGCCTAAACGTCCTGAACAACCAATTTTTATTCCTTTTGATCCTGCTTTCATAGCACGACCCATGCTTTGTTTCATTGCTCTACGGAATGATACACGGTTTTGAAGTTGTGCAGCTACGTTTTCAGCAACAAGCTGAGCACATTTTTCCGGTCTCTTTACTTCCATAATGTTTACAATTACTTTACTAGTTGTATGTGTTTGAATAAATTTTCTTAATTCTTCTATTGATGCTCCGCCTTTACCAATAAGAATACCTGGTTTAGCAGTATGAATGTTAATTTTTATGCGTTCTGATGCTCTTTCAATTTCTATTTTATTGATGCCAGCCGCAAATAATTTTTTCTTAATGAGTTTTCTGAGTTTGTCGTCTTCAACTAAAAAATCAGAAAAGTTCTTTTCAGCATACCATCTTGAATCCCAATCCTTGATGATACCGACTCTCAGGCCGTGTGGATTAACTTTTTGTCCCATGCCTAACCTCCTTATCTATTTATTGTTTAAGATAATAGTAATGTGACTTGTTTTCTTTTCAATTCTAAAAGCTCTACCTTGAGCTCTTGGTCTGATTCTCTTAAGTGATGGTCCTTTGTTTGCAAAGGCTTCATCAATAAATAGAGTATCTGAATTCATGCCACTATTATTTTCAGCGTTTGCTACTGCTGATTTTAATAATTTTTCTATAATTCTAGCGCCGTTTCTTGGTGTGTAAGCTAAAATACCAAGTGCTGAAACAACGTCTTTACCTTTAATTGTATCAAGAACAATTTTTGCTTTTGTAGTCGATACTCTTGCGTAAGATAACTTAGCTTTTGGCCTAGCATCTTTATTCGCATTTCTTTCTCTTTTAATCTGACTTCTATGTCCTTTAGCCATCTAGATTGCCTCCTTTCAATTAACTAACGCACTCTTGATTTCTTTTCATCTCTTGTATGACCTTTATAGGTCCTAGTTAAAACGAATTCACCTAATTTATGTCCAACCATGTCTTCGCCAACATAAACTGGTACGTGTTTTCTTCCGTCATGAACAGCAATTGTATGTCCAACCATTTCAGGGAAAATCGTTGATCTTCTTGACCATGTTTTGACAACTTGTTTGCTTTCAGTTTCATTTAAAGCTGCTATTTTCTTAAGTAAGCTTTCATCAGCGAAGGGTCCTTTTTTCAATGAACGAGCCATTATTAAACCTCCTTTTTCAAGTCCTTCTCAATTATTGGTACTTGTGTAACCGAGAAGTTAAATCATTTATTAGTTTTGTATCGCAAATTATTTCTTAGTACTACGTCTTCTTACGATATATTTGTTTGATTGTTTATTTTTCTTTCTTGTCTTATAACCAAGAGCTGGTTTACCCCAAGGTGTCATAGGACTTGGACGACCAATCGGCGCTCTACCTTCACCACCACCATGTGGATGATCATTAGGGTTCATAACAGATCCACGAACTGTTGGACGAATGCCCATGTGACGTTTACGACCTGCTTTACCAATTGTAATAAGCTCATGATCAATATTTCCTACTTGACCTACTGTTGCTCTACATTTGACTGGAACCATTCTCATTTCACCAGATGGTAATCTAAGAGTTGCCATTTTGCCTTCTTTTGCCATAAGTTGAGCTACATTTCCTGCTGAACGAACCATTTGTCCGCCTTTTCCAGGTTGCATTTCAATATTGTGAACGCTTGTACCTACTGGAATGAATTCTAGTGGAAGAGCGTTACCTATCTTTATTTCGGCTTCAGGGCCATTCAATAACTTAGTACCTACTTTTAATTTGTATGGTGCAATGATATAGCTTTTTTCACCATCATCATATTGAAGTAATGCAATATTTGCTGTTCTGTTAGGATCATACTCAATTGCTACTACCTTAGCTGGTACATTATCTTTATTTCTTTTAAAATCAATGATTCTATACTTGATTTTAGCACCGCCACCGCGATGTCTTACAGTTATTTTCCCTTGATTATTACGTCCAGAATGTTTTTTCAAGCTTACTACCAATGACTTTTCAGGCGTTGATTTCGTAATCTCCTCAAAAGTTGAAGCTGTCATATGTCTTCTAGAAGGTGTATACGGGCTGTATTTTTTTATACCCATGATTTTCACTCCTTTCAAAAACTTACACGCTACCGTGTGTGTCTATTCATACTTAGTGTTAATTACTAATTACATGCCTTCGAAGAATTCAATATCTTTGCTTTCAGCTGTAAGTGCTACAATAGCTTTCTTAGTCTTAGCAGTTTTACCAGCAGTTTGACCTCTTCTTTTTAATTTACCAGCTTTATTCATTGTATTAACTGATTTTACCTTAGTGCCTTTAAACATTTTTTCAACTGCTTCTTTTACTTGTACTTTCGTTGCGCTTGGATGAACTAGGAAAGTATATTTCTTTTCGGACATTGAATTCATGCTTTTTTCGGTAATAACAGGTTTTAGTAGTACGTCATAGTATTTTAAGTCAGCCATTATGCGTACACCTCCTCAATAGTTGCAACTGCATCTTTAGTTACTACAAATGTATCATATTTTAGAATATCGTAAACATTGATTGTATTCGTTTGTGCAGTTTTTATATCAGCAATGTTTCTAGCTGATAATACAACGTTTTTATCATTGTCTGCTATTACGATAAGTGCTTTTGATACCTTTAGGTTCTCTAATACTTTAATCATGCTTTTTGTTTTAATCTCATCAAATACAAGTTGATCTAAAACAATAAACTTTTGATCATTTACCTTCGCAGTTAAAGCGGACTTTAGTGCTGCTCTTTTTTCTTTTTTGTTTAATTTAACGGAATAATCTCTTGGTTTTGGAGCAAATACAACACCGCCACCTTTCCATTGAGGAGATCTAATAGAACCTTGTCTTGCTCTACCAGTTCCTTTTTGTTTCCATGGTTTTGCACCACCGCCTCGTACTTCTGCGCGAGTTTTTGCGCTTTGCGTTCCTTGGCGACTATTTGCGAGCTGTCCCACAACAGACTTATGCATTAAGTGATTTTTCACATCAACGCCAAAGATTTCATCGTTGAGTTCTAATTCACCAACTTGTTGACCTTCCATGTTGTATACAGATACTTTAGCCATTATTGTTCCTCCTTCCTGTGTTTATTAAGCTTTAACCGCATCAATAATAGTTACGATTGCTTTTTTAGGTCCAGGTACTGCACCTTTTACTAGAATTAAGTTGTCTTCTAAATCGATTCTAACAACTTCTAAATTTTGAACTGTAATTTTTTCAGCACCCATATGTCCAGGTAATTTTTTACCTTTGTATACTCTACTTGGTGATGATGCTGAACCCATTGAACCAGAAACTCTATGAGATTTTGAACCATGGGCCATCGGTCCTCTGCTTTGACCGTGTCTCTTAATAGAGCCTTGGAAGCCTTTACCTTTGGAAATACCAGAAACATCCACTAAGTCTCCTACTTCAAACACATCTGCAGTAATAGATTGTCCAAGTTCATAACTTTCTGCACCATCTAATTTAAACTCTTTTAGATGTCTTTTGAACTCTGAGCCTGCTTTGTTAAAATGTCCTTGTAATGGTTTTGTTGTGTGCTTTTCTTTTTTGTCTGCAAAACCTATTTGTACTGCACTGTAGCCATCGTTTTTTTCGGTTTTTACTTGTGCAACTGTACAAGGTCCTGCTTGTAATACTGTAACCGGTACAAATGTTCCATCTTCCATGAAAATTTGTGTCATGCCGATTTTTTGAGCTATAATCGCTTTCTTCATTGTCGAACCTCCTATTAATCTACAGCGGATTACACGTACTAGCTTGCTTTTCAAACTAGTATGTTGGGAAAGTCTAATCTCTTAAAAGCAAGACATCCTTTCCTTCACTAAATGTAATCATCCTAGATGGTTTATACTTTCGAAACCTTCACAAGAATTCAAACAACTCAATTCTTGATGCATAAAACCAATAACACGAAGTCTTTGTTTTAATGTTCAAAATATATATAAACCTCTACAAATTATTTCGCTTTGTACGTTATGTACTGCGCAAATACTTTGTTGGATTATTTCACATCTACTTTAATGTCTACCCCAGCAGGTAGTTCTAGACGCATTAATGCATCTACTGTCTTTGCAGTTGGCATGTTAATGTCAATTAATCTCTTGTGGGTTCTTTGTTCAAATTGCTCTCTCGAGTCTTTGTACTTATGAACCGCTCTAAGAATTGTGATTATTTCTCTCTTTGTTGGGAGAGGAATAGGTCCGCTTACCATTGCGCCTGTCTTCTTAGCTGTTTCAATGATTTTCTTAGCTGATTGATCGATTAATTGATGATCGTAAGCCTTTAAACTGATTCTCATTTTTTGAGTTGCCATAAAAAAAGTCGCCTCCTTTTCGTACGTTAGTACGACAAGTGGTGACTGTACATGTTGCCGTGTGTATCATAGTTGTTACACACTCTTAATCAACTTCATTGATTTATTGTACAGTGATCTTGTCGCCAGTTTCTTGAACTTGACATCGCTCCGTAAGAAAACCTGTATAAATACAGCAACCTCTTACTTCATTGCTCTTTTGTCACAGCAATAATTATTATACATCACATTTTCTTTCATTGCAAGCCTTTTTTTAGGATTTTTTATATTTTTTTTCTTGTGGATTTAACGGCTTAATGATTGCGATGAATGTTTTTCTTTTAGAACGCTATTGTGCTTAATGCCAAATTAACCCATAATTGTATAGTTTTTACAGTTGTTGTAAATATATCAAGAAATCTTTAATTTTCAAGCATATTTTTTTAAGGCTTGTAAATTAAAATCAAGGCCTTCTTAGGTAAATCTAAGAAGGCCTTTTCATTGCTTTTATTTCTAGTATTAAGCTGCTTCTTCGTTCGCTTTTTCTACTATTGGTAGTTCTTGTTTTATAAATAATCGCAATAGCATTAACATTCCTCCAAAATAAAAGGCCCCACCCAATAACATTACAATTAACCACTGTAAGGTATCTTGTTGTGGGCTAGCAAAGGTAATTGTATAAAAACAAAACGTATAATTATTAAAAAGCATAGGTAACGTCTCTCCCAAAACAACTAGTAGAAATATCGCAATAAAAATCGGAATCAAAAGAGTGTTATAAACTCCTGTTTTACCTATCACTAAGTATATACCTTTAAGTACCAATCCACCCATAAGAATGCCCACAACTCCACCACAAAATATATTTTTAATTTGATCAGTCTTCCACCCGATGAGTGTAAATAGCACAAAAGGCATAAAAGCCGGCCATGCAATCGTAATTTTAAACAAGCCCAAAATGAATAATGTTAAACAGAGCCATACCCCTGAGATGAATGCCGCAATAATAGTACCCCTGCTAAATTTCAATTTCTTTTCCATGTTTTTCTCCTTAGATTATGATAAATAGAATGGTATCTTTCTTTCATGATTTAATGTCAATGATACAAAACCTTCGCGTTCTTTAGGTTAAACTGTCTTTTTGTGTTATCCAGTAGCGTTCTTTTGCAAATGGATATGTAGGAAGTGATAATCGTTTTACCGTATGCTTCCTATGTAGCTTTTGCCAGTCAATTTCTACTCCCGATACCCATAGCTGAGCTAATTTCTCTAACCCTTTGCTCTCTATTAACATATTAACAAATTCTAAACCCTCCTCTCCATCTATTAAGAATCTGGTTTTGCTAGAATAATTCATGTCTGTATTTATGTATAGATTATCAATATCTATAGAAGCTTCCATAAATAACTCAAGCTTTTCTTTCAATGTATCTATACTTGCGACAACTATCGCGAGCCGCTCTGTCATTTCATCTCTACCTATCTGAAGTGTATAAGCTAAATCTCTAATACTAACGTCTATTTCCTTTGAAGATATGTCATCAAGATAGCTAATCATTTCCCTAACATAATCTTTAAGTCTTTCTACATTCTTCGCAGATAAGATAATGATTTGTGGGTTTTTGCCTTGCATTAGATTGCGTTCAACTTGTTCATACTCCTCTAATACCACATGGGCATTAACACCTCCATAGCCAAACGCACTAATGCCTGCCCTTCTAAGCTCACCTGCTTCCTTAATCCATTCCCTGGTCTTGTCGACTATATATAAGGGACTTCCTTCTAATTGAATATTAGGATTCATCTCTGATAAATGAATGGTAGCAGGTATTTTTTTATTCTTTATCGCCAGAATAACCTTTAATAGTCCTGCCATACCAGCCGCAGTCTCTAAATGTCCTATGTTCGTTTTAACCGAACCTATTCCACAATGTTGCTCTGGTGGTTCATGAATACCCCAATCCTTGTATAACTGTTTGAATGCCTTTTTTAATCCATTAACCTCTATCGAATCTCCCAAGTTAGTTCCAGCACCATGAGCTTCTATATAACCAATAGTTGAAGGATCTACATTTGCTTTTTCCCAGGCTTTAATGATTACCTCAGCCTGTGCATTTGGATTTGGAGTGGTCATAGAATTTACATGCCCACCGTGGTTAATCGCACTTCCTTTAATCACAGCATATATATTGTCGCAATCTGCGATTGCCTTACTTAGGGGTTTCAATAATACAGCTCCCGAACCTTCTCCTCTTACATAACCATTGGCGGTTTTATCAAAAGTCTTACATCTTCCATCCTCACTTAACATACCGGCTTTACTAAAAGCAATATACAGAGTTGGGCTTAAAATAATTTTAATAGACCCGACTATGGCCATATCACAATGTCCTAGCTGTATTTCTTCTACTGCCCTATGTATTGCAGTTAAAGAGCTTGCACAAGCTGTATCTATTGGTTCACTGGGACCACGCAAATTTAATAAATAAGATATCCTATTAGCAACTATTGAATGAGACATTCCTGTAGATATCAGTGGATGAATTTCTATACCTTCATCGTTTAGCACCTCCCCGTAATCTAATACACCCACTCCAACAAATACACCTGTATTTGTACCTGATAGGTCTTTTGACTTGTATCCTGCATCTTCTATTGTCTTCCACACCGTCTGAAGCAATATTCTTTGCTGAGGATCCATAAACTCTGCTTCTTCTTTAGAAAGTCCGAAAAACAACGGATCAAACTTATCTACATCCCTTATAAAGCCTCCCCATTTAATATTTGTCTTATTGGGTTCGCTTATGGGATCACCGTAGATATCTTTCCAATTCCAGCGCTCTATCGGTATTTCTGTAATAAGATCTTTCTCAGCTTCAATATTCTCCCAGAACTCATCAAGCGTATCTGCCCCAGGCATAATACCACTCATTCCAACAATTGCTATTGGTTCATCTGCGTTTTTAAAAGCATTAAAATCTTTTACTTGATGAGATACTTCTTGAACCCTAGGTTTTAGTTCCTCAGTTATCCAATCATCACCGTAATATGCACTAAGTATCTCTTTATATTCTTCACATAGATATGTAATTAGGGAATTCAGTGTCCCATGTTCATAAAAGATAGCTGGCATTACATAAAGATTGTAAGTATCACTTAATTTATTACTAAATTCAGTAAAAGATATCGAATCAAAACCAAATGTACTCAAGTCCTCCTCTAAATCAATCTCACTCATTTTAATTTTAAGTATTTCTGATACAATGAAAACGCAGTCATCTTGAACACTTTTCATAAGACTATTTTCGTCTATTTTAGTGTAAGAAAACTTATTCATATCTTTGCTCTCTTGTTCCGAGGTTTTAGCCAATAAGCCTTGAATTTTTTTCTTGTTTCCATGTAACACTAGCAACTGATTGTTTGGTTGAATTAAGCTAAATTCAAAGGCTTCAATACCGATTTGGGATTGGAGCAATTGAAGGCCGAGAGTCTTTTCAATCATCTGCTCTACTTGATAATCTACCTTCATACCTCCATGTCGCCATAGAGGCCAGTTAATTGTAATCGACTTGCCATAACGCTCATTTGTTTTTACCAAAGCAGCTCTTTTTTGAATATAGCTGTCCATAAAGCCGTTTCCATAAGCATAATCTACCTGTCCTGGACTTCCAAGAACTGCAGCAATAGATGAAAACAAGGCAAAGAAGTCTAGTTTTTCATCTTTTGTAGCCTCATCAAGCCATACTGTCCCAAATACTTTTGGCAAAAGCACTTCTTCAATGTCTTTTTCTGTTTTATTGATAAGGTACGCATCTCTTATAACCCCAGCACTATGAATAATACCATTTATTTCATTAAACTGTGTTTTGGCTTCATCAATAAGCCTTTCTACTTCGTCCCGCTTTGAAACATCCGCTTTTATATAAATAACCTCAGCTCCATGCTGTTTTAGTGCTTGAATTTTTGCTTGCTTTTCTGAATTAATCTCTGATCTACTTGATAGTATGAGTCTTGCTTTATACCTTTTTGCTAGATACTCCGCAAATATTAGACCCAAGCCTCCTGCACCACCTGTTATAAGGTATACGCCCTTGTCCTTGAATAGGGATTTCTTATTATCCTCTTCCTTTAAGATATCCTCTATTTCAACTAACCTTTTAACTGACCTTTGTTCATCTTGAATCCTCACTTCTGTGCTTTCATCTTCAAGTTCTTTTAGAAGTAAAGACCTGACATCTTCTATTTTCTTTGAATCAAGTTCAAGCTTTATGGTTTTAAAGGATATCTTGGCATTTTCAAGACAGACTGTCTTTAACAAACCACCTACTGCTTCATACTGAGGTTGATATTCTCCCCTATTTGTATAATAGGTGTATATAATCTTACATTTGTTTTTACATTTGTTTTTCCATTGGGCTTCTAATAATGCACAACATAAGTAAATCATAAAATAAGCACTTGAAGTAAGCTGATTTAAGTCATGTAAAGATGAAGCAGGACTCCATAAATGGAGAATGTGAGTGGGTACATAGTTTTTCTCCTTTAAGACTTCAAATAATTTATTGTAATCCTCTTTCTTTAAGGGATTTACAATGTATTCCCATTCGCTCAGTTCTTCATATTTTTCTCCTTGTTTTACAAGGATTACTTCTTGTATTTTTTCTTTCTGGTCAATTCTCAATAAGTTAAATAAGTCTTCATTTGTATCAAAAAGCAGTAATCTAATAGCTGATTTATTAGCCTGTACATCTGTTAATTCGCATTTTTCCCAATGACTACTGTAATAGAGCGTCTCTGTTTCTATCTGGAGTTGTTTTTTTACGAAC
Organism: Firmicutes bacterium HGW-Firmicutes-1; assembly: GCA_002841625.1. Classification (NCBI taxonomy): domain Bacteria; kingdom Bacillati; phylum Bacillota; species Firmicutes bacterium HGW-Firmicutes-1. The sequence continues at coordinate 290,580 of PHAG01000006.1, read as the reverse complement.
AAATCACTGCCTACAATATCTATAGGCTTGTCTTTTGCATTATCAATCCAATGCCGTTCTTTTGCGAAAGGATAGCTTGGAAGAGATACTCTTCTGGGTGCTGTGTTAATATATAATAACTTCCAGTCGATTTCAATGCCATTGACCCACAATCGTGCTAACTTATCTAAGTCGTTATCTACTATCGTACTTTTAATAAAGGATCTACCGTTTTCTCCACTCAACAATGTATCTACCAAACTTTCTTTAATATCTCCTATAAAGAGATGTTCCTGAGGCTTTCCATCAAGATATGCTTTCAAGCCTTCAATGAGATGCTTGACACTATTCGTCTTAATGACTAATCGATGATTCATTGACTCTCTCCCCGTCTGAAGAGTATAAGCAATATCTACTAAACTATGACCTTTATATCCATCCTCATTCGTCTTTCGCGTAGCTTCCAAAACAAGAAATGCCCTTAGTTGCTCTGCATAATCCCTAAGTAGCTCTTGCTTCTTAGCAGAAAGGATAATTAAATGCGGTGTATCACTATGTAGCTTGGAATCCTCTTGACTATTTTCATATTCTTCTAAAACAATATGCGCACAGGCACCACCAAATCCAAAAGAGCTTATGCCTGCCCTTCGTGGTATTTCGTTTCCTTTATCATCAACAATCTTTTCCCACGGTTTTGTTTGATTAAGAATGTAAAAGGGTGTTTCCTTTAGGTCTATATACGGATTTTGCTCAGTAAAATGTAAGATTGCCGGTAGTTGTTTATTCTTCATACTTAAAACAACCTTAATCAACCCAGCAATTCCAGAAGCCGGTTCCAAGTGTCCAATATTTGTTTTCACTGAACCAATTGCACAATATTTTGCATTTGTACTTGTAGACTTCTGTTTCTCCATCATAGTGTTAAAAGCTTTCTTAAGACCTTGTATCTCAACTGGATCTCCAAGTTCAGTCCCTGTACCATGTGCTTCAATAAAGGTTATGGTATCAGGGTTTATGCCTGCATCCTCATAAGCTCTTATTAAAAGATTTGCTTGAGCATCCGAATTAGGAGCTGTTAGAGAATTGGCTTTACCACCATGTCCTTCTGCCGCTCCTCTTATGACCGCATAGATATTGTCATTGTCTGCTATTGCTTTGCTTAATGGTTTTAATAAAACGCAACCGCCCCCTTCTCCTCTGACATATCCATTTGCACTTCTATCAAAGGTTTTACATCTTCCATCAGGCGACAAAACACCAAGTTTAATTGCCCCTATGAAAACATTAGGTGAAATCATTAGACTGACACCTCCTGCTAAAGCAAGTTCGCTCTCCCCACATTGAATCGATTTGACTGCTCGATTTAATGCTACAAGGCTACTTGAACAAGCTGTATCAATTGATTCACTAGGGCCTCTAAGGTTTAACAAAAAGGATATACGGTTAGAGATCAATGCATTTGCATTACCAGTAACTTGTTGAGGTTGAATGGTTCCAGTATGTGCAAATAATTCATGATATTCATTTGCTTGAACACCAACAAAGACTCCAATGTTTTTACCAGATAATTCAGTAGCTTTGTAGCCTGCATCTTCAACGGTCTTCCAAACTGTCTCCAAAAACACCCTTTGTTGAGGATCCATACACTCCGCTTCCTTTGGAGATATATTGAAAAATTTAGCATCAAACTGATCTATACCGTTTATAAAACCTCCCCATTTCGAAATTTTTTCATGCTTGTCTTCTGAATTTTCATAATAGGTTTTCCAATCCCATCTTTCCACCGGAATTTCTCTAATTAAGTCTCTTTCTTGAATCATATTTTCCCAAAACTCTTCAACATTATTAGATCCTGGAAAAACACCACTCATACCAACAATTGCAATAGATTCCTTTTCTAAAGTTGTTACGAGCTTATTTGAAAGATTATTGCTAATAAATGGTAATCTTTGAATAGTCCTCACATCTTTACTTCTAGAATATTCAACTTCTGACTCTACATAAAAATCATGAATCTCATCAGTAAACTCGGTAATAAAATAATGACTAAACGCCCTTAAAGTGCTTAAATCAAAAAATACGACTGGTGTAATTTCTACTTGATATATTTCCCCAATTTTGTCAGCAAATTCTTTAAGACTAATTGAGTCAAACCCAAAACTCCCGATATTTTCATAAACATCAAGCTTATCAATATCTATTTTAAGAATGTCCGATGCAACCTTAACAATGTCGTATTCGACTTTTTGTTCAAGTGTTAGTCCCTTAGGTGCAAATGATTTTACCTTTTTATTTTTTGAACCATTATGTTTTTTAGGTGATCCACTTTGTTTACCTTGATTTTCTACATCTATAAATCGTTGAATTTTTTTCCTATCGCCTTTAAAGACAATCATATGGGTTTCATTGTTAGAAAGCATATTTTCAAAAACCTGAATTCCATCCTCATTTTCTAAATAGGACATACCCGAAGATTGTAAATACAAAGATTCTGCCTCCCTTTCTAGATGCATTCCTCCATCTCTCCACAATGGCCAACTGATTGCCTTTGTAACACCTTTTCTGTTTTCTTTTCTTCTCAATCCTTCTCTGTAGCTAACAAATCCATCCAAAAACCTATTTGAAACGGCATAATCTCCCTGACCAAAATCCCCTAACACTGCTGATACAGAGGAAAATAGCAGCAGAAAATCTAGCTCCTCTTCCTTGCTAACAGCATCGAGTACAATTGTGCCTTGTACTTTTGGCCATAAAATCTCTTTAAATTCTTTAAAATCTTTTTTTAACATTCCAGTGATAGAATTTATTCCACTTGTGTGTAAAATACCATTAAGCTGTCCGAATTGTTCTTTTATTGCCCAAATAACCTTTTGCATTTCTTCAACATTTCCTACATCAGCTTGAATATACAGCACTTCAGCTCCACTTTTTCTAATATCATTAAGTTCATTTTCCTTTATTATATTCAGTTTAGACCTTCCCGTTAGTACTAGCTTGGCTTTATACGCTTTTGCTAAGTAGCGAGCAAAAACCAATCCTAAACCACCCGCTCCACCAGTTATTAGATAAACACCTTGTTGTTTAAGCAGGATATCTTCATTTGGATTATTCTCAGCTTCCTTAATTTTCCTTATGTATCGAGTATTTCCTTCGTACTTAACATCCACAGATATACTACCGTTATCAACACTTAGTTCATCTAAACTCAACTTAAGAAAATGCTCCTTACTGCTATCATCAAATACCATTTCAAAAGTAGAAAAAATCAAGTTCGGCATGCATATAGAAAGAGATCCTGCAAATCCCCTAATCGCATCAGCAAATGGGTTTGTTATTTTCGTATCCTCTAGGGCTACCAAAAATTTAAGTAATGATTTAATTTTCAGTTCACTCATAGCTGTTAGAATATGAAATATCGCATAGATTCCTACATTTAAATATTCATCAGTATCTTCAATCTTGATATCTCCATTAAATTTTCCATTAATAGTCCATAAATTCAGAATCACCTTTGGATTAAATCCTTGTTCTACTAAGTTGGCGAATAAAAGAACATAGTCATTGGCACTTTTAGGATTGATAGCATATTCCTGATTATTGATCTTCGTAAAGACATTTCCTGTTTTTACTCTTATGATTGTTCTTTCATCAACAGCATCTAGAACATCAAATATATCCTTTTCATTACAATCATTATCAAAAACAATCATATCCTCAAGCTTATTTCTATTTATGATAGCAGGATCTATTTCGGATTGTTCCCAGTCACATTGATAACAAGCCAATTCATTCACATAAGCTTCTACCTCTGTACTATTATTAATTTCATTCATAAGTTGATATGCCTCATCCGATGATATCTCTTGGTTCTTTACCCTTTCAAATATCTTTCTTTTTTCATAATCTTTATGATTCATAAGACTCTCCCTTCTCCCTGCGCATTGCACTTTCAACATCTAATTTGCCTGATTCAATATCTCTTAACCGCTGCAGCAATTCATCATTATCATTTTGATCATTGCTTTTGACTTTTGATAACCAATACCTCTCCTGTTCAAAGGGATATGTAGGCAACGATACCCTTGTACAAGCTGTATTACCCTTTAATAAATTCCAATTCATTTCATATCCATTCACCCATAGTTGCGCAATATTTTCATATTCCCGGTTCTTTATAATGTTTTTAATAAATTCTTTTCCCGCTTCACCATCAAATAGATGAAGTACAAGTTCCTTGTTTTTGTTTGCGTGACCCCTATATAATCCTTCTATATTAGCTTCATTATTTAAAAATCTTTTAAGCTTATCCTTAAGCTCATCAAAGGTCGAGACAACAACTGATAGTCGATTTGTCATAGTATCTCTACCCACCTGCAAGGTATAGGCCATATTCTCCAAAGAAATAGAGTTATTTTTCTCATCATTACAATCAATAAATCTTACCATTTCTTTTATATACGCCTTAAGCCTTTCATCACTTTTAGCAGATAGTACGAATATGTAGGGCTCACAATTAGCACCCCTATCGCTTTTAGGTGCTTCGTATTCTTCAAGCAGAACATGCGCATTGGTTCCTGCATATCCGAAAGAGCTGACGCCTGCCCGCCTTTTTTCATCTCCAATTTTTTCCCATTCCTGTGTAGATTGAACAATATACATAGGGCTCCCTTCTAATTGTATGTAGGGATTAAGCTCTTTCCAATTGATGCTAGCTGGTATTTTTTTATACTGCATGGAAAGGATCACTTTAAATAAACCTGCTATACCGGCAGCCGCTTCAAGATGTCCTATATTTGTCTTAACCGAACCGATACCACAATAGGGTTTTTCTGCCATAGCTTTGCCCAGTTCTTTATTGTACTGTTCAAATGCTTTCTTTAATCCGTTAATTTCAATCGGATCTCCCAGACTTGTTCCTGTCCCATGTGCTTCTATATAGCCGATCGTTGTTGGATCGACTTCAGCCTTTTTCCACGCCTTCAGAATTACTTCCGCTTGAGCAATGGGATTTGGCGTTGTTAAGGAATTTACATGACCCCCGTGATTTAGAGCACTTCCTTTTATTACAGCATAAATATGATTACCATCAGCAACCGCTTGACTTAAGGACTTTAATAAAACAGCTCCTGCCCCTTCTCCTCTTACATAACCATTTGCATTTTTATCAAAGGTCTTACACCTTCCATCTTCCGATAGCATCCCTGCTTTACTTAATGCAATATAAGGTGTCGGACTTACTAACACGCTTATGCCTCCTGCTATTGCCATATCACAATGTCCTAGCTGTATGGATTCCACCGCTCTATGCACCGCTGTAAGAGAGCTTGAGCAAGCTGTATCAATTGGCTCACTAGGGCCCCTTAGATTCAGTAGATAGGATATCCTGTTTGCAATAACACTGTGGGACAATCCTGTCGAAATTTGAGCCTGTATCTCAACTTTGTGTTCCTTTATTAGGTCACTGTAATCTGAATTTCCAACACCTACAAATACACCTGTGTTTGTCCCAGATATGTCCTTTGATCGATAGCCTGCATCTTCTATTGTCTTCCATACTATTTGTAGAAATATCCTTTGTTGGGGATCCATAAGTTCTGCTTCTCTTGGGGATATCCCAAAAAACAGAGGGTCAAACTTATCCACCTCTTTCATAAAGCCACCCCATTTGATATTGGTTTTATGAACCTCCCTCAATGGATTACCATAATATTCTTTCCAATCCCAACGGTCCTTTGGTATTTCTGATATAAGGTCCTTTTCACCTTGAAGATTATCCCAGAATTCTTCTAATGTATCAGATTGTGGAAAAACACCACATATTCCAACTATTGCCACTGGATCTTTAAATCTGTCCATCATCCCTTGACCCTCAATAGCTAATATACCTTCTTTTTCAGGTATTTCTAGTGTTTCCTCTGTAAACGGCTCTACAAATTCTGCTTTACGACCCTCTAATTTGTTGTTCCCCATCAAATGGTATCCCAATAAATCCTTATAGGCTTCTGTTAGATGCTTCGCAAAGGATTCGAGGGTAGAATACTCATAGAATATAGAAGGTACTATAGCTAAATCATATTTTTCATTTAACTGATTTGCAAATTCAATAAACGATATAGAATCGAAACCAAATTGACTTAGATCTTCATCTAATTGAATGTCACTTAAAGGAATCTTTAGTATGTCAGATACTAAATGCATTAACACTTTCTGCAATTTCTTCATGAGATCTTTTATACTGATTTCCACTTTTTCTTTACGATTGTCAATGATTGTCTTCCCTATAATACTGTTGATTTTATTCTTGTTCCCTTGAAGCACCATCAACTGATTACTTTCCTGGGTAAGGCTAAATTCAAAAGCATCAATGCCAACATGAGTCTGAAGCAATCTAATTCCCAGACTGTTTTCCATCATCTGCTCAATCTGTTGATCTACTTGCATATTACCATGTTGCCACAAAGGCCAGTTAACAGAAATAGACTTGCCATAACGTTCCTTCTTCTTTACCATATCCGCTCTTTTATGTGAAAAACTGTCCAAAAAACCATTGGCATAAGCATAATCTCCCTGTCCAGGATTCCCAAAAACAGCTGCTATGGATGAAAATAGTACGAAAAAGTCTAGGTTATCATTTTTTGTAATCTCATCTAGCAATACTGTCCCATATACTTTTGGCAAAAGTACTTCTTTCATCTCTTTGTCTGTTTTTTTGATGAGGTATGCATCTCTTATGACACCTGCACTATGAATAATACCGTTGATTTGGGTAAAATTTCTTTTGGCCTCGTCTATAAGGTTTTCAACTTCCTCTTGTTTAGATACGTCTGTCCTAACATAGATGACCTCTGCTCCGTACTTCTTAAATGACTCTAGCTTAACTTGTTTACTTATTTCAAGTTCTGATCTACCTGTCAGCACAAGCCTTGCTCTATAATTCCGGGCTAAGTATTCAGCAAAAATCAACCCTAAACCACCCGCACCTCCAGTAATGATATATACGCCTCTGTCCCTTAATAGGGATTTTTTATCCTCATATTCACCTTTATTTAATGTAACATTTTTTTCAATCAAGATTTTAACTGACCTTCGTCCATCTTGATGCATCACCTCAGCACTTTCATCCATAAGCTCTTCTATAAGCAAGGTTCTTAAATCTTCTATATTCTTAGGGTCCATATCAAGCATTATTGTTTTATAGGATATCCTTGCATTTTCTAGACATACTGTTTTTAGCAAACCACTTACAGCTTCATATTGAGATATGTTTTCACTCATGGTTGAATTATAAGCGTAGATAATTTTAATGTTCTTTTCCCATTTTTTCTCTATTAAGCCATGACATAAATGAAGCAATGAATAAGCACTCGTTTCTAGTTGGTGCCCTATAGCTTCATTCAGGTGAATATCTTCAACTGTTATCTCCTCTAAATAATTCCATAAATATAGAAGGTGCGTCGGTACTTGATTTTTTTCCTTTAATATTTCGAATAATTTTACATAGTCTTCTTTCTTTAAAGGATTCACTTCATATTCACATTTACTTAATTCTTTAAAAGTCTCTCCCCTATGTACTAAAATCACTTCATTGAATGCTTCTTTTTCATGCCCTTTCAAAGCAGTCAAAGGATACTCGCCCTCCGCATTCGTTAGGTTAAATATACCCTTTCCTGAATCGAACACAAGTAAGCTAATAGGTAATTTGTTATCCAAATGCTCATCTAATTCACAGTTTTCCCAACTACTCGTATAGTATAAAACATCATCCTTCACAGCCTTACTTTCAACTATATTTTTTACTTTAGGCTTTTCTTTTTGTTCAGGTAACCAATATCGATCTCTTGCAAATGGATACGTCGGAAGTGACAAACGTCTTGGTAATCTGTTTTCATATAAAAGCTTCCAATCTATTGCTGTACCACTCACCCAAAGCTGTGCTATTTTCTCAATTTTTTTCTCTTTGATTAACCTATATAAAAATTCCCGTCCTTCTTCACCGTCCATAATAAAAGTCATTTTATTTTTGCTATCTCTAGCTGTATCTAAGTATAACTTTTCAGCATCTCCCCGTTCTCCTACGAACATGCATAATTTTTCTTTTAAATCCGTTTTATCAGAAACTACAACTGCAAGGCGTTCAGACATTTCTTCTCTACCTACCTGAAGCGTAAAGGCAATGTCTCTTAAACTAATATTCTCCTTTATCGCATTCCTATTGTCCACAATTTTATCACGATAATAATCCAAAAAACCTTCTTGAAACTGATTATAAATTATTAGAGCAATCTCTTTGATAGATAAATACTGCCTAGTCAATAGGATTGTGTTTTCCATCCCAAATTTGTCATCAATATCTTTTCTAAATTCAATTAATCTAACAGGATCAAATCCATATACATCTAAACTTTCATGAATTGAGATTTCTTCTTGTGATACATTCATTATTTCTGCTGCTAGTTTTATTAAGTCACTCTCTATCAGCTGAATTAATTGTCCATCATAGGGCAGGTTATGAACTTCCTTACAAATTGTATCCAAATATCTTATCATTTCACTCGCATATTCTTGAAGTTTGTTTTTGTTTTTTGCTGAAAGAATAATGATCTGTTTTTGATTTTCTTCCTGTAATTTATATTGTGGCATCTCGTATTCTTCAAGTACTACATGGGCATTGGTTCCACCAAATCCAAAGGAACTGACGCCTGCTCTTCTAGGCTCATTCCCGATTTTTTCCCACACCTTTAAATCCTCTGCGATATAGAAAGGACTACCCCCTAACTCTATATAAGGGTTTAATTCATTAAAATGAATGGTAGGAGGTATCTTTTTATTTTTCATAGCAAGAACAACTTTTAATAGACCCGCTATTCCAGCAGCAGTTTCAAGATGTCCTACATTCGTTTTTACAGAACCAATACCACAATAAGGCTTCCCTTGTGCTGTCTTACCCCTTTCCAAATATAGCTGTGAAAATGCTTTTTTTAATCCATTAATCTCAATTGGATCCCCCAAACTTGTTCCTGAACCATGGGCTTCTATGTATCCTATTGTAGAAGGATCTATTCCCGACTTCTTCCACGCCTTTACAATAACCTCTGCTTGTGCATTTGGATTTGGTGTTGTCATAGAATTAACATGGCCTCCATGATTCACATCACTTCCCTTAATAACAGCATAAATGTGATCATGATCGTCAATTGCTTTACTTAATGGTTTTAATAATATGGCACCCGAACCTTCTCCTCTAACATACCCATTTGCATGCTTATCAAAGGTTTTACATCTACCATCCTCACAAATCATAGCTGCTTTACTTAGGGCTATATAAGGAGAAGGACTTGCTATAACACTCACACCTCCAGCAATAGCCATTTCACAGTTTCCTAATTGTATTGCTTCCACTGCCCGATGAACAGCCACTAATGAACTAGAACACGCCGTATCTATAGGCTCACTTGGACCATGAAAATTTAATAAATATGAGATTCTGTTTGCAATAATACAATTGGATAGACCCGTTGTAATTTGAGCCTTTATTTCTATGTTATTTTCTTTAAGAAGATCACCATAATCAGAAGTTCCTACACCAACAAATACACCTGTTTTCGTTCCTGATATTTCTTTTGGACTATATCCTGCATCTTCTATTGCTTTCCATACCGTTTGAAGAAATATTCTCTGTTGAGGATCCATCAACTCTGCTTCTCTAGGTGATATTTCAAAAAACCGGGAGTCAAACTTATCCACTTCCTTCATGAAGCCTCCCCATTTAACATTTGTTTTGTTGGGTTCTTTCATAGGATCACCATAATAAGCTCTCCAATCCCACCGATCTTCAGGTATTTCAGTGATGAGGTCTTTCCCAGCTTCAATATTGTTCCAATATTCTTCGAGGGTATCTGAGCCTGGCATAACACCGCTTAAACCTATAATTGCAATGGGCTCATTAAGTCTTCCTATTAAATTGGAGGTTTGAGCAATATATGGCAAGGCTCTATACCTTGACCTAATTTGTTCCACCGAATCTTCTGCAGAATCTTCAGTAACTAATGGAATCTTGGATTTATAGTGGTCTTCGTTAAGACTGTCACTGTAATATTGATATAAAAGTTCCTTGTATTCCTTTAAAAGGTATTTAATTAAAGATAAAATGGTTTCATGCTCGTAAAATAGAGAGGGCATAATATGCATTTTATACTTCTCATTAAATTTATTGCTTAGCTCAGTAAACGATATAGAATCAAATCCAAATCGACTCATATCTTTGTTTATATCTATATCAATCTCTTTCATCATTACTATATTGGCTATAAAATGTACAATATCTTTTTGCAGACTATTTGATAGTTCTTGATTTTCTACCTTTATTGTTTCGATTTGTGTATTAGGGCTTATGTGTGTTGCTTTTTGAGCTTGGATTGTTTTTGGTTTAAATGCTCGTAAGGAGAAATCCTTTAACCTGACCAGTACCTCTCCCTCTTCATCTAATAGATTGATACAATATTTTTTTATACTGGGAGTATCTAATGTAAGGCATACATGAGCATAGCATTTTTCCTTTAATTCTCTGAGAATGTCCACCTCACCGAGTGCAAATGGTAAGTATTCGTCTTTACTAAGGCCTGCAACAGACTGCAGTGCACCATCCATTAATGATGGGTGTAATTTAAACTCCTCTAATGTGTCGATGCCATTATTAGATAGTTGAAGATACGCTAATGCTTCTCCTTCTCCAACAACTATTTTTGTTATTGGCTGAAAATGTTTTCCATAAGTAAAGCCGGCTTCTCCTAATCGCTGATACAGAACTTCACTGCTTATGGTTTCAGTACATCTTTGAATAATGGTCTCAATGTCCACCTTTTCTTCCTTTAAATCCAAGAAGTTTTCATCCTCAAATAATAACCTGCCTTGACTATGAACAATGATTTGATCATTATTTCTTGTGCTAATTTCATATTCAAGGGAATCCTCTTTTGGATAAAGACCAATATGCACTTCAACCAACGGGCCATGTATCGTAATGGGTCTTATCCAAAGTATATCTTTTATCTTAGTAATTCCCAATACACCTGATAATTCGCCTGCTGCCCTCGCCATTTCTATATATGCGACACCTGGCAAAATCATTTTACCTTCTATCACATGATCTTTAAGAAAGAATTCCTCCCCACTAAATGTCGTACTAAACATCTGTTCATCAATTGTTGATATATTCTGATCTATCATTGGGTGAAGCTTTGATATAATGTTTTGCGTATTATGGAATGCCTCTACTGCTCCCCCTTCTTGTTCTGGTACCCAATAACGCACTTTTGCAAAAGGATATGTCGGTAGCGAAACCCTTCTAATAGTATTGTTATATAGTGTCTTCCAGTCCACTTCTACACCTGTGACCCACAGTTTAGCAAGCTTGTTTAGTTTTTTGTTTTTAATCAATGCGAAAACAAATGCCTGTCCCTCATCATCATCATCAAGTTGATCAGACATACCACTCTTTTCTTTTACGGTTCCCAAGTATAGGTTATCTGTTTCCAAATTATTGAGTAAATATTGTTCTAGTTTTTCTATCAATTCTTCTATGCTTGATGCGATTATCCCTAGACGTTCAGTCATTGCTTCTCGACCTACCTGAAGGGTATAGGCTATTTGTTCTAGGGAAGTTCTTCCATATTTTTGTTGCTCAACAAATGACTCCATTAAATAACGGATTAATTCTTGTGAATATGCTAAAAGGCGCTCTTCATTTCTTGCAGAAAGAACGATTAATTGCTCTCTATTTTCATAATACTCTAATTCATTGTAAATATATTCCTCAACTAAAATATGAGCATTTGATCCTCCTGCTCCAAAGGAGCTGATACCAGCACGTCTAAGATATTTTTTACCCTCGATGTCAGGCTGCTTCCATTCCTCTAACCTTTGTTGAACGGTAAAGGGTGTATTCTCAAATTTAATATTTGCATTTAACTTTGCCGAGTGTATCGATGGTACTAGCTGCTTATATTGCATTTGAAGGAGTACCTTCGTTAGTCCTGCTATACCTGCAGCAGATTCGCAATGACCAATATTAGATTTAACAGATCCAATAGCACAAAACTGTTTGTCTTTTGTGCTTTTTTGAAACGCATGAACTAAGCCCGTTATTTCTATTGGATCTCCAAGTGCAGTACCCGTTCCATGTGCTTCAATATAACTAATTGTTCGTGGCTCAATACCTGCTTTCAATAGTGCTTTAGAAATCAAAGAGGCTTGAGCGTTGGGATTTGGCACCGAGTACCCGCTCGTCTTTCCTCCATGATTTAATGCACTCCCCTTAATTACCCCATATATATGATCACCATCTGCTATGGCCTTCTTAAGTGGTTTTAATAGAACTGCACCCGTTCCTTCTCCAGGAACGTAACCATCTCCTCCGTCGCCAAAACTTCTACACTTACCATCTGTTGACGGAAAATTACTTTGGCTAAGAAGTATATATTTATTAGGATGAATTGTAACATTAACGCCCCCAGCTATTGCAACATCACATTCGCCTCTAAGGATACTTTCTTTTGCAATATGAATTGCTGTTAAAGAAGAGGAGCACATTGTATCTAATGCAATACTAGGGCCTTTAAGATTTAAGATATAGGACACACGATTTGCAATGGAAGCAAATGATGAGCTTAGTCCAATATCATTGCCCCTCATAGATTCCTCAGCACCAAACAGTTGATAATGTCCAAACATCGCACCAACAAATACACCAATATTTTCTTCTGAAATTTTATCTCTCGTATAGCCCCCATCTTCTAGGGTATGCCAGGCAGTTTCTAAAAAAATACGTTCCTGTGGGTCAATATAACATGCTTCTCTTGGAGAGATGTTAAAAAACAACGGATCAAACTTATCTACATCTTCTATGAACCCACCCCATTTACTATAAGTTTTTCCTTTTGCATTCTTGTTAGCATCGAAGTATTTAGTATAATCCCATCTTGTTGTTGGAATCTGGGTAATACAATCTTTTCCTGATTTTAAATTCTCCCAAAAGTCGCTTATGGTTGAGGCCATCGGATATTTACCACTTAACCCAATAATTGCAATATCGTCTTCTATACATTCATTGTTTTGTTTATTCTGTAATTGTTCTAGAATGGTTACCTTGTTTTTTTCAAATGTTTTGGTATTCATTTGACGTTTCAAGGAAGTAATTGAATGTGATACTATGTTTTTGTTTTCTTCGTCCAGATCTCTTTGGTCTTGTTTTAGTGACCCACTAAGTTTTTCAACTACTTTATCTTCATAGTTCTGTACTAGGTAATGAGCAAGCTGGCCGATTGTTTGGTTTTCATAAAACAAGGTTTTTGATAACTCTCCAAAATTATTTTCCAGCTCTCTATTTAGTCCCATGATCATAACAGAATCAAGCCCGAATTTTTCAAAATCTGCCTCTGAATCTATTTTCGATAGAGGCACCTTAGTCTCTTTGGATATTAACGGTTTCAGAAAATTCTTTGTTTTTTCAACTAACTCCGCTTTGTCTTTCAAGTCTAATCCTATTTCTGTATCGTATGGATCTATATGGTCTAGAACTATATGGTCTGAATCTATGTTTTCTTGATTTGTGTTTTCTTGATTTATGTTTTCTTGATTTATGTTTTCTTGATCTATATTTTCTTGATCTATGTTTTCTTTAGTTATGCTAACTGTCGTACTACTTACAAGGGCGTCTTGGCTTTCATCAATATACTGCTGCTTATTGGATGAAAACAATTGGCTTATCTTCTTTTCATCTCCTTCAAAAACAATTAATTGATTAAATGAATTGTTTAAAGCGTCTTCAAAAGCCTTTATCCCATTTTCCGAGCTTAGAGGTAATATACCCATGTTCTCTTTTAACCAGATCAAGGTCTTCTCATTTATGGTCATTCCTCCATCAGACCAGTAAGGCCAATTTATAGAAATGCTTTTACCCCATCGTTGCTTTTGATTCACCATTAACTCTCTTTTTTTCGCATAATAATCCATGAAGCTGTTAGCATAAGCATAATCTGTTTGTCCAACATTTCCTAATGTCGCGGACACGGATGAAAATAAAACAAAAAAATCTAATTCTTCATCTTTGGTCACTTCATCTAGCCAAAATGTACCGTAAATTTTTGGTGCCAATACCTTATCAAAATCCTTTTTTGTTTTTATAAATAAAAAGCTATCTCTAAGGATTCCTGCCGAATGTATAATACCATCAATTTTATCAAATTTTATTTTCACATCGCCTATTAGTTTTTGAACACTTTTTTTACTTGTGATATCACTTTCAAAATAAACCACTTCTGAACCATTCTCCTCAAGCTTTTTTAGAATATCCTGTTTTTCTTGAGATAGCGTTGATCTTCCTGTGAGTGCAATATGGCATTTAACCTTGCTGGCAATATATCCAGCAATAATCAAACCAATGCTTCCAGCGCCACCGGTAATGATATACGTGCCCCCATTCTTTAGCACCGGTTTCACGACAGATTGATTTGTCGGTGTGTAAAGCTTATAGCCTCTAACATATCTGTTTAACCTTTCGTCATAACAGATCTCTATATCCGTTAAATTTACAGCCATTTCATTGCCTATAATCTTTACAAAAGAGTGGATATCAACAGATTCCTCCATACATATTGATTTGCATTTTAAGTATGGATTTTCCATATTCAAGGTTCTAAGAAAGCTTGCCACTGAAGCATATTGGGGTTGCATGTCATTTAAATGACCTTGATGAAAATACATTAATGACATGTACGATTTAATCTTACGTATAACCAGCTCCTTAGCAAGATAAAATATAGCATCTATCCCTTTATAAAAGCGTGATTTAAAGGATGTTGAATCATTGTCTTTTGACCACATATGAAGAATCGTTTCTGGAAATACATTGCGTCCTTCAAGATCATCCAACAAGCTTTTATAATCATTACTATTTTTAATATTTACTTCATAAAGATCATTTTCTAAATAACCAAAACTGGATCCAGGCATTACTAAAACAATTTTAATGTCATTGCTCCCCATTTCCTTATAAACATACTCTCTTATCGCATTACAAAACTGTTGATCCACATCAAAAAGCAGTATATTACCTTTCAATAACCTCGTGTTTTCTATTGCGCTTTCTTCTAGTTGTTGCCACTGCTCAAGATAATAGTGATTCTCAGATATTTGATCTGTATTAGCTTTAATACGCTTAAAACCTTCCTCTGGGGTTATTTTTTTATCTTTAATTAATTCAATAATATCTCTAGTCTCTTTATGCATTCTCCATACCCTCCTTACCCTCTATGAACTCGATAACGCTATCAACCTCTGTTTCTCCAAGGTATACTTTATTTAATAAATCTATAAGTTCAACACCCTCCATACTATTCGCTGGATGGCTTACTCTTTTTATCATCGGTTTTACCGAAAAGTCACTAACTTTTAATACTACCTTTCCAGCTTCATCCAAAAGATAAATATCAAACACCTTTATATCACTTTCTAATCGTCCATTATTCTTAGATACCGCATAGCTATAACCTCTATATGATAATGGTCCGTAAATACTCAATTCTCCTATAGTAAATGGTATATAAAGCTGCTTGGCAGATTGACCATACCCAACACCTAGCACGGATTGAAACATACCATCAAGTATTGTAGGATGCAAAACGAATTCATCAAGATCATCTTTTTCTTGCAACTTTAATTTAGCTAATGCTTGACCTTTGCCAACATACATTTCTTGTATTACTCTAAAACGATTACCATATTGTATATCAATCTCATCAAATGCGGTATAACATTGTTGTCTACTAATAACCTCGGTACTCCTTCCTTTAATAGATTCAATATCAAAGAACACTTCATCCATCTCATCCAAAGTCAGTTCACCATAAATTAATCTACCTTTTGAATAAATGGTTTTTATGTCATTCTCTAGCGTTTCAACTATTTCATATTCTACGAATCCAATCTCTGGTATAAGATTTATTTGTATTAGCTTGGATATATTATCCATCGTTATCGGCTTAACCCAAATCATATCCTTCATTTTACAAACCTTCATGTTTTCGGATAAATCCCCTGCAGCTCTAGCCATTTCTATGAATGCTGCTGCTGGCATTATTTTTCGCCCCGCTACAACATGGTCCTTAAAGAAGAACTCGTTACCGTTAAATACTGTTTCAAAACATTGCTCATTAAGGGTTGATGTATTCTTACCTACTAAGTGGTGTAGGGTTGCTGCAGTTTGCTGTTTAGCATCAGAATTCAAGTTATTTTCTCCTTGGCCTGGTATCCAATAATATTCTCTAGCAAATGGGTACACGGGTAGTGATAGGACCTTATTCATCTCATCACGGTATAATGTTCTCCAATCAATGGCTTCCCCTACCGTCCATTCTTGAGCAAGCTTCTCGTATTGCTTTAATTCAAACAGTTTTCTATTGTTTTCCTGTTTCACTGTATCAAAAAGGTCTTCATGATTTATTCTAGTTTTAATGCTTCCCCTATAGACAGCCTCCATATGTTTATCGCTTCTGATAAACCCTAGTAATTTTTCACGCAACTCTTCTATATTTGATACAATTAAGGCTAATCTCTCTTCCATAGCTTCTCTACCCGTTTGCAACGTATATGCAATTCCACTTAGAGATGGCTTCTCATATGCTTCAATTTTTTCAAGATATGTTGATAATCTTAACGCATATTCTTTTAACCTATCTTCGTCTCTTGCTGATAATAGTATTAATTCTTTTTCTCGAACTGTAACCCTCGGCTGTGATATTGAATCTATGTATTCCTCCATTATAATATGGGCATTTGATCCACCCGCACCAAACGAACTAATGCCCGCACACCTTGGATAATTTTGTCCGTCAATAATTGGCGCTTTCCACTCCTTTAACTCATGCTGAATATAAAATGGTGAGGTCTCAAAATTAATATTCGGATTCATGTTTTCAGAATGAATGGAAGGCACCAAGGTCTTATACTTCATTTGTAGAATGACTTTTGTTATGGCAGCTATCCCAGCGGCTGATTCAAGATGACCAATATTAGATTTTGATGAACCAATTGAGCAAAACTGTGCATCCTGTGTATAAGCTTCAAAGGCCTTTTGTAATCCCGCAATCTCAATAGGATCTCCCAAGGATGTTCCTGTTCCATGGGCTTCTATATAACTGATCGTTCTAGGATTCACTTTTGCCTTTATTAAGGCTTCCGAAATCAAAGTACTTTGAGCCTTTGGATTCGGAACTGCATAACCATTTGTCTTACCACCATGGTTCATAGCTGTTCCTTTAATAACGGAATAGATTCTGTCTCCATCCAGTATAGCTTTCTTCAATGGTTTTAATAAAACTGTACCTACTCCTTCACCTGGCACATAACCGTCTCCCCCTTCACCAAAGCTCCTGCATCTTCCATCACTAGAGGCAAACCTACCTTGACTTAACATAATGTATTTATTTGGATGAATCGTAACGTTTACGCCCCCTGCTAAAGCAGCGTCACATTCACCTCTTTTTATACTTTCACACGCTAAGTGAATAGCTGTTAAAGATGAAGAACACATAGTATCCAATGAAATACTTGGTCCATTAAGATTAAAATAATAGGATACTCTATTAGCAATAGAGGCATAGGTCGAATTCACCGCTATAACATTACCCTTCATTGATTCTTCCGCAGCATACATTGGATAGTGATTATACATAACCCCTGCAAATACCCCAACCTTATACTGTTCTAGACGTAACTTTGTATACCCAGCATCCTCTATTGTATGCCAAACTGTTTGAAGAAAAAGTCTTTCTTGTGGATCCATAATTTCAGCTTCTTTAGGGGAAATATTAAAGAACATTGGATCAAACTTGTCTACATCATTAATAAAGCCTCCCCACTTACTATAACTTTTGCCTTTTTTATTTTTGTCGGCGTCATAATAAGCATCGTGATTCCATCTTTCTTTAGGAACTTCCGTAATACAGTCCTTGCCTACCTTAAGATTTTCCCAGAACTCATCAAGTGTATCTGCCATTGGGTATCTACCACTTACTCCAATAATTGCAATATCATCTTCTGCAATTTCAGACTTATTCATAATTTGTTCTGACCTAACAAACCTCTCACTATTAGAACGTAAAGGTATATTGGTTTTAACCTCTGTTACAGGATTTATCTCTTTTGGTATCATTTCTTCAGTGCTACCCATACCTTCTTCAAATTTTTCACTGTGGTTTTTAGCAAAATATTCTGCAAGCTCTCTAAGATTCTTATACTCAAAGAGCAATGTCTTTGATATGTTACCAAAATGGGTTTCAAGTACTCCGTTCAAGCTCATAATCATTATGGAATCAATGCCGTATTTTTCGAATGGTTCATATGCATCAATTCTTGTTATTGGCATATTAATTTCTTCCGATAAAATTCGTTTTAATTTCTCTTGTACTTTATTTAATAAATCAGTGTTATCGTACTTAGTTACGTTAAATGAGTTTTGCTCCTCTGACACTGTCTTGTGAAGCGGCCTTACCATAAATTCTTTCATTCTAACCAATACCAAGCCATTGGTGTCTACAATTTCAATCGTATACTTTTTACTACGGCCTTCTGCTTTTTCAAAATCCTTAACTGTTTTGGCATATATATAGCATTGGATACTCAATGGATGAAAGATTTCTATTTCTTCAATGCCAATCGGAAGATGTACACCCTCTCCCTCTAACCCTGAATTTTTTATACCAATTACTGATTGAAGTGCACCATCCATTAAAGAAGGGTGTAACTCAAATTTATTGAAGTCTTCTATAAGATCACTTGGTAATTGAAGTGCTGTGAGTGCTTCATTATCACCACTGTATATCTCTTTTATGGTTCTAAAACTTGAACCGTATTCTAATCCGCTTTCCCTAAACTTACTGTAACATTGTTGACTATCTATTAAAACTTGACATTGTTCCTTTATAGCACCAATATCAATGTATGTATGAATAGGTTGTATGTCCTTTAAATCCATTCGTAATTTACCTTGAGAATATAGCGTTCGACTGTTGTCCTCATTTATCGATTGGATCGCATAATCAATCACATCTCCCTTTGTAGAAAGACTGATATTAACTTCTTTTAACTTCTCTAATACTATAATTGGTCTAATCCATATAATATCTTGAATTTTTGAAATATTTCTTTTCCCAGAGAGTTTTCCAGCAATGTATGCCATCTCGATAGAAGCAACACCAGGCAACATCTTTTGCCCTGCTACTACATGATCTGCAAGATAAAATTGGTTTTCATCCAATATTGTTGTGAATTTCTGTTCATAAAAATCAGAAGTATTTTTACTTATTAATGGATGCAAATCATTTGTTTCAGATACAATAGCTGTTTTAGATTTTTTTCCACTTGGTAAATCGGTAAACCAATGACTTTCTCTTGCAAAAGGATATGTAGGGAGTGCAATACGTTTACTATGATTTCCTTTGTCTGAACTTGACCATTCTATCTTAACCCCAGATATCCACAATCCAGCTATTTGTCTCAACTCACCATCTTCTACAACACTCTTTATATATTTTTTACCTTTTTCACCTGTAATTAACAAATTAATTTTGTCTTTATTGTTCTTTACATTACCTATAAAGAGATCTGCATTTTCTTCATCTCTATAATAAGAAGTTAATTTGTCTCTTAGTTCTAATAAATGACTTGCTATAATAGCCATCCTTACATCCATTTCTTCTCTTCCAACTTGCAAGGTATAAGCAATATCTGAAACCTTCACACAGTGTTGAGGCTCTTGATCCTCAATCACTAGTTGATGATCAAGAAATTCGATTAAATCCTTTGCATATGCCTTAAGGCGGTCTTCACTCTTAGCAGATAAAATGATGATTTGTGGTTGAGCTGACTCCTCTACAATTGCAGCAGTTGGAGCTAGATACTCCTCTAATGCAAGATGTGCGTTTACACCTCCAAAGCCAAATGAACTAACTCCTCCACGTCTAGGAATCCAGTTATTACGATCATCTTTAAAGGCCTCCCATTGTATTGTTTTGTCTACAATATAAAAAGGGCTGTCCTCTAGTTTAATATAAGGATTTTGTTCTTCAAAATGAATGCTTGCTGGTATCTTTTTGTTCTTCATAGCAAGTATGATTTTTATAACACCTGCTATGCCAGCACCGAATTCAAGATGTCCAATGTTTGTTTTCACTGAGCCAATTCCACAATAAGGTCTGTCTGGCATTGTTATTTCCGAGTTTTTATATAATTGCTCAAATGCTTTCTTTAATCCATTGATTTCAATTGGATCTCCTAGGCTAGTTCCCGTTCCATGGGCTTCAATATATCCTATTGTCGTAGGATCAATATTTGACTCTTCCCATGCACTAACGATTAACTCTGCTTGTGCATTTGGATTAGGTGTCGTCATCGTGTTCGCATGCCCTCCGTGGTTGACAGCACACCCTTTTATTACAGCATAAATGGTATCATGGTCTTTAATAGCTTTACTTAAAGGCTTTAAAAGCACCACCCCACATCCCTCACCTCTTACATAACCATTGGCGCTCTTATCAAAAGTCTTACACCTTCCATCTTGCGAGAGCATTCCAGCCTTAGAAAATGTTATAAAATTTTCCGGACTGAATAAGGCATTAATGCCTCCGGCAAAGGCCATTTCACAACCATCTCTTTGTATTGCCTCAACTGCACGATGTATTGCAACCAAAGAACTAGAGCAAGCAGTATCAATTACCTCACTTGGCCCACGCAAATCTAATTGGTACGATATACGATTTGCCATGATTGAAAATGCTGTACCCGTTGATATCTGCGCATGAAGATCTATACCACTTTCCTTTAATAAGTAACGATACTCACAAGCTCCTGCCCCTATAAATACACCCGTTCTCGTTCCCGCTAAATCGCTTGCCTTATATCCAGCATCTTCTACTGCTCTCCATACATTTTCTATAAATATCCTATGTTGCGGATCCATTAATGCGGCTTCTCGTGGTGAAATACCAAAGAACAATGGATCAAATTTGTCAATGTCCTTCATGAAGCCTCCCCACTTAATATTCGTTTTATTGGCTTCATTGATAGGGTCACCATAGTATGCTTTCCAGTCCCATCTATCACTCGGAATTTCTGTAATTAAATCTTTTTCATTCTCAATATTATTCCAAAATTCCTGATAATTTTCTGATCCCGGCATAACGCAACTTAATCCAACAATAGCCACCGGCTCCTTACTATGTTCTATATGTGGTATCACTCTTGAAACAGGGTAATTGTTAAATCTTGTTCTGCCTTTGGTTTCTATTACAGGTATTTCTTCCACCTTATTCGATACCTCTTGATGACTTACTCTTATAACCTTTTCGCCAAAGTAATTACCTAATATACCTTTATAAGTATCTAGTAGATATTTTATCAACGAAATTAGTGTTGTGTGCTCATAAAAAACAGATGGCATGATATCTATTAAATATTTATTATTTAAAGCATTGCTAAATTCAGTAAAAGAAATCGAATCAAACCCAAAGCCGCTCAT
The DNA here is from genome assembly GCA_002841625.1 of Firmicutes bacterium HGW-Firmicutes-1. Taxonomy (NCBI): domain Bacteria; kingdom Bacillati; phylum Bacillota; species Firmicutes bacterium HGW-Firmicutes-1. The sequence goes on along the minus strand of PHAG01000006.1, from coordinate 269,030 downwards.
ATCTTCATCTAAATCAATATCACTTATCTGTAATTTTAGAATTTCTGCTATAATTTGCTTTAAGTCTCCTTGTAACTTCTCTAAGATATTCTTTTCATCAGCTTCCAAAATTTCTATAGTTTCTGTTTCCTTAACAGCTTTTTCTTGATTTCTTTTGATTGTATTATTTATCTTTCTTTTATCACCCTGCAATACAATAAGCTGTGACACTGGCTGTAATAAGCTTAATTCAAAGGTGTCAATTCCTATCTCCGTTTCAAAAAGCTTTAAACCAAAGTTCTTTTCAAGCAATATTTCGGTCTGCTGATCAACCTTCATACCACCCTCACGCCATAATGGCCAATTAATTGATATACTCTTTCCTTGGCGTTTTTTATGCTGCTTCATTTTCTCTCTATAAATTGCATAGCTATCCATAAAACCATTGGCATAGGCATAATCTGTTTGACCTGCATTACCAAGTACAGAGGTTATTGATGAAAACATAGCAAAAAAATCTAATGGCTCATCTTTCGTCGCCTCATCCAACCACTGAGTTCCATATACTTTTGGAGCAAATACTGCTGTAAGTTCTTCTTCTGTTTTATTAATCAAATAAGAATCTCTAATAACCCCTGCGCTGTGAATGATGCCATTTATTTCTTTATACTCATCTTTAGCTTTAGTAATAAGCTCATCTGCATCTTCTTTTTTAGAAATATCTGCTTTAACATAGGCTACTTGAGCACCATATCCCTTTAGAAGATCGATTTGAGATTGCTTATCCTTAGTAAGGTCTGACCTTCCAACAAGTACCAATCTTGCTTGATAGACTTTAGCTAAGTGCTCAGCAAATATGAAACCTAAACCTCCTGCGCCTCCTGTTATGATGTATACCCCTTTATCTTTTATGAGTGGTATCTCACTTTGATTTTTCTCAATATTATCAATAGCACTTATTACTTTTACTGATCTGTGACCCTCCTGATAAATGACCTCCTTATCCTCTGATTTTAGCTCTGATAACAGTATATCCAATATATCTACCGCTATTTCTGTAGTCAAAGGATACTCGCCCTCCGCATTCGTTAGGTTAAAACCAATCGTTTTATACCCAATTTTAGAGGTTTCAAAACATATGGTTTTTAACAGACTTCCGACAGCTTCATAGTGTGAATGTCCTTTAAGTCCATTTACAGAATAGGCATATACAATTTGAATTGGTGTGTCTATTTTTTCCTTCAATAACGATCCACTTAAATGGTATACGGAATAAACACTTGTCATAAGCTCTTTTTCCAAGTGTTCAGGCTCCGTATTCCTCTCTTCAATAAACTTCGTATTATCTTTACTCCAAAAATGAAGTATAACAGAAGGTATGCGCTTCTTTTCTTTCAAAGCTTGTACTAATTTTATATAGTCATTGTGATTCGAAGGATTTATTTCATATTCATCTTCACTAACTACCTTATAACTTGCTCCTACTTTTACAAGTGTTACTTCACTTTCTCTATCCGTTTCCTTTATTGCTTTATAGAGACCTTCTTCTGTATCAAACAAAAGAATGCTTCTTAACTCAACCTTTTGTTGTTCTACATCTATGAATTCTTTTTGTTCCCACTGACTACTATAATAAAGAGTTTCGCTCTGTACTGCTATTGCCACTTGATCGACTGTTTGGATACCTCGTAAGGAGAAATCCTTAAATCTTACTAGCAGCATCCCTTCTTCATCTACGACGTCAATGTTATACTTTTTAATATTAATTTTTTCTGATACTAAAGTAGTATATGCATAGCATTTTTCTTTAAAGTCTCTTATAATCTCAATCTCACCGAGTGCAAAGGGTAGATAAGCAGTCGCATCTCCTTCGTCTACTAACGCAGCTATTGTTTGGAAAGCACCGTCCATTAGAGATGGATGAAGTCTGATATCTTGAAGCTGGGTATTCACTCCCGCTGGGAATATTAGCAGTGCCAGTGCTTCTCCTTTACCAACATACAATTCTTCCATTGATTGAAGGCTTTTTCCATACTCATAACCAGCTTCTATGTATCTATTGTAATATGCTTCTTTGCTGATATGGTTTGTGCATCTTTGTTTAATGGACTCTAGATTGATAGGTTCATCATTGGTATTGAAGGTGTTTTCTATACCTATTCGCATTTTACCTTGACCATGTAATAAATATGTACCTTCCTCATTTATTGTACCAATCTCATATTCGACATTATCCTGATTTGGGTATAAATAAATATGTACCTCTCTTGAAACCTCATCTATTATCATAGGTCTAATCCATACAATATCTTTTATTTTTCGAATATGATTCATTCCAGATAATTCACTTGCAGCTCTTGCCATCTCAATATAAGTTACTCCTGGCAGAATCTTACTTCCTTCAATAATATGATCTGAAAGAAAGAACTCTTTCCCTGAAAATACTGTTGTAAATCTCTGTTCTTCTAAGGTTGAAGTGTTTCTGTCTATCATCGGGTGTAGCTTACTGATCAACTGACACTGATTGTTATTACCTTCACTTTTATCTCTCTCTGGTACCCAATAGCTTTCTTTTGCAAATGGATATGTAGGAAGTGATATGCGTTTTCTATTATTTTCTTGATCTGGACTTGACCATTCTATCTTAATCCCAGATATCCACAATTTTGCTATTTGCCTTAACTCACCATCCTCTACAATACTTTTTATATAATTTTTACCTTTTTCACCTGTAATTAATAAATTAATTTTGTCTTTATTATTCTTTACATTCCCTATAAAGAGATCTGCATTTTCTTCATCTCTATAATAAGAAGTTAATTTATCTCTTAGCTCTGATAAATGACTGGCTATAATAGCCATCCTTACATCCATTTCTTCTCTTCCAACTTGCAAGGTATAAGCAATATCTGAAATATTCGTACTATGTTGCGGTTCTTGTGCCTCCATCACTTGTTGCTGATCAATATATTCTATTAAATCCTTCGCATATGCTTTAAGGCGTTCTTCACTCTTAGCAGATAGAATAATCATTTGTGGTTTAATAGACTCCTCCGCAACAGTAGCCGTTGGAACTAGATACTCCTCTAATGCAATATGTGCGTTTACACCGCCAAAGCCAAATGAGCTAACCCCTCCACGTCTTGGAACCAAGTTATTATTGTCATCTTTAAGAGCCTCCCATTGAATTGTTTTATCTACTATATAAAATGGACTCTCTTCCAATTTAATATAAGGATTTTGTTCCTCAAAATGAATACTTGCTGGTATCTTTTTGTTCTTCATAGCAAGTATGACTTTTATAACACCTGCTATACCCGCACCGAATTCAAGATGTCCAATGTTTGTTTTCACTGAGCCAATTCCACAATAAGCTCTGTCAAGCGTTGCAATGTCCGAATTTTTACATAATTGCTCAAATGCTTTCTTTAATCCATTGATTTCAATTGGATCTCCTAGGCTAGTTCCCGTACCATGGGCTTCAATATATCCTATTGTCGTAGGATCAATCTTTGACTCTTCCCAGGCACTAACGATTAACTCTGCTTGTGCATTTGGATTAGGTGTCGTCATGGTGTTCGCATGCCCTCCGTGGTTGACAGCACACCCTTTTATTACCGCATAAATGGTATCGTGATCTTTAATTGCTTTACTTAAAGGCTTCAAAAGCAGAACACCGCAACCTTCACCTCTGACATAACCATTGGCACGTTTATCAAAGGTTTTACACCTTCCATCTTCTGAAAGCATTCCAGCCTTTGAAAGTGTAATGAAGGTTTCTGGATTGAGCAAGGCATTAATGCCTCCTGCAAAAGCCATTTCACAACCATCTTTTTGTATTGCCTCAACGGCACGATGTAGTGCAACCAAAGAACTCGAGCAAGCAGTATCAATGATTTCACTTGGCCCACGCAAATCCAATTGATAAGATACACGATTTGCCATAATTGAAAACGATGTACCCGTTGTTATTTGTGCATGTAAATCTATTCCACTCTCTTTTAATAAGTAACTATAATCACAAGCCCCTGCTCCAATAAAGACCCCTGTTCTAGTTCCTGCTAGATCGCTCGCCTTATATCCTGCATCTTCTATTGCTCTCCATACATTTTCTATAAATATCCTATGTTGCGGATCCATTAATGCGGCTTCTCGTGGTGAAATACCAAAGAACAACGGATCAAATTTGTCAATATCTCTAATGAAGCCTCCCCACTTAATATTCGTTTTATTGGCTTCATTGATAGGGTCACCATAATATGCTTTCCAGTCCCATCTATCTCTCGGAATCTCTGTAATTAAATCTTTCTCATTCTCGATATTATTCCAAAATTCTCGATGATTTTCTGATCCCGGCATAACGCAACTTAATCCAACAATAGCTACCGGCTCCTTCATATGCTCTATATGTGGTATCACTCTTGAAACAGGATAATTATTAAATCTTAATCTGCTTTTGGTTTCTATTACAGGTATTTCTTCTACCTTATTCAATACTTCTTGATGATCTACTTTTTTAACCTTTTTGCCAAAATAGTTCCCAAATTTAACTTTATAAGTTTCTAGCAGGTATTCTATCAGCGAGATTATTGTTGTGTGCTCATAAAAAATAGAAGGCATGATATCTATTAAATACTTATCATTTAAAGCATTGCTAAATTCAGTAAAAGAAATCGAATCAAACCCAAAGCCACTCATATCTTCATCCAAATCTATATCACTTATTTGTAGTTTTAGAATTCCTGCTATGATTTGCTTTAAATCTTCTTGTAATTTTTCTAGGATATTCTTTTCATCGGCCTCCAAAATTTCTATAGTTTCTGTTTCTATAATAACTTTCTCTTGATTTTTTTTGATTGCATTATTTATCTTTTTTCTATCACCCTGTAATACGATAAACTGTGTTGCTGACTGCAATAAGCTTAATTCAAAGGTGTCAATTCCTATTTCCGTTTCAAAAAGCTTCAAACCGAAATTCTTCTCAATCAATATTTCAGTCTGCTGATCAACCTTCATACCACCCTCACGCCATAGTGGCCAATTAATTGATATACTCTTTCCTTGGCGCTCTACTTGTTGTTTCAATTTCTCTCTGTAATTTGCATAGCTATCCATAAAACTATTGGCATAGGCATAATCTGTTTGACCTGCATTACCAAGTACTGCAGTTATTGATGAAAACATAACAAAAAAATCTAATGGCTCATCTTTAGTTGCCTCATCCAGCCACAGCGTCCCATATACCTTTGGATCTAGTACTGCAGTCATTTCTTCTTCTGATTTATTGATTAAATAGGAATCTCTAATAACTCCTGCACTGTGGATGATGCCATTTATTTCTTTATACTCAACCTTAGCTTTAGTAATAAGCTGATCTACCTCTTCCTTCTTAGAAATATCTGCTTCAATATAGATTACTTCAGCACCATATTTTTTTAAGAGATCAATTTTTAATTGCTTCTCCTTCGTAAGTTCTGACCTACCAACAAGTACTAATCTTGCGTGATAGACCTTAGCTAAGTGCTCAGCAAATATCTGCCCTAAACCTCCTGCACCTCCCGTAATTAGGTAAACTCCTTTATGCTTTATAAGAGATTTATGTTCTTTCTCAGTATTTTCAATTTCTTCTATTTCATATATGTATTTTACGAGCCTTTGCCCATCTTGATACTTAATTTCTTTATCCTCTGCTTTTAGCTCTGACAGAAGTATATCCAATATATCTATTGTTCTTTTTGTATTGAAGCCTATGGTTTTATATCCAATTTTAGTAGTTTCTAGACAAACGGTCTTCAGCAGACTTCCGACAGCTTCATGGTGTGAATACCCTTTTTCCCCTTCTACTGAATAGCCAAATACAAACTTTAGATGTTTATTTAATTTTTGTTCTACCAATGCACGGCTTAAATGGTATACCGAATAAGCACCTAAATCTATTTGTTCACATTTTTGTATGTTCCACAAATGCAAGATATGGGTAGGTATATTCTTTTTCTTTTCTAAAGATTTTAACATTTTTACATAATCTTCGTGGTTTGCTGGATTAATTTCATATTCGTCGTCACTAACTTCTTTATAACTTGCTCCTACTTTTACAAGCGTTATTTTTCTTTCTCTGTGGGTTTCTTTTAAAACTTTATAAAGATTTTCATCTTGATCAAATAAAAGAATACTTTCTAATGTAACCTTTTCTTCTACCTCAATCAGTGCTCTTTGTTCCCAATGACAGCTATAATATAGCGTTTCACTCTGTGCTGCTACATCAGCTTGATGAATCATTTGTACCCCTCGTAAGGAGAAGTCCTTAAATCTCAATAAAAGCATCCCTTCTTCATCTACTACGTCAATGTTGTACTTTTTGATATTAAAGGTTTCTGACACTAATGTAGTATATGCATAACATTTTTCTTTTAAGTTCCTTATAATCTCAATTTCCCCAAGTGCGAAGGGTAGATAAGCAGTTGCATCTCTTTCGTCTACTAACGCAGCTATTGTTTGAAAAGCACCATCCATTAGAGATGGATGAAGTCTGATATCTTGAAGCTGAGTATTCACTCCCGCTGGGAATATTAGCAGTGCCAGTGCTTCTCCTTTACCAACATATATTTCTTCCATTGATTGAAGGCTTTTTCCATATTCATAGCCAGCTTCTATGTACCTATTGTAATATGCTTCTTTGCTGATATGGTTTGTACATCTTTGTTTAATGGACTCCAAATTGATAGGTTCCTCATTGTTATAGAATGTGTTTTCCATACCTATTAACATTTTCCCTTGCCCATGTAATAGCTTTGTACCATCCTCATTTATTGAACTTATCTCATAACCCACGTTATTTTGATTTGGGTATAAACAGATCTGAATCTCTCTTGAACATTCCTCTATTTTAATCGGTCTGATCCATACAATATCTTTTATCTTTTGGATATGATCCAATCCAGATAGTTCACTTGCAGCTCTTGCCATCTCAATATAAGTTACTCCCGGTAGGATCTTATCTCCTGCTATCACATGATCCGAAAGATAGAACTCCTTCCCAGAAAATACTGTTGTAAACTTCTGCTCTTCTAATGTAGAAGTGTTTCTATCTATCATAGGGTGTAACTTTCTTAATACTTCCTGCTGATTGTAGCCACTTACACTTGTATTTCCCGCTGGTATCCAATAACCTTCTCTTGCAAACGGATATGTAGGAAGTGATATACGTCTTTGGCTGTTCTTATTATATAGAAGCTCCCAATCTATTTCCCCTCCACTAAATACCCTCTTCACCCTCTATAAAATCGAAGGATTTTTGCTTGTTTTGTGTAGGCATTTTTTCATGTAAATCTTCTATATCCGCCTTACCTTCTAGATAGAAATTTAACTTTTCAAGGAGTACCTCAATATCTGAAGTCACTACTGCTAATCGTACAGGCATTGGATCCCGCCCAATCTGTAGTGTATATGCAACATCAGATAAATTAGTATTGTTAGTTTCAATATGTTTTACCAAAGCGCTAACATATTCCTTTAACCTATCTTTGTTTTTCGCTGATAATACAATAATTTGTGGCTCTTGATTATTTTCAAGGCTTTTTTGTGGTTCCATGTATTCTTCAATCACGACATGGGCATTTGTTCCACCAAACCCAAAAGAACTTATACCGGCTCTCCTAGGAAGGTCCGATTTGCTTTTCCAATCCTGTGTTTGATTTACAATATATAGTGGGCTATTGTCTAACTGGATATATGGGTTCACCTCGTTTATATGAATGCTTGCAGGTATCTGATTGTTCTTAATTGAAAGCAATACTTTTATAACCCCAGCAATACCTGCTGCTGTTTCAAGATGACCAATATTCGTCTTTACAGATCCAATGCCGCAGTGTTTGATCTCACTTGGCGTCTTACCCCATTCCATATACAATTGCTCAAAAGCTTTTTTTAAGCCGTTAATTTCTATAGGATCTCCTAAACTTGTTCCCGTTCCATGAGCCTCTATATAGTCTATTGTTGATGGATCTATTCCCGCTTTCTTCCAGGCTTTAAATATAACCTCTGCTTGAGCATTTGGATTTGGCGTGGTTAACGAGCTAACATGTCCGCCATGATTAATTTCACTCCCTTTAATGAGACCATATATATGGTTACCCTCTTTTATGGCATGGCTTAGCGGTTTCAAAAGCAACGCACCTGCCCCTTCGCCTCTAACATAACCATTTGCACTCATATCAAAAGTTTTACATCTACCATCTTCACTTAACATCCCTGCTTTATTATTGACAATGAAATTATCAGGACTGATTAATAGGTTTACCGCACCAGCTATTGCCATATCACAATAACCTTGTCGAATGGCTTCGACTGCCCTATGAACTGCCGTCAGCGAACTGGAGCATGCAGTATCTATTGGTTCACTTGGACCATGGATATTCAATAGGTATGATATTCTATTCGCAAGAACGGCGTGAGCACATCCAGTTGAAGTTTGTGGCTGGATATCAACCTTATGTTCTTTCATAAGATTACTATAATCAGAGGCAGCAACGCCGACAAATACGCCCATATTTGTCCCTGCTATGTCCTTTGATTTGTAGCCCGCATCTTCTATGGTCTTCCATACTGTTTCTAAAAATACTCTTTGTTGGGGATCCATAAGCTCTGCTTCTCTTGGAGAAATACCAAAGAACAGTGGATCAAACTTGTCCACTTCTTTCATGAAGCCTCCCCACTTTATTTTAGTCTTGTTAGCTTCCGTCTTAGCATCACCATATATTTCTTCCCAAGACCATCTATCTTTGGGAATTTCAGTAATTAAATCTTCCCCATTCTTTAGATGCTTCCAGAATTCTTCAAGGGTTTCTGACTGCGGCATTACCCCACTCATTCCAACTATTGCAATTGGTTCGTAAGATGTTGTTTGTAATTTATTGTTTAATAGCTTAAACCTAGTCCTTGCTTTTATTTGTTCTACGGCCGGTAAAGCATCCCCAGTCTTGACGTTTAGCTTAGCATTAACCGTACTACCAGCATCATTATAATGACAACTCAATATTTCCCTGTATTCTTTAATAAGATATTTAAAAAGTGATAATAGTGAAAGATGCTCATAAAATAATGCTGGCATAACTTTCAAATCAAATTTGGAATTGAGTCTGTTACTAAACTCAGTAAATGAAATGGAATCAAACCCAAATTCACTCATGTCTTCATCTAGTTCAATATCCTTAACATTCAACTTTAATATGTCTGATACAATGTGTGTTAAATCTCTTTCAAGCTTATTGAATAGCTCGTTATCATCTACCTCACTGATTTCTAAAACCTCTATTTCTTTTAATACATATTCTTTAGTTTTATGAATTGTATTCCTTAGTTTACTCTTATCCCCTTGTACAACAATTAATTGAGATGCAGCCTGTTTTAAGCTAAATTCGAAAGCTTCAAGACCTGTTTGCGTTTCAAAAAGCCTAAAGCCTAAGGTATTTTCAAGAAGTCTTTCTGTTTGTTGATCGACTCTCATACCTCCATCTCTCCACAAAGGCCAATTAATTGATACGCTCTTCCCGAATCTAACGGCTCTTTTTTCGTCGCCTCATCCAACCACATAGTCCCATATACTTTTGGATTTAGTACTGCTGTCATTTCTTCTTCTATTTTATTGATTAGATAAGAATCTCTAATAACCCCTGCACTGTGGATGATACCATTTATTTCTTTATACTCCTCTTTAGCTTTCGTAATAAGCTGATCTACTTCTTCTTTTTTAGAAATATCTGCTTGAATATATATTACAGCAGCACCATATTTCTTTAATAAATCAATTTGAGATTGCTTATCCTTCGTAAGTTTTGACCTACCCACAAGTACCAATCTTGCTTGATATTCTTTCGCCAAATGCTTAGCAAATATCTGACCTAACCCACCTGCACCTCCTGTAATCAGATAAACACCTTTATCTTTTAATAGTGTCTTATTTTCTTTAACACTATTTTCAATTTCTGCTATTTCTTCAAGAGATTTTACGATCCTTTCTCCCTCTTGATATACAATATCTTTATCTTTGGATTTTAACTCCGATATAATTATGCTTTGTAGTTCTAAGCTGTTTTTGTTGTCATAGCCAATTGATTTATAATCAATTTTAGAACTTTCAAGACATGCTGTTTTTAGCAAACCACTAACAGCTTCAAAATGTGGTTTCCCAAAATTCTCGTTAATAAAATATCCGTATATAATTTGAATAGGATTTTCTATTTTTTCTTTCAATAACGAACGGCTTAAATGGTATACTGAATAAACGCTTGACATAAGTTCTTCTTTCAAGTGTTCCTGGTCAGTACTCAGCTCTTTTTTACTCCAAAGATGTAATATTACAGCTGGTATACGGTTTTTTTCCTTCAAAGAGTGCAATAGCTTTACATAGTCTTTATAATTTGAAGGATCAATTTCATATTCGCTTTCACCTACTTCAGTATAATTTGTTCCACATCTTACGTAAGTTACTGTATTTATGCCAATTTGAATACTATCTTCTAGCACATTTAGGCAACTCTTCTCCTGATCAAATACAAGAATATTACCTGCGATTGTCTCTTTTTCATGTTCAATTAAGCTACAAGGTTTCCACTTGCTAGTGAAATAAAGTGTCTCACTTTGCACTTCATCATCAGTTTGATCAATTGTTTTCACCGCTTCTAGGGTGAAATCTTTAATCCTTACTATAAACATCCCTTCTTCGTCTACTACATCAATGTTGTATTTTTTTATATTTACATTTTCTGATACTAAAGTAGAATATGCATAACATATTTCTTTAAACTCGTTTATAATCTCAATTTCACCTAATGCATAAGGTAGATAAGTTGCTGTCGTTACCGTCTGGAGGACACCTTCCATTAGTGATGGATGAAGTCTGATATCTTGAAGTTGTGTATTAACACCTTCAGGAAATATGAGCTGTGCTAGCACTTCTCCTTCTCCTACATACAATTCTTTTATTGATTTTAAACTCTTTCCGTATTCACATCCAGTTTCCGAATATCTTTTATAGAATTGCTCTTTACTAATATACTTTGTACATCTTTCTTTAATCGACTGAAGGTCTATATTATGTTCATAACCATTTGTTAAATTTTCGCTACCTATTATCAATCTACCTTGACCGTGTACTAGCCTCGAGCAATTATTATTAATCGTACTAATCTCATAGTCAATTGAACCCTCTTCTGGATAAAGATTAACTTGCACTTCACAAGAATCATTTATTATGATAGGTTTTGCCCACACAATATCTTTTATTTTTCTAAGATTCTCTATTCCAGATAGTTCACTTGCAGCTCTTGCCATTTCAATATAAGCTAATTCTGGTAAAATCTTATTTCCTGCTATCACATGATCTGAAAGAAAGAACTCCTTGCCTGAAAATACCGTAACAAACTTTTGTTCTTCTAATGTAGATGTATTTCTATCTATCATTGGGTGTAACACACTTATTGACTCCTGCTTATTGTAACCGCCTAAGCTAGTATTTCTTTCTGGCACCCAATAACTCTCTCTTGCAAAGGGATATGTAGGAAGTGATATTCGTCTTTGATTGCTCTTATCATGTAAAAGCTCCCAATCCACTTCTCCTATACCCTCTTCACCCTCTATAAAATCGAAGGATTTTTGCTTGTTTTGTGTAGGCATTTTTTCATGTAAATCTTCTATATCCGCCTTACCTTCTAGATAGCAATTTAATTTTCCAAGGAGTACCTTAATATCAGAAGCCACTACTGCTAATCGTTCAGGCATTGGATCACGCCCTATCTGTAGCGTATATGCAACATCAGATAAATTAGTATTATTAGTTTCAATATGTTTTACTAAAGCCTTAACATATTCCTTTAACCTATCTTTGTTTTTCGCTGATAATACAATAATTTGTGGCTCTTGATTATTTACAAGGCTTTTTTGTGGTTCCATGTATTCTTCAATCACAACATGGGCATTTGTTCCTCCAAACCCAAAGGAACTTATACCAGCTCTCCTAGGAAGATCCGACTTGCTTTTCCAATCCTGTGTTTGCTTTACAATATATAGTGGGCTATTGTCTAACTGGATATATGGATTCACCTCGTTTAAATGAATGCTTGCAGGTATCTGATTATTTTTAATTGAAAGTAAAACTTTTATCATACCCGCAATACCTGCTGCTGTTTCAAGATGACCAATATTCGTCTTTACAGATCCAATGCCGCAGTGTTTGATCTCACTTGGCTTCTTACCCCATTCTATATACAATTGCTCGAAAGCTTTTTTTAATCCATTTATTTCTATTGGATCTCCTAAACTTGTTCCCGTTCCATGAGCCTCTATATAGTCTATTGTTGATGGATCTATTCCCGCTTTCTTCCAGGCTTTAAATATGACCTCTGCTTGAGCATTTGGATTTGGCGTGGTTAACGAGCTAACATGTCCGCCATGATTTATTTCAATGCCTTTAATAAGACCATAAATATGATTACCCTCTTTAATGGCATGGCTTAGCGGTTTTAAAAGCAACGCACCTGAACCTTCACCTCTAGCATAACCATTTGCACTCTTATCAAAGGTTTTACACCTTCCCTCTTCACTTAACATCCCCGCCTTATTAGTGGCAATATAATTTTCAGGACTCACTAATAGATTCACTGCACCAGCTATTGCCATATCACAATAACCATGTTGTATCGCTTCAACTGCCCTATGGACTGCAGTCAACGAACTAGAACATGCCGTATCTATTGGCTCACTTGGGCCATGGATATTCAATAGGTATGATATTCTATTCGCGAGAATGGCGTGATCACTTCCTGATGCAGTTTGCGCCTGAATGGCAACATTATATTCTTTCAAGAGCTTACTATAATCAGACGATGCAACCCCCACAAACACTCCCATATTTGTTCCAGCAATATCCTTTGACTTGTATCCGGCATCTTCTATAGTCTTCCATGCTGTTTCTAAGAAAATTCTTTGTTGGGGATCCATGAGCTCTGCTTCTCTTGGAGAAATACCAAAGAACAGTGGATCAAACTTATCCACTTCTTTCATGAAGCCTCCCCATTTTATTTTAGTCTTGTTCTCTTCACTATTGGCATCACCATATATTTTTTCCCAATCCCATCTGTCTTTTGGAATTTCAGTAATTAAATCTTCCCCATCCTTTAAATGCTTCCAGAATTCTTCTAGGGTTTCTGACTGCGGCATTACCCCACTCATTCCAACGATTGCAATTGGTTCGTACGATGTTGTTTGTGCTTTATTGTTTAATGGCTTAAACCTAGTCCTTGCTTTTATTTGTTCTAATACCGGAATCCCATCCCCATCATTGATGATTGGCTTAATATTAACAGTTCTAACGGTATCAATATAATGGCAACTCAATATTTCACTATATTCTTTATAAAGGAATTTTAAAAGTGACAACAGTGAAGGATGCTCATAAAATAAGGCTGGTATAACCTGTATATTAAATTGATCATTGAGTTTGTTACTGAGCTCTGTAAAAGAAATTGAATCAAATCCAAAACCGCTCATATCTTCATCAATATCTATATCCTTTATTTGAAGCTTTAGAATTTCTGCAATGATTTGCTTTAAGTCACCCTGTAATTTATTTAAAATATCCTTTTCATCCGCTTCTAGTATTTCAATAGTATTTGTTGCTTTTACCGTTATTTCTTTTACATCTTTCTCTTGATTTCCTTTGATCGCATTGTTTATTTTTATTTTATCGCCCTGTAATACAATAAGCTGTGATTCTGACTGTAATAAGCTTAATTCAAAGGTGTCAATTCCTATTTCAGTTTCAAAAAGCTTAAAGCCAAAATTTTTTCGAAGCAATATTTCTGTTTGCTGGTCAACCTTCATACCACCTTCACGCCATAGAGGCCAATTAATTGATACGCTCTTCAATCTAACGGCTCTTTTTTCGTCGCCTCATCCAACCACATAGTCCCATATACTTTTGGATTTAGTACTGCTGTCATTTCTTCTTCTATTTTATTGATTAAATAAGAATCTCTAATAACCCCTGCACTGTGGATGATACCATTTATTTCTTTATACTCATCTTTAGCTTTCGTAATAAGCTGATCTACCTCTTCTTTTTTAGAAATATCTGCTTGAACATAGATTACAGCAGCACCATATTTCTTTAATAAATTAATTTGAGATTGCTTATCCTTCGTAAGTTTTGACCTACCCACAAGTACCAATCTTGCTTGATATTCTTTCGCCAAATGCTTAGCAAATATCTGACCTAAACCACCTGCACCTCCTGTAATCAAGTAAACGCCTTTATTCTTTAAAAGAGATTCCTTTGGCTTCGCTGTAATTTCAATTTCATCTATTTCAACAATAGATTTTATGTGCCTTTGAGTCCCTTGGTAAAGCACCTCATTGTCCTCAGATTTTAACTCAGAGATAAGTAAGCTATGCAGTTCTAAGCTATTCTCGGTGTCGTAACCGATTGACTTATACTTCAATTTAGAAGTTTCAATACAGGCTGTTTTTAGTAAGCCCTTAACTGCTTCAAAATGTGGCTTCCCAAAATTTTCATCAATTGCATACCCATATACAAGTTGAATAGGCGTGTCAATTTTTTGCTTTAATAATGATTGGCTTAAATGGTATATCGAATAAACACTTGTAACAAGCTCTTTTTTCAAGTGTCCAGTGTCAGTATTTACATTCACTCCAATCTTAGCTTCTTTATATTGAGTGTCTTCTTTAAATCCCCTTACTTCCTTACTCCAAAAATGAAGTATCGTAGACGGTATGCGGTTTTTTTCCTCCAACCTTTGCAATAATTTCATATAGTCTTTATCATTGGCAGGATTAATTTCATATTCGCCTTCATTCACTTCAACAAATTTTGCACCAAGTTTAACTGATGTTACTGTATTTGCACTGATTTGTGTACTATCTACTAGCCCATTAAGCAGACTTACCTCCTGATCAAATACAAGAAGGTTCCCTACAGCTACCTTGTTTTCATTATAAATCAACTTCCTTTGTTTCCAATTACTCGTGTAGTAAACGGTCTCGCTCTCTTCAACAATAGCCTCTGTAGAAATGGCCCGCAGCGAGAAACCTTTTATTTTAATCAAAATAATTCCTTCTTCATTTACTAACTCAAGATTATACTTTGTCATGCTACTATCAACTGATACTAAGGTAGTATACGCATAACAATTTTTCTCAAGTTTACCTAAAATCTCAATTTCGCCTAGTTCAAACGGTAAATAAGTTGTTGTATCTCCTTCAGCTACTATAGCTGCCACGGATTGAAAGGCACCCTCCATTAGGGATGGATGAAGTGTGATATCTTGAAGCTGCGTAGTAACTTCTTCTGGGAATGTGAGCTGTGCCAGTACTTCTCCATTACCAATATACAATTCTTTTATTGATCTTAAGCTTTTCCCATATTCATATCCATTTTCAGAATATCTCTTATAGAATTGCTCGCTACTAATAAACTTTGTACATCTTTGCCTAATTGATGGAATATCAATTATTTGTTCATAACCATTTGAAAAATCCTTGCCCTCTAACATCAATGTACCTTGTCCGTTTAATATACTCAAACCATCGTCATTAATCGTACGAACCTCATAATCAATTGAATCCTCTTCTTGATAAAGACAGATATGCACTTCGCAAGTGTCATTTAACATTATAGGACTAGCCCACACAATATTTATTATTTTTTGAATATTATCTATTCCTGATAATTCACTTGCAGCTCTTGCCATCTCAATATATGCTGTTCTTGGCAAAATCTTATTTCCTGCTATCACATGATCTGAAAAATAGAACTCCTTCCCAGAAAATACTGTTGTAAACTTCTGCTCTTCTAATGTAGAAGTGTTTCTATCTATCATAGGGTGTAACTTACTTATTGCTTCCTGTTGATTGTAGTAACCTACGCTTATATTTCTCTCTGGTGCCCAATAACTTTCTCTTGCAAAAGGATAAGTAGGAAGTGATATACGTCTTTGATTGTTCTTATGATGTAAAAGATCCCAATCGATTTCACCTCCATCAACCCAATATTTCGCTATATTAGTTAATCTTTTATTCTTAATTAAGTTTTTAATAAATTCATTACCCTCTTCACCGTCTATAAAATCAAAGTTCTTTTTCTTCTTATATGTATTACTTCTTTCATATAAATCTTCTATATCTGTCTTACCTTCTAAATATTGATTTAATTTCTCAAGGAGTAACTCTATATCTGAAACAACTACTGCTAATCGCTCAGGCATTGTATCTCGTCCTACCTGTAATGTATAGGCAATATCAGATAAATTCATATTTGCTATTATTTGTATATTGGAATCAACTTCTACTTGAGGGTAAAATTTCATTATTAGATCTCTGTGATTCTCATATAAATACTGTGCTATATACTCGATAGATACATAGTGATCTGCTAATGCTTTCACCTCTTCGATGTTATACATTTGCCATATCCTAGCATACAACTCTGTTGTATTAACCGGATCATAACCATACTCATCTAACGTTTTGTTGTTATCTATTTCATAATCTGGAACATCAATAACCTTGGCAGTTATTTTAAGCACATCCTCCTCAATATGATGTATAAGCTTTTGTTCAAGCATATGATTGGCAGATGTAGTGTTGCTCTTTTCGATATACTTCACTAAAATTTCTACATATTCCTTTAGTCTATCTTTGTTTTTTGCAGATAAAACAATGATCTGTGGCTCTTCCTTCATTAAAATGCTTTCTTCTGGTGTTATGAATTCTTCTATAACCACATGAGCATTCGTTCCACCAAATCCAAAGGAACTTATACCTGCTCTCCTAGGAACGTCTGATTTGCTTTTCCAATCCTGTGTTCGCTTTACTATATATAGTGGGCTTTTATCTAACTGAATATATGGATTCAACTCGTTTAAATGAATGCTTCCAGGTATTTGATTATTCTTGATTGAAAGCAATACTTTAATGATACTAGCAACACCCGCTGCCGCTTCAAGATGTCCGATATTCGTCTTTACAGACCCAATACCACAGTGTTTGATCTCACTTGGTTTCTTACCCCAATCTAAATACAATTGCTCAAAAGCTTTTTTTAATCCGTTGATTTCTATTGGATCTCCTAGGCTTGTGCCCGTTCCATGAGCTTCTATATATTCTATCGTTGATGGATCTACTCCCGCTTTCTTCCATGCTTTATAAATGACCTCTGCTTGCGCATTTGGATTGGGTGTTGTTAACGAACTAACGTGTCCACCATGATTAATCTCACTGCCTTTAATTAGACCATAAATATGATTGCCATCTTTTATCGCGTGACTTAATGGTTTCAAAAGCAAAGCTCCTGAACCTTCCCCTCTAACATAACCGTTTGCGCTCTTATCAAAGGTTTTACACCTTCCATCTTCACTTAGCATCCCCGCCTTATTAAAGGCGATGTAATTTTCAGGAGTGACTAATACGTTCACCCCTCCAGCTATTGCCATATCACAATAACCTTGTCGGATCGCTTCAACTGCCCTATGAACTGCTGTCAATGAACTCGAACATGCTGTATCTATTGGTTCACTTGGGCCATGAATATTCAATAGGTAGGATATTCTGTTCGCAAGAACGGAGTGCGCACTTCCTGTCGAAGTCTGTGATTGAATGTCAACGTGATAATCTTTCAAAAGATTACTATACTCAGACGTTGCAACGCCAACAAACACGCCCATATTTGTTCCAGCAATATCTTTTGATTTATACCCTGCATCCTCTAAGGTGTTCCATACTATTTCTAAGAATATTCTTTGTTGTGGATCCATAAGCTCTGCTTCTCTTGGTGAAATGCCAAAGAACAGCGGATCAAACTTGTCCACTTCTTTCATGAAGCCTCCCCATTTTATTTTAGTCTTATTGGTTTCGCTCTTTGCATCCCCATATATTTTTTCCCAATCCCATCTATCTTTTGGAATTTCGGTAATTAAATCTTTTTCATCCCTGATTTGATTCCAGAATTCTTCAAGAGTATCTGACTGTGGCATTACTCCGCTCATTCCAACTATTGCAATTGGTTCGTTCTCTATCATTAAAGCATCTGATATTTTTAATCTATTGTCTTGCAGCTTAAATCTAGTTCTTGTTTTCATTTGTTCTATTGCTGGCAAACCATCCTCATTGTTCATAATTGGATTAACATTAACCGTTTTAACAACATCTACATAATAACAACTCAATATTTCTCTGTATTCCATAAGAAGATATCTTAAAAGTGATAACAGAGAGGGATGCTCATAAAATAAGGATGGCATAACATGAATATTAAATTTATCGTTAAGCTTATTACTAAACCCCGTAAAGGAAATCGAATCAAATCCAAACCCACTCATGTCTTCATCTAGATCAATGTCCTTAACATTTAACTTTAGTATATCTGATACGATATGAGTTAAATCTCGCTGAAGCTTATTAAATAGCTCATCATCATCTACCTCAATTATTTCTAAAGCTTTGGTTTCCTTTACACCATTATCCTTAGTTTTATTCATTGTATTCCTTAGTTTTTTCTTATCACCTTGTACAACGATTAATTGAGAAGTAGTTTGTTGTAAACTGAAAATGAACGCATCAATACCTGTCTGAGTTTCTAAAGCCTTTAATCCCATTGTCTTTTCAATATGCTTTTGTGTTTCTTGATCTACTCTCATTCCGCCATCTCGCCATAAAGGCCAATTAATTGCTATGCTCTTGCCATATCGTTTATGATGTTGTTTCATTTTCTCTCTTTTGACTGCATAATAATCCATAAAAGAATTCGCATACGAATAATCTGTCTGACCAGAATTTCCTAGCGTTGCTGATATTGATGAGAACATAACAAAGAAATCTAATTCTTCATTTTTTGTTACTTCATCTAGCCATACTGTTCCATATACTTTTGGTGCTATTACTTTTTCCATCTCTTTTTCTTTTTTATTTATGATGTATGCGTCATTTATTATGCCCGCACTATGGATAATACCATCAATTTGACAAAATGCTTTTTTCGATTCAATAATCAGTTTTTCAACATCCTCTTTATTGGATATATCAGCTCTAATATAAAGTACTTCTGCACCATATTTCTTCAAGCTATCAATTTTTTCTTGTTGCTGTTGATCTAACAAAGATCTACCAGTAAGGATGATTCTACTTTGATAAGCTTTTGCCAAATACTCTGCAAATATTGAACCTAAACCTCCCGCACCTCCTGTAATAAGGTAAACGCCTTTATTCTTCAAAAGATATTCGTTTGGCTTAGCTACACTTTCAATTTTATCTATTTCATTTAATGACTTTGTGAATCTTTGCCCATCCTGATAAAATACTTCCTTATCCTCTGATTTTAACTCAGATAGTAGTAATTTTTGTATTTCTATGCTTTCCTTGGTATCGTATCCAATTGACTTATAATCAATTTTTGAGGTTTCAAGACATATAGTTTTTAGAAAGCTATTGACTGCTTCATACTGTGGTTTTCCAAAGTTTTCATCAATTTCATACACATAAACGATTTGAATTGGCGTATCTATTTTTTGTTCCAATAATGAACGAGTTAAATGGTATACCGAATAAACACTTGTCTTAAGCTCTTTTCCCAAGTGTTTAGGGTCAGTATCCATGTCTTCTATAAATTCAGCATCATTATTTATCGTACCTACTTTATGGATTCTTGCATCCCTACTCCAAAAATGGAGAATAATAGATGGTATGCATTTTTTTTCCTTTAAATTATGTAATAATTTTATATAGTCTTTGTCATTAGAGGGATTAATTTCATATTCACCATCACCCACTTCATTATACTTTGTTCCGGGTTTAACATAAGTAATTGTTTTGGTGCTAATTTGTATGCTCTCCTCCAAACCATTAAGACGACTCTTATCGTGATCAAATATAAGAATGTTACCACCTAAAATCACTTTATCGTTATCAATTAGCTTACTTTGTATCCAGTTACTAGTATAGTAAAGTGTTTCACTTACTGAACCCACCGCCTCAGCAGACATCACCCGAAGAGAAAAGTCTTTTATGTTGATTAAAATAACACCTTCTTCATTTACCAACTGGATGTTATACTTTCTCATATATTTTGTATCAGTTATTAATGTAGCATATGCATAGCATTTTTTCTCAAGCTTTCCTAAAATCTCAATTTCACCTAAGGCAAAAGGTAGATAGGTTGTAGTATCTTTTTGGTCAACTAATCCTGCGATTGTCTGTAAAGCCCCATCCATAAGTGTTGGATGAAGTTCCATATCTTCTAGCTGTGTAGTACCATCCTCAGGAAATACTAAATATGCTAGAGTCTCTTTATTACCGACATATACGTCAGTTACTGCTTTAAAGCTATTTCCATATTTAAACCCAGTTTCTGAATACCACTTGTAAAATTGCTCTCCACTAATATACTTTGTACATCTTTCTTTAATTGACTGAAGGTCTATTTTATGATTACTACCAGTTAATAAATCTTTGCTCCCTAAGATCAATCTACCCTGACCGTGTAATAAAACCATTCCATCATCGTTAATCGAATTAACCTCGTAATCAATTGAATCATCTTCTGGATAAAGACTAATCTGCACCTCACAAGAATCATTCACTGTTATAGGTCTTGCCCATACAATGTCTTTTATTTTTCTAATAGGATCTATTCCTGATAGTTCACCTGCAGCTCTTGCCAGCTCAATATAGCCGACACCAGGAAACACCTTATTTCCTTCAATAACATGTTCTGATACAAAGAACTCCTTTCCTGTAAATACTACGGAAAATCTCTGTTCATCTAATGTTGAAATGTTTTTATCAATCATCGGATGGAGCTTATCCATATTGTGAGGTCGACTTTGTAAGGCCTCAATTGCTTCATACTCAGGTATCCACAATCTTTCTCCTTCAAATTGGTATCCTGGTAAAGAAACACGACCTGGGATTTGATCTTTATGTAATACCTCCCAATTGATTTCGACACCTAACGCCCACAGTTGTGCCAGTTTTAAAAAATGCCCCTCATGAATGGCAGATTCTATAAGAACATTAGCCTCGGACCCATGAAGTAAATTTTTTAGTATTTTATTGTCCTGCTTTATATTTCCTGAACAAATGTTTTCTTCACTATAATTACCCTCGATATATTTATTTAACCGTTGAGCTAATTCTGGAATCGTAGAAACTACAAAAGCTGCTCTTTCATCAAAGGATGTTCTTCCTACTTGGAGCGTATAAGCTATTTGAGGTAATGTTATGCTATCAAGACCCTCCTTGACCTCAAATTCTGAAACCATATTCTTCTCTAAATAGATTTTCAAGTTTTTAGCAAGAGTCTTTAACTTTGCTTCATTTTTGGAAGATAAAATCACAACTTGAGGGCCATACAAACTATTAGGAATACTAAGATTATTATCATACTCTTCTAATAAAATATGCGAATTGGAACCTCCTGCTCCAAATGAGCTTATTCCTGCCCTTCTTGGATAAATAACTGATTTCCCATCTTCAAATAACACAGGTCTAATCCATTCTTGAAGGTGTTGCTGGACATAAAAAGGGGTTTGATCAAATGGTATTCGTGGATTTAACTCTGAAGCATTTAAGGAAGGCACAAGCATTCCGTGCTTCATTTGTAGTAATACTTTTATGATTCCCGACAAAGCTGCACTCGATTCAGAATGCCCTATATTCGCTTTGATTGAGCCAATTGCACAGTAAGGAGGCTCTAACTTCAAATCGCAATACTGTTTATTTTCTTGAAAGGCCATAGTGAGACCTCTAATCTCAATTGGATCTCCTAACGCTGTACCAGTTCCATGTGCTTCAACATAACTCACAGTTCTTGGATCTACCTTTCCTTGTTTAAGTGCCTTAGAAATTATCTCTGCTTGGGCTTTAGGATTAGGAACCGTAAACCCATTCGTTTTACCTCCAGAATTAATTGCAGTTGCTTTAATAATACCATAGATATGATCATTGTCTGCTTTTGCATCAGCTAGTCTTTTTAATAGAACCGCCCCAATCCCTTCACCAAATACAGTACCATTGCCTCCATTACCAAAGGGTCTACAAACTCCATCCGGAGAATGAAAATGCATTTGAGAATATTGAATCCATCTACTAGGATGAATAAACAAATTCACACCACCTACCACAGCTGTATTACATTCTCCTCTTCTTAAACTTTCATAAGCAAGATGAATTGCTGTTCCTGAGCCTGAACAAGCTGTATCTATAGCAATACTTGGACCATTAAAATTAAAGAAATATGAAATTCTATTTGGAATCTGATAAAAATCTGTATCTCTATAAGCCCCAATCCCCTTTAGAGATGCTTGATCTGCAAGCGTCCCATAATCCCCAGCTATTATTGCAGTAAAAACTCCTGTATTTCTATCCATGAATTCAGCTGTATAACCCGCATCTTCTAAGAGACCCCAGACGACTTGTAAAAACAGTCTTTGCTGTGGATCCATTAATTCTGCTTCTCTAGGAGAGATATTGAAAAATGTTGCTTCAAACCGATCAATATCCTCTATAAAGGCACCCCACTTACTGTAGGACTTGTCTGCTTCGTTGCCAGAAGGATCAAATAATACTTTTCTATTAAATCTATCGTCTGGAATCTCAGTTATGCTTGACTTGCCATTTTCAAGTATATTCCATAACTCCGAAATTGTATTTGCTTTGGGATATAGTCCATTCATTCCAATGATTGCAATTTCTTCCATACTTTCATTTTCATTTTCATTTTCATTTTCATTGATTATTTTATCAACTGGACTGCAAGTTCTTATCTTATTATTCATCGACCTGCTTATTACTGATTGAAGGTTATCATCAATAGTTAGGTTCTTTGCATCTACTTTTTCTTTGTAGTGATCTAATATGTACTTAACAATACTTTTAATATTACGATGCTCGAACAGTAATGTAGTCGGAATTCCTTTGTAAGCTTCACCTATATGAACCATTATATCCATAACTTTATATGAATCGATTTGATATTGCTCTAACTCTTCCTCTGGATCTAACTCTTCAACTGAAATTTCTAGGTGCTTAGAAAAAATAAGCATAATTTCCAGCAAAACTGCTTGGTAGCTCTCTCTTATCTCTGAATTAGTATCATTAGACAACTTTCTTTCCACGGTAATCTCCCCATTCCCTACAGAATTATTTATCAATTGACCTGGTTCATATATAACTCTATTTATTTCTTTGCTTAATCGCATAACATCTGGTATTTCTTTGTAAATACGTTCTATTATCATTTCTTTTTCTCTTACAGATGATAGTGAATGTGTATCCCTCGACTCTATATGTGTCAATTCGGGTTTCTTATTGTTTTGATTTAACAAAGTTGTATTCATTTCAAGCTTTGCAAGTACTTGTGTTGGAAAAGAATAATAGGTTGAAGTATCTTCTATCTCGTTTTTATACTGTCCTCCAATTTGTTCAATGAATTGCTCTGCAGGTTTATTCTTTGATGTTTGACAATGCAATAGTTCGATCTTACTAAGTTCTCTTTCCTTTGCTATCTCGCCAAGCTTAGACATCATGATATATT
The DNA here is from genome assembly GCA_002841625.1 of Firmicutes bacterium HGW-Firmicutes-1. Classification (NCBI taxonomy): domain Bacteria; kingdom Bacillati; phylum Bacillota; species Firmicutes bacterium HGW-Firmicutes-1. The sequence goes on along the minus strand of PHAG01000006.1, from coordinate 245,452 downwards.
CAACTCCACGTCCTAAAACTCTGCAGCTCAACAAAAAAGTATCAACAATAAGTATCTGTAATTCTTCTCTAATGATCATAACCCCAACTAAACCATAACTTCCAAATCTATCTTCTACCTCTACAGTCATACATTCATAATTTTCTTCGGAAATCAGCTGTTCTATCTCTTGAGGTTTACGTCTTATCGTTGTAAAATTAAACTGATTTGTTCTTTGAGTCAACTGAGATACTCTCGGTAAATTAGATTCTGTCATTGTATTTATTGTGACTTCAAGTTTTAAACTATTTAAAAAGTCACTATAATCAGAACACGTCTCCTGTAACTCCACTCTTGATATATTCTCTTGATACAATCGTGTACGCGATTGATCTTCTTTAGTAACCGAATAATGATCCAATACCCATAAATGATTCAGTAACTGTACTTTATCACAAGAAGCTTCAGGCCATTGAACAGTTAAAACCTCTGGGCAATTTCCTCTCACCTCTGCGCATTCCACTGGATTATCATCAATAAATATAAAGCTATCTAATCCTAAATTTAGAATGTTAGCTAACTCCTTGAGGTTTTTCGACTTTGCTTCCCAATTTATTTTACTATTTGCAATATGCTGTTGCTCTAATGGCATAGCCTTTTTTTCAAAAACCTGCCAAACATCTTCCTCAACATTCTTACTACACAAACACAACAACATCCCTTTTTCCATTTGTTGGACTAAAAAGCGTTGAAATTGTAGATAAGCCCCCTCAATCCTTACACCATTGGGACCAACTTCACCGCAAATGCCTTCCCACAATGTGTTGTCGCAATCTAATGCAATCACCTTATAAGCTTTATTTTTCAACTGATAGAATCTTCTATTAATTAAGGTCCCAATCATATTAAAATACTCATATGTATAAGGAACATGACCAAGCTGATCTCTTATAGGATCAAAAATTTCTTTAATCCCATATTGAAAATCATAATCACATGTATTTATGATATCTATATTATTTAAATCATTTAATTCATGAACTAGCTTATTTTTAAGTTGACAAAACAAACTATACCACTCTGAATCAGGGTTATAGTCTGTCGATGAAGGACAAATCAATACGAATGTAGTTGTAGTTAATCTCTTACTATGGGATTTAATTGAAGTAATAAAGTTATCTAATGTCGTTTCAAGGTATGTGTTTGAATCATTTTGCTTTTGGCTATCTTCTTCTCGAAAACGAAGCCAATCCTCAAACCTCATTAAAATGACATTCATACCTCTGTTGTTTATAGCAATACAACTACTTGGATTAAGTAGTTCTTGAAAAACTTGATTATAGGGCGCGAATTCTATGTCTAAAGATAAATTTAATTCGCTTATCCAAAATTTTAAACTCGGTAATAACGGTTCAGCTGTAAAAGTTGAAGCAATCACTATTTTCTCTTTACCTACTTGGCTATTTACGTCGTTTGTAGTATTTGTGTAAATATTATCCATATTTTGAGAACTATTCTCATGGCTTGTTGAAGATAGTTCATCCACTGTTTCAGCACTAAAATACACCTTACCCTTGGTATTGTCTAGTTTATTATTATTCATTTTTTCTCCCTACCTCTTTTGTCTTTATTATTTTTTAAGTTGTTACTTTAAAGTTTAATAAAACAATTTTTTTATGTTGTAATTGTCAAAATTAGCTTACTTCTGTTCATAAAACAAATTATGATAATGATACGTCACCCATTTTATCATTTATTGTTATATTATCTCATTTTTGTTACAGCGTCAAGACAAAATCGTTATACTTGTAAATTATTGGCTAATAGTATGATTATTTATATTTATTTGGTTTAATGTTATAACTTACGGGGTATTTCGTACAATAAACGACATTTATCGACAATAATTGACTATTTAGATATTCTCACAAAAAGCCATCATTTGTTATCTTTATAGAATCTACTAAATTATCATCTCATATCTTGGGTATCATGGGCATTTTTAAGCTAAGACATAAATTTACTTCGTTATTTATTCTATTTAATTTGAGGTTACTATTGTATATTAGTACAATTTTACCAATGCATTATTGACAGTTGAACAATCCTGATGTTACAATAGCAAAATCATTCAAGTTTGGAAAAACAATTTATAGGACTGTATGAAACAAACTCAAAACAATGACTCATTGTTCTTTATTTTTTCTATTAAAGATACTCACCATTACAAATAACATAAAACTTAATATTATGAGAATTAAATTTTTTTTGCTAACTAGAATGATAATATTATCTATGGGGGTAAGAAATGAACAAATTTATTAAACTAGTACTAACGGTTACTTTGATATTAACTTTACTACTACCATCAGCAATTACTATCTTTGCTGCTGAAGACGATGGAAATGATTATCCTATCATTTTAGTCCATGGCAATGGGGGCTGGGGCAGAGATGAAAAAAGTGGTTTTCTTTATTGGGGTGGTAACATTGATATTCAAGAAGAACTAAAATCTGTAGGATATGAGGTTTACACTGGGGTTGTAGGTCCTTTTTCTAGTAACTGGGACAGAGCATGTGAATTGTATGCTTACATTATAGGCGGAACTGTAGATTACGGCAAAGCCCATTCAGAAGAGTTTGGTCATGCTCGCTACGGAAGAACTTATCCAGGTTTATATCCAAACTGGGGTACCGAAGATACAAATGGTATCAATAAAATCCATATTTTAAGTCATAGTCAAGGAGGGCAAACTGCAAGATTATTTGCTCAATTACTTGAAGAAGGTAAACAATCAGAAATGACTGCTGTTTTAGGATTAAATCCTTCTCAAGAACAAATTAATACAGCTATTACAAATGGTACCTTATCAAAACTCTTCACAGGCACTTGTAATAATTGGGTTGAGAGTGTTACATCGTTCGCTTCACCACACGACGGTACAACAATGGCTAATTCTGTGAATTTAAGTGGGAATTTATTAGGACTATTTGCTACACCTGCTGGTGGTTTATTAATGGATACTGTAACCGGACTAAATAGCCAAGAAAATTACAGTTTTGATTTAAAGCTCGATCAATGGGGATTAACCAAATTGCCAAATGAATCATGTTATAATTTTTTCATAAGAGCACTTGGTAGTGAAATGTGGGAAGGTACCCAAGATTTCTCCAATTATGATTTAAGCACACAAGGTGCAACAAAAATGAATCAATGGGTAGAAGATCAACCTAATATTTATTACTTCTCTTACTCTTGTCAAGCAACAAAAAAAGGATGGCTAACTGACTTACACTTTCCAGATTCAAACTATATGAATCCTTTATTCAATGCTAACAGCTTAATTATGGGTTCCTATCAAAATTATTTTGAAAATGTTCTTGGCAGTAAATGGTTTCCAAATGATGGATATGTAAATACAATTAGTGAAGATGGCCCAACACTAGGTAGAACGACTGTAAACATCATTCCTTATGATGGTACACCAGAGAAAGGTAAATGGAACCATATGGGCATATTAAATAAAACTGACCATGAAGATATTATTGGAAGAAGTACTTCAACTCAAATGGGTGATTTAATTGGTTTCTATATTAATTATGTAGAGATGTTACAAGGTTTATAAGATACCAAAAACCTTCCTAGGTAAAACTAAGAAGGTTTTTTCTTTTGAACTCACTTATTTATATAGAACTTTCCTCGCGAAATCGAAACCAATGCACATGGCTACAAGCTTCTTAACAGTTATGTTATTAAGCTTGGCGAAGACATGTCAGTCAATGTTACAAAACCACGCATTCGCCACGGTTTCGTAACCGAATGCAAGCTTCGCTTGCACATCGGTTAAAACATCTTTAGACATTTAAAAAAAGCTACCCCATTTGGGATAGCTTTTCTATTTCACATCATTAAAACTTAATGACTATAATTACTTAATAATATCTGCAACAGCACCAGCGCCTACAGTTCTTCCACCTTCACGAATCGCGAAACGTAGACCTTTTTCCATAGCGATTGGAGCAATCAATTCAATTGTCATTTCGATGTTATCGCCAGGCATACACATTTCTGTGCCTTCTGGTAATTTGATAACGCCAGTAACGTCTGTTGTTCTGAAGTAGAACTGTGGTCTGTAGTTATCGAAGAAAGGAGTATGACGTCCGCCTTCTTCTTTTTTAAGAACATAAACTTGTGCTTTGTATTGTGTATGAGGAGTTATAGTACCTGGTTTAGCAAGTACTTGACCTCTTTCAATTTCATTTCTTTGAACCCCACGAAGTAATGCACCAATGTTATCTCCAGCTTGCGCATCGTCTAACAATTTACGGAACATTTCAACGCCAGTTACTACAACTTTTCTACTCTTTTCAACTAAACCAACAATTTCAACTTCGTCTTGAACGTGAATCACACCACGGTCAATTTTACCAGTTGCAACTGTTCCACGTCCTGTGATTGAGAAAACATCTTCAACAGGCATTAAGAAAGGTTTGTCAATATCTCTTATTGGATCTGGGATATAAGAATCTACAGCTTCCATTAATTCTAATAATCTGTCAGCCCATACACAGTTTGGATCTTCTAATGCTTTTAACGCTGAACCTTTGATTACAGGAATGTCATCGCCAGGGAATTCATATTCATTTAACAATTCTCTGATTTCCATTTCTACTAATTCTAATAATTCTTCGTCATCTACCATATCACATTTATTCATGAATACAACGATATATGGAACACCTACTTGACGAGCAAGTAAGATATGTTCTCTAGTTTGAGCCATAGGACCATCAGTTGCAGCAACAACAAGGATTGCACCGTCCATTTGAGCAGCTCCAGTGATCATGTTTTTAACATAGTCAGCATGGCCTGGGCAGTCAACATGAGCATAATGTCTGTTAGCAGTTTCATATTCAACGTGAGCCGTTGAAATAGTGATACCACGTTCTCTTTCTTCAGGTGTCTTGTCAATGCTATCGAAGGCAAATACTTCACCTGTACCTAATCTTTTGTTCAATGTTAATGTAATAGCTGCTGTTAATGTAGTTTTACCATGGTCTACGTGACCGATAGTACCAATATTAACATGTGTCTTATTTCTTTCATACTTAGCTTTTGCCATTTGAATTCTTCCTCCTTATATTGGGTTATACCCTTTATTTTCATATTGGTTGACTAGGATAGTCTCTCAGTTCTAGAGATACTCCTGTCATTGTGACATAATCACATTTTTGATATACTAGAATTATATTTTATCGTTTACGGTTTTGCAAGCTCAAATAATATTATTTCGCTTTACCAGCAACGATTTTTTCTTGAATTCCTTTTGGTAGTGGTTCATAATGATCAAATTGCATTGAGTATACTCCACGACCTTGTGTTTTTGATCTAAGGTCAGTTGCATAGCCAAACATTTCTGATAATGGTACGTAGCCGTGAATTTGTTGAGCTCCGTTTCTAGGGTCCATTCCTTCAATTCTACCTCTTCTTGAATTAATGTCTCCAATAACGTCTCCCATATAATCATCTGATACGATTACATCTACCTTCATGATTGGTTCTAATAATACTGGCTCACCTTTTCTCATCGCTTCTTTGAAAGCCATAGAACCAGCAATCTTAAATGCCATTTCTGAGGAGTCAACATCATGATAAGAACCATCATAACATTCTGCAAAAATACCAACTACTGGGTAACCACAAAGCACACCAGTATGCATAGAATCTCTAATACCTTCATCTACTGCTGGTACATATTCTCTTGGAATAGATCCACCAACTGTTGAATTTTTGAATTCATATAAAACTTCGCCGTTAACGTCCATAGGTGAAAACTTCACTTTACAATGTCCGTATTGTCCACGACCACCAGATTGTCTGATAAATTTACCATCTACATCAACTAACTTAGTAATGGTTTCTTTATAAGCAACTTGAGGTGCGCCTACATTGGCTTCTACTTTAAATTCTCTCATCATACGGTCTACGATAATCTCAAGATGTAGTTCACCCATACCACCGATGATAGTTTGACCTGTTTCTTGATCAGTATATGTTTTGAAAGTTGGGTCTTCTTCTGCAAGTTTTGATAAAGCAACACCCATTTTTTCTTGACCTGCTTTTGTTTTTGGTTCAATTGCAACGTGGATAACAGGTTCTGGGAATACCATGGATTCTAGAATAACTGCATCCTTTTCATCACATAAGGTATCTCCTGTCGTTGTTACTTTTAGTCCAACAGCAGCTGCAATATCTCCAGAGTATACTTTTTCAATATCTTCTCTTTTATTTGCATGCATTTGTAGAATTCTACCAAGACGCTCTTTTTTGTTCTTTGTTGAGTTTAATACATAAGAACCAGCATTAATCGTTCCAGAGTAAACTCTAAAGAAACATAATTTACCAACAAATGGGTCAGACATAATTTTGAATGCAAGCGCTGAAAAAGGCGCTTCATCCGTAGAAGGTCTGCTTACAGGTTCTTCAGTATCAAGGTCAATACCTTGAATAGCCGGTACATCTGTAGGAGCTGGCATAAATTCAACAATAGCATCTAATAAAATTTGAACCCCTTTATTCTTATAAGCTGATCCACATAGCACAGGGATGACTTTAACGTCAATAACTGCTTGTCTTAGAGCTATTCTAAGATCTGCTTCTGGGATTTCTTCACCTTCTAAATAAAGTTCCATCAATTTTTCATCAGTATCAGCAATTGCTTCAACCATTTCATCTCTTAACTCTTGAGCTTTGTCGCGTAAGTTAGCTGGAATTTCTCCTTCGGTAACATCTTGACCTAAATCATCGTTATAAATGTATGCTTTCATTTTTAATAGATCAATAAGCCCTACAAATTCATCTTCAGCTCCAATTGGATATTGAATAGGAATCGCATTCGCACCTAATCTATCTCTCATCATGTCTACACAATGTTGAAAATCAGCACCCATAATGTCCATTTTATTAACAAATGCCATTCTAGGTACGCTATATTTATCAGCTTGACGCCAAACTGTTTCAGATTGAGGCTCAACCCCACCTTTTGCACAAAAAACACCAACAGAACCATCAAGAACACGTAGTGAACGTTCTACTTCGACTGTGAAGTCAACGTGCCCCGGCGTGTCAATAATATTGATTCTATTATCTTGCCATTGACATGTAGTCGCAGCAGAAGTAATGGTTATACCTCTTTCTTGTTCTTGTTCCATCCAGTCCATTGTTGCAGCACCTTCATGAACTTCTCCAATTTTGTGGCTACGTCCTGTATAAAACAAAATACGTTCTGTTAAAGTTGTCTTTCCTGCATCGATGTGAGCCATAATCCCAATATTTCTTGTTCTTTCTAATGGGAACTGTCTTCCTGCCAAAGTATTTTTCCTCCTTTGGAAATCGATTAAATGTTTACAATGTTATTATTACCATCTATAACTTGCAAAAGCCTTGTTAGCTTCTGCCATTTTATGCATATCTTCTTTTTTCTTAACTGATGCTCCTGAATTGTTAGATGCATCTAATATTTCTCCAGCTAAACGATCAACCATTGTTTTTTCTCCACGTTTACGTGAATACAATGTTAACCAACGAAGTGCTAATGCTTGTTTTCTATCAGGTCTTACTTCGATAGGAACTTGGTATGTTGCACCACCTACACGTCTAGCTTTTACTTCTAAAACAGGCATAATGTTAGTCATTGCTTCTTGGAATACTTCTAATGCATCTTTCCCAGTTTTTTCGGCTACTTTTTCAAAAGCACCGTAAACGATTTTCTGTGAAGTTCCTTTTTTACCATCTAACATAATGCTATTAACTAACTTCGTTACAACTTTATCGTTGTATAATGGATCTGCTAAAACATCTCTTTTCGCTATATGTCCTTTTCTTGGCACGGTTCTTCCCTCCTTAATTAGAATAATAATTAATTCCTAGGTACTCACTTACCTATCATTAGGTTAGTGTTCGAGCCTGGTCCTAAATATATATGTTAACCTGCAACCAACAGGTAATATACTCTGATACCTGGCACTGTTATTACTTTTCATTTGTTACTTGCTTTTAGGTCTTTTCGCTCCATATTTAGAACGAGATTGTCTACGGTTAGCAACACCTGCTGTGTCGAGTGTACCTCTGACAATATGGTAACGTGTACCTGGTAAGTCTTTAACTCTACCACCTCTTAAAAGAACAACACTATGCTCTTGTAAGTTGTGACCTTCTCCTGGAATATATCCAGTTACTTCAATACCATTGGTTAAACGTACTCTGGCAATTTTACGTAACGCAGAGTTAGGTTTTTTAGGTGTTGCAGTCTTTACAGCTGTACATACGCCTCTTTTTTGAGGAGCAGAAACATTCGTTGCTTTTTTGTGTAAAGAGTTGTAACCCTTTTGAAGAGCCGGTGCTGTTGATTTTTTCTTAACAGTCGTTCTTCCTTTTCTTACTAACTGGTTAAAAGTTGGCATCCATTTCACCTCCTGAATCGTAATTATAGAAATTGTTCATTTCTACATAATTAGTGCTGCGGTTGCTGTTTTTACTTCTACATCGCATGCTTGTGCTAGTTCTTCCATAGTTTCAATATAAACTATCGGAATATTTTTACTCTCAGCAATTTCAATGACACGTAAGGTAACTTGTTTTTGCGCATTCTTTGCCACATACAACACCTTTGCAGTTCCATTTTCCAATACCCTAAGAGTTTGCTTGGTCCCGACTACTTTCGGTCCCTTTTGTAAATCGTGCATAATAGATCATCCCTTGTGGTCACTATTTATTTAAACATTAGTGTAGATATTATTAAAAATATCACAAATAATGCTCATCAAAATGCACACTGATGAATTTTATCACTTATTAACAAGATTGTCAAGGGTTTGTTTACAAATTTCCTGTTTAATCTGATTCACATATGATAATGTTTGTTTGCAAATTCCCAGCTTGATCTAATTGGCATATAGCAATGCTTGTTTGCAAATTTCCCACTTTATCCTGTTGTAACCTTCATATCATTTCAGGTTATGTTAGCAAACTTTCTATTAGATTCAATTGCATATTACATTATAAATCAATTTTTAGGTTTTAACCTTATTTCACGAAACAGAGACAAAGAGGCTATACTATGTGTTGTTAGTGGAGCAGGATGCGGAACGGCGTGACTTAACCCGCATGGACGCGGGTTGGAGCGAAAAAACACATAGTATAGCTTCTTTGTCGACAACTTGTAAAATTATTTCATCATTTTCAACAAAAAAAGAGAGCAATAAATGCTCTCCTATTTTTTTTATTCTTCTTCAAATAGCATTTCTTCTTCATCTTCTTCTACTTCTTGAAAATCAGATTGCATTACTTTTTCTATCTCAACATTTCTATATCGTTTCATGCCTGTTCCCGCAGGAATTAAGTTACCAATGATAACATTTTCTTTTAAACCAATCAGTGGATCTTCCTTCCCAAGTATTGCAGCTTCTGTTAATACTTTGGTTGTTTCTTGGAAAGAAGCAGCCGATAAGAAAGAGTTTGTAGCAAGTGATGCTTTTGTAATTCCAAGAAGCACTTGTCTACCATCGGCAATTTCTAAGCCTTGCTCTTCAAGTTCCCTATTGATTTTCTCATATTCTAAACGATCTATGAGGCTACCAGGTAAGAACTCAGCATTACCACTTTCTTCAATTCTTACTTTCTTAAGCATTTGTCTACAAATTACTTCGATATGTTTATCATTAATTTCAACACCCTGTAAACGGTAAACGCGTTGTACTTCTTGAATCATATAATCTTGAACTGCACGAACGCCTTTTATTTTAAGGATATCATGAGGATTAACACTACCTTCAGTTAATTCATCCCCTGCTTGCAACATATCACCATCGGATACTTTTATTCTAGAACCATAAGGAATTAAATATGCTTTGTCTTCCCCTGTTTCAGTAGCAGTAATAATTACTTCGCGTTTTTTCTTAGTATCGCTTATCGTTACTTTTCCATCGAACTCTGAAATAATTGCAAGTCCTTTTGGTTTTCTTCCTTCAAAAAGCTCTTCAACTCTAGGTAAACCTTGAGTTATATCATCTGTTGTAGCAATACCACCTGTATGGAAAGTACGCATTGTAAGCTGTGTACCTGGCTCACCGATTGATTGTGCTGCAATAATACCTACAGATTCGCCAACCTGTACTGCCAAAGCTGTTGCCATATTAGAACCATAACATTTTGCACAAACACCAATTTGTGACTTACAGGATAATACTGTTCTTATATGAACCTTTTCAATATCTGCTTTAATAACTGCTTTAGCTGTGATTGGTGTAATCATTGTATCAGCTTTTACAATTACTTTTCCAGTTTCTGGATGAATGATATCATGTATTGACCATCTACCAGAGATCCTCTCTTCAAGACCTTCAATTACTTCTTTACCATCCTTAAATGCCATTACTGTCATACCAACTGTTTCGTCATCATGTTCGCAACAGTCCATTTCTCTAATGATTAAGTCTTGAGAAACATCTACAAGACGTCTTGTTAAATACCCTGAGTCAGCTGTACGAAGTGCTGTATCAGCTAAACCTTTTCTAGCTCCATGGGCAGAGATAAAGTATTCTAATACATCTAAGCCTTCACGGAAATTGGATTTGATTGGTAACTCAATTGTTCTACCTGATGTATCCGCCATCAAACCACGCATACCTGCTAATTGCTTAATTTGCTTATCAGAACCACGGGCTCCAGAATCAGCCATCATGAAGATATTGTTATAACGCCCTAATCCACCAAGTAATGCCTTTGAAATTTTATCATCAGCTTTTTTCCAAGTATCAATAACGTTTTGATATCTTTCATAGTCTGTCATCATACCACGTTTGTACTCTTTCATAATTCTTTCAATAACAAGTTCAGCTTCAGCAATTACCTCTTTCTTACTTGCAGGAACCTCCATATCAGAAATAGATACTGTGATTGCTCCTCTTGTAGAATATTTAAATCCTAGTTTTTTAATATCATCTAGTACCTCAGAAGTTTTAGTCGAACCATGAACATTAATACATTGATGTAAGATTTGAATCATTGCTTTCTTGCCAACTATGAATTCAACCTCATATAAATGTCTATTTTCTGGAATTGATCTATCAACAAAACCTAAGTCTTGAGGTATTGCTTCGTTGAAAATAATTCTACCAACAGTAGTATCTACACGCGCTTTAAATACTTGCCCGTTTTCTTCGTGACTTTTTTCTACCTTTATTTTTGCATGAAGTGTAATTACTCCATTTTCATATGCTAAGATTGCTTCATTTTCATCCTTGAATATAGTACCTTCGCCTTTAACTCCATCTTTTGCAAGGGTTAAATAATAAGTTCCAAGAACCATATCCTGAGATGGAACTGTTACAGGTCCACCATCTGAAGGCTTAAGCAAGTTGTTTGGAGATAGAAGCAAAAATCTACATTCTGCTTGTGCTTCAACTGAAAGAGGAACATGGACAGCCATTTGATCCCCATCAAAGTCAGCATTGTATGCTGTACATACCAATGGATGTAGTCTAATTGCTTTACCTTCAACAAGTACAGGTTCAAAGGCTTGAATTCCCAATCTATGCAATGTGGGGGCTCTATTAAGCATTACTGGATGTTCCGTAATAACTTCTTCAAGTACGTCCCAAACGCTAGATTCTAATCTTTCCACCATTTTTTTAGCAGATTTAATGTTATGTGCCATACCGTCTGCAACTAATTTCTTCATTACAAAAGGTTTGAAAAGTTCAATTGCCATTTCTTTAGGTAGTCCACATTGGTAAATCTTAAGCTCTGGACCTACTACGATAACAGATCGACCTGAATAGTCAACACGTTTTCCAAGTAAGTTCTGACGGAAACGTCCTTGCTTACCCTTTAACATATCCGATAAGGATTTTAATGGTCTGTTTCCAGGACCAGTTACCGGACGACCACGTCTACCATTATCTATTAAAGCATCAACAGCTTCTTGAAGCATACGTTTTTCATTTCTTACAATGATATCTGGTGCTCCTAAGTCTAATAATCTTTGCAAACGATTATTTCTGTTGATTACTCTTCTATATAAATCGTTTAAGTCAGATGTTGCAAAACGTCCACCATCTAATTGAACCATAGGTCTTAAATCTGGCGGAATTACAGGTACTACTGATAGAATCATCCATTCAGGGCGATTCCCTGATTTTAAGAAAGCTTCTACTACTTCAAGTCTTTTAATAATTCTAGCTCTTTTTTGGCCAGAAGAATCTTTTAACGCACCTTTTAATTCAACGGATTCTTTTTCCAATTGGATGTTTGCAAGCAATTCTCTAACTGCTTCTGCACCCATCGCAGCTCTAAACTTATGTCCATATTTATCTATTGCTTCTCTGTATTCTTTTTCTGTAAGAATTTGCTTGTATTGTAATCCTGTATCAGCTGCTTCAAGTACAACATAAGATGCAAAGTAAAGAACTTTTTCTAGTGTTCTTGGGGATAAATCAAGAATCAAGCCCATTCTACTTGGAATACCTTTAAAGTACCAAATATGAGATACGGGCGCTGCTAGCTCAATATGACCCATTCTTTCACGACGTACCTTTGACTTCGTTACTTCTACACCACAGCGATCACAAACAACACCTTTGTATCTAATTTTTTTGTACTTACCGCAATGACATTCCCAATCCTTGCTTGGCCCAAATATTTTTTCACAGAACAGCCCATCTTTTTCTGGCTTTAACGTTCTGTAATTAATTGTTTCCGGCTTTTTGACCTCACCACGTGACCATTCACGTATACGTTCAGGTGAAGCTAACCCAATTTTCATGGCATCAAAATATATTTGTTGTTCTATATTCCCATTTTCACTTGACATTGAGTGACACTCCTTCCGTAATAAAAATCTATTTTTTTATTTCTATTAATCTTCGAACAGTTCGCCTTCTTCTCCAATGATATAACCGTCCTCTAGATTTTCATCTTCGTCAAAATCATCTTCCTCATCAAAATCATCCGAAATGCCAACCTCTTTTTTTGGTAATCCTCCAAATAATTCAGTTAGCTGTAAATCCGATTCTTTTTCGTCTAATTCTACGGACGTTATGTCGGTTATGTCTTCAATGTCTTCTTTTATATCGAGTATTTTCGAATCACTTGTAAGAATTTTAACATCTAAGCAAAGTGATTGTAACTCTTTTAATAATACCTTAAAGGATTCTGGAATTCCTGGTTCAGGAATATTGTCCCCTTTAATAATAGCTTCATAAGTCTTAACACGCCCAACGACATCGTCGGATTTCACTGTTAATATTTCTTGAAGAGTATATGCTGCACCGTAAGCTTCTAGCGCCCAAACTTCCATCTCTCCAAATCTTTGTCCACCAAACTGTGCTTTACCACCTAATGGTTGTTGCGTTACTAAAGAGTAAGGTCCAGTAGAACGAGCATGAATCTTATCGTCAACTAAATGGTGGAGTTTTAAATAATGCATGTAACCTACTGTAACATTGCCATCAAAATATTCTCCGGTTCTTCCATCTCTAAGAGAAATTTTTCCATCTTGAGTGATTGGAACACCTTCCCACTCACTTCTGTGAGCTTTATTATCTTCTAAATATTTATAAATATCATCATGAAGAACTTCTTTCCACTTTCCTTCGAAATCATCCCATGTTGTATTCACATAATCATCTGCAAGTTTAAGTGTATCATATATATCTGCTTCATTAGCACCATCGAATACTGGTGACGCAACCTTAAAGCCTAATGCTTTTGCCGCTAGGCCTAAATGGACCTCTAATACTTGCCCGATATTCATACGTGATGGAACCCCTAGCGGGTTAAGCACGATGTCGAGTGGTCTACCATTTGGTAAGAATGGCATGTCTTCTGCAGGTAATATTCTTGAAATTACACCTTTATTACCATGACGTCCAGCCATCTTATCTCCAACAGATATTTTTCTTTTTTGCGCAATATAAACGCGTACAGATTGATTAACTCCTGGAGGTAACTCATCGCCATTTTCTCTTGTAAACACATGAACATCCACAATAATTCCAGTTTCACCATGAGGCACTTTAAGAGATGTATCTCTAACTTCTCTAGCTTTTTCACCGAAAATTGCTCTAAGAAGTCTTTCCTCTGCAGTTAATTCAGTTTCACCCTTTGGAGTAACTTTTCCTACTAGAATATCGCCAGAACGCACTTCAGCTCCAACTCTAATAATACCTCTTTCATCTAAATCCTTAAGCGCATCTTCACCAACACTTGGTACTTCTCTTGTGATTTCTTCAGGTCCAAGCTTAGTATCTCTTGCTTCTGCTTCAAATTCTTCTATATGAATTGATGTGTAAACATCGCCTTTAACTAAATTCTCACTGAGAAGAATTGCATCCTCAAAGTTATAACCTTCCCAAGTCATGAAACCAATTAACGGATTCTTTCCTAGTGCAATTTCTCCGCGTTGGGTAGAAGGACCATCTGCAATAACTGTTCCCTTAACAACCTTTTCGCCCTTATCAACAATAGGTCTTTGATTGATACAAGTTCCTTGATTACTTCTTGAGTATTTTGAAAGCTTGTAAGAATCTCTTTTTCCTGTGCTTGTTTTAATCACTATTTCAGAAGCTGATACTTTTTCTACGATACCGTCATTCATAGCAATTAGAACAACACCTGAATCAACAGCTGCCTTGTGTTCCATACCAGTTCCTACTATCGCAGATTCTGATACTAATAATGGAACTGCCTGACGTTGCATGTTAGATCCCATCAGCGCACGGTTCGCATCATCATTTTCAAGGAAAGGAATCATTGATGTTGCAACAGAGAATACTTGCTTTGGCGAAACATCCATTAAGTCAATTGTTTGTCTTTCCATTTCAGTGATGTCTTCTTTAAAACGTCCAGTAACATATTTATGAACAAATCTACCTTCTGAATCCAAAGGCTCATTTGCTTGTGCTACTCTATAAATTTCTTCTTCATCTGCTGTTACGTATACAATTTCTTCCGTAACAATTGGAGTACCTGAACTTCTATCGATTACACGATAAGGAGCTTCAATAAATCCATATTCATTAATTCTTGCATAACAAGCAAGAGAGTTAATTAATCCAATGTTAGGACCTTCAGGCGTTTCAATCGGACACATTCTTCCATAATGGGAGTGATGGACGTCACGAACCTCAAATCCTGCTCTTTCTCTAGAAAGACCACCAGGACCTAATGCTGATAAACGTCTCTTATGTGTAAGCTCAGCTAATGGATTGGTTTGATCCATGAACTGTGATAATTGAGAACTTCCAAAGAATTCTTTAATTGCTGCTGTAACAGGCCTAATGTTGATCAAGGTTTGAGGTGAAATACCTTCTAAATCTTGAATTGTCATTCTCTCTCTTACAACTCTTTCCATTCTTGATAAACCAATTCTAAATTGGTTTTGTAATAATTCTCCTACCGCACGAATTCTTCTGTTTCCTAAATGATCGATATCATCCTTGTTTCCAACTCCATACTCTAAGTGAATGTTATAATTAATAGAAGCAAAAATATCCTCTTTTGTTATGTGCTTTGGCACTAGCCTAGCAGCATTTTTGGATATAGCTAGCTTTAATTCATCTTCTGTTTCGCATTCATCCATAAGTTCTTTTAATACAGGATAGTACACTTTTTCAAAAATGTCATATTGTTTCACATCAAAATTAATGTATTTAGAAATATCAACAACCATATTGGATAGAACTTTAACCTTATGGTCATCATAGTTAACGTTAACATATGGTATGGCAGCATTTTGTATTTGATCTGCAAGTTCAAGTGTAACTATAGTACCTGCTTCTGCAAGTATTTCACCAGTATTATGGTCTACTACATCATCCGAAAGTACTTGACCTCTAATTCTGCTTCTAAATGCAAGTTTTTTATTAAATTTATAACGGCCCACCTTTGCTAGGTCATATCTTCTTGGATCAAAAAACATTGAACTAAGAAGTGACTCCGCACTTTCTACTGTTGGTGGCTCTCCTGGACGAATACGCTTGTATATTTCAATCAAACCTTCTTCGTAAGAGTTACTACCGTCTTTTTCTATACTTGCTAAAATTTTTGGATCTTCTCCAAATAAATCTATAATCTGCGCATTTGTACCTATTCCCAATGCTCTTATTAAAATTGTAACGGGTACCTTACGCGTTCTATCAACTCTAACATGAAAAATATCATTTGAATCGGTTTCAAATTCTAGCCACGCACCTCTATTAGGAATTACAGTAGCTGAGAATAATTTCTTACCAATCTTATCAAAATCAACTGAATAATAAATACCAGGGGAACGCACTAGCTGACTTACAATAACTCTTTCTGCTCCATTTATAATAAATGTTCCAGTGTTTGTCATCAATGGCAAATCGCCCATAAATATTTCATGTTCATTAATTTCGTCCGTTTCTTTGTTAATTAATCTTACTTTTACCTTTAATGGCGCAGCATAAGTAGCATCTCGTTCTTTACACTCGTCAATGGTGTATTTGAGATCCTTGTTCATTGTAAAATCAATAAACTCGAGTATTAAGTTTCCACTATAATCTGTAATGGGGGATATGTCACGAAATACTTCTTTAAGCCCTTCTTCTAAAAACCATTTGTAGGAATTTTTTTGAACTTCAATTAAGTTAGGCATTTCAAGAACTTCTTTTTTACGAGAATATGTCATTCTTACTGCTTTCTCGTTTTCGATAGGTCTTATCCTATTTTTCTCCATGGTTACGATTCACCCCTTGGTAATATTTATTTTAAGATACAAACGATGGTAATCATCAATGTATCGAAATCACATATGAAAATCGGCTACGTTGAATTAGAATCATTAATACATTTAGACAAGAAAGCAATGCTTCAAGTTGAGAGGAACAATATAAAATGGTTTCTCAATATGTGCATTTAAATAGTAGCATCACGAACAATGTCACTTTTTCGTTATTTTTAGGCTAATGTATCGGACGTTTTTTTGTTAATATTATATGCGAACCTATTAAAGAGCGCACAAATCCATATTAACGCATTATCAAATAATACCATAGTGCTTTTAGGGTGTCAAGCACTTTTTTTCGAACTTTGCAAATATTTTTAACGATGCAACCACAAAGAATATAGGGATTTTTTACATAAAAAAGAGGATACAACAGATTTCTGTCATATCCTCTTATGAATGATTAAGAAAAGCTTAGCCGCCTTTCTTGATCATTTGAATTACTTAACTGTTATTACAGCTCCAACTTCTTCTAACTTAGCTTTAATGTCAGCTGCTTCTTCTTTAGTAGCGCTTTCTTTAACTATTTTTGGAGCTCCATCTACTAAGTCTTTCGCTTCTTTTAATCCAAGACCAGTGATTTCTCTTACTACTTTAATAACTTTAATTTTTTGAGCGCCTGCTTCTGTTAATTCAACATCAAATTCAGTTTTTTCTTCAGCTTCTGCTGACGCTGGGCCAGCTGCTGCTACAGCAACACCTGCTGCTGCTGATACACCAAATTCTTCTTCACACGCTTTTACTAATTCGTTTAATTCTAATAGAGATAATTCTTTAATTGCATCCATAATTTCTTGATTTGTTAACTTTGCCATTTGATTGCACCTCCGAATATTTTTTTGATTTATGCTTCTGTAGTGTCTTCTACTACGTCAGTTGCTACTTCTTTAACTTCTTCTACTACTTCTGCTTTTACTTCTTCAACTTTTACTTCTTCTACTACTTCTGCTTTTACTTCTGCTGCTTGGGCAGTTTCAATTTTACCAGCACCGATACCAGCTGCAGTTGCTG
This sequence comes from Firmicutes bacterium HGW-Firmicutes-1, assembly GCA_002841625.1. Taxonomy (NCBI): domain Bacteria; kingdom Bacillati; phylum Bacillota; species Firmicutes bacterium HGW-Firmicutes-1. The sequence continues at coordinate 227,655 of PHAG01000006.1, read as the reverse complement.
CACCTGTTTCTTCTACTTTTTCTGCAACAGCCTTGATTGTACGAGCGAAAGCAGAGATTGGTGACTTCATGCTACCAAGTAATTTAGAAAGTAATACTTCTCTTGTTGGAATTGTTGCAACAACTTTGATGCCTTCTGCATCATAGTAAACACCTTCAACAACACCAGCTTTGAATTCTAGTTTTTTGTATTTCTTTGTTGATGCCTCTAAAACTCTTGGACCAGCCGTAGCATCTGCATAGCTAATCGCTATTGCGCTAGGACCTTCTAGATGTTTTTTCAAAGCATCAAACTGAGTTCCTTCAAATGCAAAGTTCATCATTGTATTCTTAAATACTTTGTATTCAACATTTGCTTCTCTCAGTTCTTTTCTAAGAGCAGTATCTTCTTCAACTGAAAGACCACGATAGTCTACTAATACTATTGATGAAGCACCCTCTATTTTTTCTTTGATTTCAGTAATTTTCGTCTTTTTGAGATCAAAATTTGGCACGCGTTACACCTCCTTGATTTAATAAAGAACAAAGCGCTTGTCGGCGCGTTACATAATAATTTATGCTATCCAACGCTTTGTCCTATGCTTCGTGGAAAGTAGAACTTTCCTACTGGATAAAAAAACCTCTTCATCCGCAGACAAAGAGGTTGTATTTTATAAAAAACACATTCGTATAAATACGACATATCCTCGGTAGGTTGAAACAATTGTTTCTTTTATGCACAAGCACCTACTGTCTACGGCCAATTTTTATGACAGGTTGAATTATAGCATGTGCTATTTCAATTGTCAACAAAAAGGTAGTTTTATTGTTCGTTGATTTTTGCTGTATTTAATTTAACGCCAGGTCCCATTGTAGAGGATATTGCAACACTACGTAAGTATTGACCTTTTGCAGCTACAGGTTTTGCTTTGATTACAGCACTCATTAAAGTGTGTAAGTTGTCTAATATCTTTTCAGTTCCGAAAGAAACTTTACCAATTGGAACATGAATAATATTAGTTTTATCTAAACGATATTCAATCTTTCCAGCCTTGATATCTTCGATTGCTTTTTTAACGTCCATAGATACTGTTCCAGCTTTAGGATTTGGCATTAAACCTTTTGGTCCAAGTACACGTCCTAATCTACCTACAACACCCATCATGTCTGGTGTAGCTACGACAACTTCGAAGTCTAACCATCCTTCATTTTGGATCTTTGGTATAAGCTCTTCACCACCAACATAGTCAGCTCCAGCTTCCTCAGCTTCTTTCGCTTTCTCACCCTTTGCAAATACTAAAACACGCATTTTTTTCCCTGTACCATGTGGTAAAACAACAGCACCACGTACTTGTTGATCGGCATGACGTCCGTCAACACCTAATTTAATATGTGCTTCAACGCTTTCGTCAAATTTTGCACTTGCTGCCTGAATTACTAATCCAATTCCTGTATTTGTATCATACAAGCTTGTACGATCAATTAGCTTCGCAGCTTCTTTATATCTTTTTCCTCTTTTCATTCCATTAACCTCCTTGTGGTAGTATCGGGAGCTTAGCCCTCCCACAGATTTGACATTTTTCGATTTAGACTCAGATCATATGAATGATTAGTCTACTACAACGATTCCCATACTTCTAGCTGTTCCAGCAACCATACTCATTGCTGCTTCTACACTAGCTGCATTTAAGTCAGGCATTTTAAGTTCAGCAATTTTTCTAAGTTCTGCTTGAGTAATTTTAGCTACTTTATCTTTTTGTGGCACTGCAGATCCTGATTTAAGGTTGCAAGCTTTTTTAAGTAATACTGCAGCTGGTGGAGTCTTTGTTATAAAGCTAAAAGTTCTATCTTGATAAACTGTAATAACAACAGGTGTAATCATACCCATTTCTTTTTCAGTTCTAGCATTGAACTCTTTTGTAAATTGCATAATATTAACACCATGTTGACCAAGAGCTGGTCCAACTGGTGGTGCTGGAGTTGCCTTACCAGCAGGAATTTGAAGCTTAATTATACCGGTTACTTTTTTCGCCATTTCAGCGTACCTCCTAAAAATTGTGGTATTTGCGGGGAATTCCCTCCCACTTGTACGAATTCAATCGTACTAAATGTTCTTAAAGCTCTATCATTTTTGTGAAATCCAGTTCAACTGGTGTGTCTCTACCAAAAATTGATAGATTAACAATAACTGTTCTTTTGTGCTCGTGAATTTCTTTTACTATGCCGACTGAACCTTCAAATGGTCCATCAGTAACTCTTACTGCATCGCCAATTGATACATCGATTTCTACAATCTCTAGATCTATGCCCATAGCTTTTATTTCAGCTTCTGATAATGGTACAGGCTTAGAACCAGGACCGACAAATCCTGTAACACCTCTTGTATTACGAACAACATACCAAGTATCGTCATTCATAAACATTTTTAGAAGAACATAGCCTGGGAAAAGTTTTTTCTCAACTTCTTTTCTTTGACCATTTTTCTCTTCTAAAACTCTGTGTAAAGGAACAACTACTTCGACAATTTGATCATGGAGTTTTCTGTTTTCAACAAGCTTTTCAATATTGGCTTTAACCTTGTTTTCATACCCTGAGTAAGTATGTACTACATACCACTTAGCTTCTTCTGACATAAAATCATCCTTTTCACGTATATGCATTATAAAATGCATACATTATTTTCTTAGTAAGAAAATCGGCTACGCGCCTTAAAAATCTTCGTTAGCTTTCTGCCGCTTTTCCAATTGCTCCTGTAGGAATTTCCTACCAGTAAGAAAATTCAAAAAGCTACCTGTCCTATACAATACCTAAAATATTTTGAACAATAAATATATATCCTACGTCTATTGCAGCTACAACGCCACCAACAACCGCTGAGATAATGATTACTGTCCAAGTTTGTTTCATAAGTGTAGGAACGTTAGGCCAGATTATTTTTTTAAATTCACCTTTTACACCTTTGAAAAAGCTTGTTTTTCTAGTAACACTTGCTTCTCCCATATCGTTCACTTCCTTTTGAGTCTAGTAATACTCCCTATTTCGTTTCTTTATGATTAGTATGAGTTTTACAGAATCTACAATATTTTTTTGTTTCCATTCTTTCGGGATGCTTTTTCTTTTCTTTCATTGTGTTGTAGTTTCTTTGCTTGCATTCCGTACATTCGAGTGTGATTTTAACACGCACAACTTCCACCTCCACTGTCAATGTCAAAACATATTTTGCACCTTTTAGGACATAAAAAAAAAGACCTCTAGATGTGCATACATAAATGTATCATAGAATGTATGGGTTGTCAAGAGATTTTCTGGTGTAAAATTATTTTTTAGAATCGAAAAAATGGGAGGTTCCAGAGTTGTTTTGTTTCTTCATACTTGAGTAGTAATTAGTTACTTCTAGTTTACTTTTTGAATATTCTTTCACTTTTGATTTTTCCATTTTAGCAATGTTATCGAATTGATTTTTGTTACGGCTTTCTTGCACAGTGATGGCAATACCTAGGTCACCAATTTCAACGATTGATTGCTTGAGGGTTTGAAGTTTTTCTTTGTATAACTCTGGATGTGCTTCTATAATGCCTCGAACATTTACGTATATAGCTTGAAAACCCTCATCAATTTCAATCGCTTTATTAATAAATCCATCTTTTTTTTCTACGAGTACATGAAAGGCTTCAAGGTCGAGTTCATCCTTTTCTAAGATGCTTGATTGGTGTTTCGTATATGCTAAGATATCTTGTAGATATAAGGTCTTTTTGTATATAATATTAATAAGAAGGTCTAATTGTGTGTTGATGTTATTCATGAGATCACCTACCTTGTTGTATAAAGTAATCGTTATTATTATACCTATAATCTCATATATAATTTAAAAGAGCAATCCACTTTTGATAACTTTTGTGATTATATAAGTTTTCTATTTTATTCCACAAAAAGTATAATGGAAGCCATCTCCTTCATCACTTCGTAACTTTGCAGCATAGTAACCTATATGTACAGGTTTAAACATTGAAAATTTCTTAATTAAATGCTCTTCGTCTTTAATAAAAGACATATAATATTCTTTAACTTCAAGTCGATCATTTTTAAAATTTACGACACGCAAACCATTGCCAGCATCTTTTGAATTATCGAAAAATTCTGAAGATTTTTCTCCCATCATTGTTGCAAAAAAAACACCACCAGGTTTCATTGATTTCCATAATTTTTCCATACATGCCTCAAAATCCTCATCATTAAAATAATATAATGATTGAATTGCTGTTATCACATCTACATCTTCATGAAAACCATAATATTCATTATTTTGGGGACATGGATCACACACACAAAATCTATCCGCAATATGCGAAAACCTTGCTTGTGCAATACTAATGTCAGTATTACTTATGTCAACACCTTTAACATTAAACCCATGGTTTGCAAAATAATTAACAGCTGCGCCTTGTCCACAACCAAAATCCACCAATTTTTCAAAATTACCACCCAGCTGAAATTGTGGTTTTAGTATTCTTCCATAAAAACGAAACACTTGATGATCAACATTTGGGGCATTGTATCCCTTTTCCCAATAATTTTTGTTTAAACTTAAATAATTCATAAATCATCCCTCTTTTCTTTAATAAAAATCTCTACTTCTTTCTAACAATTACTACCTGATTATAGAAAAACTAGGTTTTTAACTTTAATGCTAGAACAAGTTTATTATTTAAAATAGAATTAAAACCAAAACAGACAAAACCACCGATTATGCCTGCTTTTTTATAATTTCATCATTTTTACTTCTTTCTGTCCATAAAATAAGACATGTCGCTTTGATGTGTATCACTCATATTTTGGTTATACTTAGATGCTACATGCTTGGATTTCTTAAAAGCACTTATATCTTTTCGCTTAACGTTAAATTGCTGCTCTATCTTTTCCTTATTTGTTTCCTCGGCTTTGCTAATATCCTTACCGAGTGAACTGAGTTTTTCGAGCTTATATCGAATTTGATTAATCTGATCTCTGTGCGCTTCTAACCCACTACTCAGAAGTTGTTCATTTTGATCAAGTATTAATGATAAGTCTTCATTTATTTGATCCAGCTTTTGAATAGGATTGTCTTTCGTATTCAGCAGCTCCTCAAAAGATTGCAAATCAACCTCCTCATGTTCTAACACTTTCTCTTGTTCTAGTGTAAGTGTCAGAAGCTGTTGAAATACTTCCAACTTCTGATTAATATAATTTTCAATTGTATTTAATAAGATTATAATACTATCCATTTTATCACTTCCTTCAAAAACAACACCGCCGATTCTAGTCTTTATCACATGAATATTCAATTATAATTTTATATCTATATTTCCTCCAATGTGAGGCGAAACACTTTGTTCCATATTTGGAGTAGCCGTGTTGGCTGCTTGAAGGAGTGTCATTAGGGCTTGTCCCTGTTGTTCCATTAAATCTTTATTAATAGAAAGGACTGAAGTTCCTACTTGAACAGCTAAACTGCTTTTTGCCATGACTGCTGATAGTGCCGCTATGTCCATATAATCATATCCTTAAGTGATATAGTCTAACTAGGAACCGCTTAACATGTTGGTTATATTTGTACTCTGACTATTAGCCCTTTGGATAGCCTTCTCCATTGCTGTAAACTGGGCTCTGTAACGGGTTTCCATCGTTATCATTTTATCTTCTAGCTTTGCCATTCTATCTTCATAATCTACGACCTGCTTCTTCATTTGTTTATCATTGTAAAAAGTGAAAGCACTGTTTAAGCTAGTAGATTTCATTTTTTCTGCCATTTTTGAATACAGTTCATTTCCAATAGCCATAAATAACTCCGCAACTTTTTCAGGGTTTTCATCAATCGCTTTCTTAAGTTTGTTTTCATTCAAACTATATAATGAATCCTCCGAATCGCCTTGAATATGAAGTTTACCTTTTTCTGTGTAATTACCTGTAGTAATGCCAACATCTGAAAGAAATTTAAACCCATCTGAAAGTAGTGAAGTATCTACACCACTACTAGCATTAATAATAATTCTCATAAAGTTTGAGACACTCGTTAACTTGTCATCTCTTCTTAAGAGTGCTTCTTTAACCTTATTTTCCCAATTTTCTATTGTTTTATCATCAAGACTTTCTTTTTCTACATCTGTTAATGGATCATATTTATTTGGGTTAGCATCCAACTTCGTTGCAATTTCTTCAATCAAAGTATTATATGCTTTAATGAAATCTTTAATCCTATTGTAAATTGCATCTTTATTGTCAGTCACGTTAATTTTAATATCATTAACTTCCGCTTTAAAAGTCAAAGATAACCCATTTACAGTGACTGTATTAGAATCTCCTTCAAAGGCAACACCATTGTATTCATAAGTGGATTTTTGCCCGGCTGCACCTAAATCAGCAAATTGAGTATAAAGTGCTTGTGTAGCTGGATCCATAGCGGTATACTCCGTGAGGGTCGCAACAGTACCACCAGCATCTTTATAAAAAATGGCCTCTGTATCTTTGATTTCGTTAAGTGTATTTACATTAAATCCAATTTTTTTGAAAAAGTCACCCTCAAGGGCTGTGTCAACATTTTCGAATTTAATCGTTGAAGCGTCTCCCATCGTAGTAGAATTTAAAAATATACGTTTGTTCTTACTATCATAGGACGCCGTAATATTTAGATCCGCACCATTAATCGCTGTTACTAAGTCACTTATTGTTGCACCTGATGCCAAATTTATATCTGCAGTAGTAGTGCCATCTGACATCTTAAAGGCCATGGCTTCACCAGTTACAACTGTATCGTCACTTATGGCATTGCTATAAAGATGTGCACTTTTGGCTAATTGGGTTACACTAAATGTATGTACTCCTGCTGCAGCCGATGTGGACGCTGATACACTAAGTTTTGTCTCATCACTGACTGTTGCTGATTTTGCTTTATAAGTTCCTGCAGATTTCAAATCAAATACTTGTTTTGTGTAAAAACTATAAAGCTTGGTGTTCATTTCTTCCCAAACTTCTTTTTTCATCTCAACTTTCATCTTTTGTTTATTTACTTTATCGATTTTGTTTTGTTGAGCCTTCATTAAGTCTTTTATAATAGTGTCTGTATCCATTCCAGATGCTAGACCTGATATTTGCATTCCTGCCATAATAATTCACCTACCGATCTTATGCTAACCTATTAATGGGTGGCTTTTTCCCTTTTGCAATGTTCATAGCTTCTTTCCATGTGTCACGAAATTCTCTTAGAAATCCATTGACTTCTTCAAGAATCGAAATGTCTTTTTGAATGTTGGCTTCTATAAGTCTTCTTTGAAGATAGTCATACATTATTGTAAAGCTTTTTGTTACTTCAAACTCTGGATTCAAGGAAGCTTGGAATTCCGAAATAATATCTTCAACCCTAACGATGTTATGATGTGCATCATTCATATTGTTATCATTGATTGCCATAATAGCTTTATTACAAAACTTAATTGCACCATTGTATAACATGAGTGTTAGTTCTTCCTTGGATGCTTGCATAATTGTGTTTGACATGTAGATGTCTTGCTTATTTGTTGTCATAATATAACCTCCAGTTATCTCTTTTCGTCTACTAATATACCCGCCACTTCCCAGAGATGCGCAACCATATCAAGTATTTTTTCTGATGGAATTTCCCTAATAACTGTGTCATTTTCTGTATCTATTACCTTGACCATGATTTGTTTTGTTGTATCATGGATAGAAAATTCTAGTTTTCGATCAAATGAGCGAATATGCTTATTGGCCCTTTCAATTGCTTTAATGACCTCGTGTTCATTTTCTGCCTGACTAATTTCTGCAACTTCAATCGTTGCAGCTTTTATCACTTCTACTTGATGTGCCCTCTGATTGACCACAGGCGCTGCTTCAACACTAGCTGTTACAGAATCCGTTCTGTTTTGTTGAGGTTGTTGAAATGTTTTAACTTCAAACCCGTTACCCTCAATTTTCATAATATAACCTCCTTGTTTGTCATAACTACTATTCACGGTAACATACTACATTCTTTTGTATATGATATATCGGCATATTATCGTAAATATTAATAGATATATGCAAATTCTTACGTTAGAATATTTTATGGAAATTACAGTTTATTTAAGTCTGTTGCTTTTATCCAAGATTTCGTCTTTTCGATGCCATCTTCAAGCGACACTTGTGGAGACCAACCCAGCAATTCTTTTGCCTTATTATAATTACATAAAAGTTTTGCAATTTCACTTTGAGGATGGATATGTTCAACATGGTTGATTTTTTTTATATCCCCAGAAATGATAAGGGCTAAGTCATTTATAGTAATGTCTCTTCCAAGTCCTGCATTCACAATTTCTCCATTTACTTGATCCGAAAATCCAGCTTGTACTACAAAATTGGCACAATCATCTACATAAAGCAAATCTCTTGTCTGAGAACCTTCACCATATATGTTAAGCGATTCTCCTTGCAATGCCTTTTTAATGAATATTGCAATAACTCCACCTTCTCCTCCTGACTTTTGGAAAGGTCCATAGGTGTTAAAAGGCCTTACAACCACAACAGGAAGTTTGTACGCATACCAATAGGATAACACTATATTCTCACCTGCTATCTTACTTGCAGCATATGGAGATGCTGGTTTTATAGGGTCACATTCCGTTATGCCCGATTCATCATTTGCCTTGTCATAAACCATACAGGTACTCATAAAAACCATTTTTGTATTATGCTTTCTGCACTGTTCAAGCACATGAAAGGTTCCAACTGTATCATTTTCAAATGTGGTTTTGGGATCATCGATACTATCTTGAACGTTAATGCTCGCAGCAAGATGATAACAAACCTCATAATTATTCTGAAATAGTTTTTCTAATACTAAATTGTCTTTTATGTCGCCTTTTGTAAACTCAACGAAGTTTTTATTTTCTTCAAATTCCTTCAGGTTTTCCTCACTACCATTTGATAAATTGTCAAGCACCCATACATTATGTTGATCGGCAAGAAGTTTTTTCACTACCCATCTACCTATAAAACCTGCTCCGCCTGTAACAAGTATATTCAAATCTAACACCTCTTTTCTAAGATTGAGCAATCGCATTACGCTAAATCTTACTTATTTTTTTAATAAAAATTATTTACTGAATCTAAATTTTCTTTCGATAAAAATGAATAACTTTTTTAACCGCCTTCATAACATCCTCAACATCCTCATCCTTCATAGTTGGAAATAATGGGAGTGAAATAATTCCTTCGTACAATTCTTCTGCATTTGGACATAGTCCCTTTTCATAACCCAACTTACTATAATAAGGATGCAGATATACCGGAATATAATGCATATTAACCCCTATATTTTCAGCCCTTAACGCATCAAAAATATCATTCCTTGAAGCATTGAGCATCTTAATGTTTAGTTTTATCACAAACAAATGCCAGCTCGAATCGCAGTAATCGGGTATATCTTGTAAAGTAATTTCTTTGATTTTTGAATAGGCAAGCCGATATTTATGAACAATTTCTCTTCTACGCTTTACAAAGTCATCTAATTTACCTAATTGGCTGTTTCCAAGAGCACACTGAATATCAGTTATTCTATAGTTATAACCCAAATGCTGCTGTTCATAATACCAACTACTTTGAGTATGATCTTCTAAAAGTGTTAAGTCCCTAGTAATTCCATGTGTTCTGAATAATAATAGTTTTTTGTAAAGCTCCTCGTTATCTGTTACAACCGCTCCACCCTCACCAGTTGTTATATGCTTAACTGGGTGAAAACTAAATTCACTCATATCTGTAAGACTTCCCACTCTTTTGCCCTTATAGCTTGCGCCAAGAGAATGAGCTGAGTCCTGAATAACAATCAAATTATGTTTTTGGGCGATAAGGTTGATTGCATCAATATCAACTGGCATTCCTGTATAATCAACAGGGATGATTGCTTTTGTTTTCGAAGTAATCTTTTTCTCAATTTCTTTGGGATTAATGTTCCAAGTTTTTGGGTCAATATCTGCAAAGACGGGCGTTCCACCACAATAAAGAATGCAATTAGCTGAAGCCGCAAAGGTCATTGGTGTCGTGATTACCTCATCGCCTTCTGTTATGCCCGCCGCAAAGCAGGCAGCATGGAGGGCGGCCGTCCCATTGGAAACAGCGACTGCAAACTTTGTACCAACTGACTGTGCAAGGTTTTTTTCAAATGCATCCACCATCGGACCACAAGTAACAAAATCGCTCTTTAACGTTGCAACAACTGCTGCTATATCGTCGTCATCTATGTATTGTTTTCCATATGGTAAAAGACTATCACGCACTGGTCTTCCTTTATGTATTGCGAGTTGGCTTTCTTTATCATTTAGCATATTTCCACCTCTTTTATAGCGAGTATTTAAGTTTTACGCTTGATTTTACTCTTACTCTTACTCTATATCTTGATCTTTATCTTTACCTTTATAAACAAACATCTTGACTTAAACCTATAGTTTTTAATAAGACTTATATCATTTGCAATAGTTTTTCAACAATTCTACTGCAGCCGTTTCCGTCCACCAGTTTTTGTCCATTAGAGCTAATTTCTTTTCTTTTTTCAAAGTTTTCCATTAAATTGGAAAGGTTCTTTATAAGACTTTCTTCTTCTAATTCATTATGCCAACCTATCGATTGTACAAGTCCAAGTTCGTTCATTCTCAATACTATCCCCAGCTGATTATCCGCCACTATAAAAGAAATTGTAGGTGTACCACAAGCACAAAGTTCGTAAAGCGTACTGCCTCCTGATGAAATAGCTATGTCAGATTGCAGCATAATTTCGGATATTTTCTTAGGGTTTTCATATAAAACAAAATTTTTGTGTTCAAGGGCAAGTTTATTGAGTTCTGATTTATTTGAAAAAGCAGATCCAACTATGAGATTGATTTGTATATTCTCAAATTTCGAATTGGTTAAAATCCATTTGGATAATTTCTGAGAAAGTCCAAATAAATCCGAGCCGCCTGTAGTTATCATTATTTGAGTAATTTCTTTAGCAACAATTCTTTTGGGCAAATCTTTAAATTCATTACGAATCATATTATAATCAATTCCAAGGAGCATTTGCTCAGCTACAGTATGTTTTGTGTAATTAAGGTCTGTAGCATTTATGTTTCCGTTAATGATCATATCCACTGGGTAATTGAAACGATTGATATCATCTATGTAAACAGTTTTCACCTCTTGTTTGAGCGCTGAAAAAAAATCCATAGAGACGTTATATGAATCTATGATTAAAATTTGGGGCTTCACGTTACTGATTAAATTAATTATATAACCCGATTCCTCGATTAAATCCTCTGGGCTACCATAATAAAACCCTTCACTCGAATCTTCTATATCACATGGTATCCTAAATGCCTTAAAGCCACTACTTATGACCTTGCTTTCTCCCTCTTTATGTTTGGTAATAAACGCAACTTCAACACCTGCATTTTTTAATTCCTTTGCAAGTGAAAGACAGCGTATTATATGACCCATACCGATTCTTTGGCTTCCGTCTACTCTAAAGAGAATTTTCAACATTTTTATTCAACCTTTCTAATCAGTTCAAAAGCTTCTACATATTTCTTTCCTACAACAGTTCCCCACCTTTTCGCAATTACTTCAAGAGCTTCTAACGATCTAGGATGAGGATACTCCCTTATTTCTGATTTATATTCAGCCATAGCATTAAGCTTGTACTCAATTGTACTTTCGATGTCTACAAATACATTTGGTTTGAATAAATTATCTCCATATTGGAAATTCCATTCCGTAGATGAAGGCGTTTCAAAGCAATAAATTTCCTTTGTAAAATAATCACCGATAGGTCTGCAAGCCGTAATTACTGCATTGAAAGTGACTCTATGGTCAATATTTAGGTCACCATAGTGATGTGTGTAAATTATCTCAGGTTGAACTTCCTGAATGAATTTATCAACTTCTTTTACCACATCCAAAAAATCAACAGAATCAAATCGATTATCTGGAAGATTCGAAAAATACACCTTGTTAAATCCAATTATTGCAGCCGCCTTCAAAGTATCTTCCTTAAGAATATCCAGCTGTTTTTTTTCTGTATCAAGACGGTTGTTTTCTCTTGATGTTAATCCCTCTCCTAATATAAGGCAGTCTACGGTGTGCCCTGCAAGGGTTAATTTCTTTATTGTTCCGCCAAGGCCAAGTATTTCATCATCAGGATGTGCTACTATGACTAAAATTTTACTCATTGTTATCCACCTCTTTTATCTCAACGTCTGCAATGATCTTTCCGTTTTTCAAAGATGCTCTTGAAAATTCTAATCGTAATCCCCCAAAATTGATATATGCCTTGGGATAGCCCTCACCATCAAGCATCCTTATATAATCATATATCTTTTCAAGGTTGAAGTCATCTGTAATTTCTCCATCTTCGATTTTTCTTCTTTTAAATACTACCGCTTCCCCATTTTGTTCAACAGGCAATAATTTATTGTCCAATATTTTAGGTATCATTTCTCTAAATATAGTATTTGAGGCTCTAATAAATATTTCCTCAGCTGTACCGTTTAAATTCAGTGTCTCTTTTATATAAATTGGCCCTGCATCAAGACCTCCGTCTACTTTTAAAGCTGAAATTTTTGTATCTCTAATACCATTTGCAATTAAATTCTGCAAAGGGCTTCCCCCTCTTCCAAATGGCAAATCCGTCATATGAAAAACTACACATGTAAACGCTTCATATATTTCTTTTGGAATCATCCATGACCAATGGGTAAAAAATATATATTCTGGATCAAGCTCTTGAAGCTTTTGGTAATTAAGCTCTTCCTTGTTATCAATTATATGAACATTTACTTGCTTACTTACTACCTGCTTAAATTCTAATGCATTCTTTATGTTCCAACTTTTAACAGTGGCAATTACAATGTTCATTTTATTCCACCATCCCCCATTCAATCGGCATTCCCATTTCAATATCTCTGACAGCTCGTTTACCAAGTATATCAGGCATGAATTTAGGCTTTAACCCATAACCTGGTCTAATAATTCGTATGTTTTTCTCATTAAAGGCTTCACCTTTACTAATATTCGTAACTGAAAAAATTGACCTTCTGAATATAATACTGATCTTTTCTTCTTCAGATACCTTGTAAGATACCTTGCCCAATGCTTTTTCAGTATCTCTTATATTTTTAACCATCTCAGAAAATTCTCTTGGCTCCATCGAAAACGATGCATCTGGGTTTTCAATTCTCCTACTTATACAGAAATGCTTTTCTACAATTTTAGCACCTAACGCAACGGCTGCAATAGCCGAAACTGACCCCAGTGTGTGATCAGACAGGCCAACAGGATATCCAAATGCATCTGCTAAGTGGTTAATCGTTTTCAAATTCATATCCTCTGGGATTGCAGGATATACACTTGAGCACTTGAGAAGAAATAGATCGTGATTGCCTTCATTTTCAGCAGCTTCAACAGCCTCCTGAATTTCATCAAAGCTTCCCATTCCTGTAGATATTATAATCGGTTTTTGTTTTGATGCAACATATTTGATTAAAGGGATATCCACTAACTCAAAAGATGCTATTTTATATGTTGTTACTCCAATACTTTCCAGAAAATCGACAGCTGAATTATCGAAGGGGGTTGAAAGAAAATCAATACCAATTTTATCTGCCTCATCTTTAATTCTCGCTTGCCATTCCCAAGGGGTAAATGCTTTTTTATATAAATTATATAGGTTTTCACCCTGCCAGGTTCCTTTTGAAATATTGAAATACTTATTGTCGCAGTCAATTGTCATGGTGTCAGGCGTATAAGTTTGAATCTTTATGCAATCTGCTCCTGCTTCTTTTGCAGCATGTATAATTTCTATTGCTCTATCAAGGCTACCTGCATGATTAGCAGACATTTCGGCTATGATATAGCACCGTGGTGATGCTACGATTGGATTACCTTCACACATAAAAACTCCTCCTTTTATCTATCCTGATTTAACCATTTGAATTCCTTCCATCCATTTGTTATCTCTAATTGATAACCTGCTTTAAGGAAAGCTTTTTCAGAAGCCACATTACTATTCTTAACCTTACCAATTAATTCGCTGAACACAAATTCGTCTTTTATGAGTTGATCCGGTAACAACTTCAACATTTCAGATCCAAACCCTTTTCCTCTGAATTGCGAATCAACATAATAGTCAATTATTCCAACATGATTTGTGAAATCAAGTCTTACTTGTCCAATCTGTACTTTCATTTCTTCTTTTTCAACACAAATATAAATAACAGTATTCGGATCATTCATTTTTGAACGAAACCACTTATTATGTTCCTCGAAGGAAATGAATTCTGTGTTAAAAGCGTTCTTTCGAGTTAGTGGATCATTTACCCATTTATATAACAGGAGACAATCTTGATTCGTATGCGCTTTTTTAAATTCCAACTTCATAAAGTCACCTATTTTTCAAATTTATATATTATTTAGTGAACTTCCTTTTGCCTTATCATTTCGTTTATTTTTAATAGCTCTGGTTCATTTTGTATCAGTTCAAGAATTTCCTTTTGATAAAAACGATTATCGCCATGATATAATCTTTTATATATATTCTCAACAAATTCAAAATCTTCAATTGTGTCAACTGTCCATCGAAATTGCGAATTATCTTGTTGCTGTTTATAGAAGTATTTATGTTCTGTATTTTCATATATATATATTGTTACATGTTCTCGATGGCTTTTCTCTACAGCCTTTATATTTGCACCTTCAAGTGCTTTAAATGAAAAGATTTCAGTGTCAAGTCCTCTTGGATAAGTTCTAAATTGAGGATCTACCGTTGCATTTGATACAATATCGTACTCATTCGTCTTAAAAAACTCAAGTATTTCTGTGATAACTAGTGGATCAATCAGCGGACAATCTCCTGTAACACGTATAACTATATCAAGATTCTCTTTTTTAGCGGCTTCATAATATCGTGACAAAACATCTTCCTCACTGCCACGATAAACTATCACATTTTGAGTACGAGCAACTAGCTCAACTGCATCATCCATCTCGTTCGTTGTTGTGGCAACAATTATTTCATCAATACCAATAACCTGCTTCAATCTTTCTAAAACGCGAACTAACATCGGTTGTCCTTCTAAATTCATCAAAACTTTTCTAGGTAACCTTGTTGAACCCATTCTTGCTTGAACAATTATCCCAGTTTTCATATAAAACCTCTCTCTTTGAAGTTATTTATATCATTGTGTTTATATTTCTTACGGGTATTCCATTTTTAGCCATATATTTCTTAGCCTCAAGTGGTGTTTGTTCGGTGAAATGAAAAATACTTGCTGCAGCAACAGCCGATGCATGTCCTAGGACAATAGCATCAACAAAGTGCTGATAATTTCCTACCCCTCCAGATGCAATAACCGGAATGTTAACGGCCTTAGCAACTTTTTGAATAAGTTCTATATCATATCCCTGCATAGTACCATCATTTTCAATAGATGTAATCAATAACTCTCCAGCACCCCTAGATTCCATTTCCTTCGCCCATTCTGTAACGTTCACTTCCTCCAGGCGCGTTCCACACTCTGAATAACAACTGTAAGAACCATCAGAAGTCTTTTTACAATCAATGCTAACAACAACGCATTGGGAACCAAATCTTTCCGAGGCTCTGTTTACCAAATCAGGATCCCTGTAAGCTGCACTATTGATTGCAATCTTATCCGCCCCTGCTCGTAGTAAATTTTTAATATGTTCTATATCTGAAACGCCTCCACCAACTGTCATTGGAACAAAACATTCACTGGAAAAATCAGAAATAGAATCGTAGTCAGGTTCTCTACCATCTTTCGTAGCAGAAATATCCATAAGAATTATTTCATCAACCTCACGAAGATTATATACTTTGATTGCAGGCAAAACGGTGTCAACTCGCCTCCAGCTATCAAATGACTTTCCCTTAACAAGTCCTACGTCTTTCCAAAGTAAAGTAGGTATCACTCTTACTTTTAGCATATTTCTCCTTTAACAATAATTCAAAAAGTTTTTGATTAATTTAAAGCCCATTCTCTGACTTTTTTCCGGATGAAACTGTGCGCCAAATATATTTTGTCTGTTTACAACAGAAACAAATCCTCCACAATACGGAGTGGTTCCCAGTACGTCCATATGATTTTCCACTCTAAAATGATAGCTATGAACGAAGTAAAAGTCTGCTTTATCTGGTAATCCTTCAAAAAGAGGATGAGGCTGCTTCTGGTGCAACTCATTCCAGCCTACATGGGGAATTCGATCTTGATAGGACTTGTCAAAACGAATCACCTCTCCTTGGATCAATCCAAGTCCTTTTGTTCGTTCACCTTCTTCACCCCACTCAGCTAGAAGCTGCATGCCAAGGCAGATTCCCAAAATAGGTATACCTAAATTAGCATTTTTTTGAATTTCCGGTACCCACCCATTTATTGTAAGCATTTTCATAGCATCCGGAAAGGCACCCACTCCTGGTAGTACGATGTGAGTTGCCTCATCTAGTTCTGAAGGTTGAGTTGTAATAAAAGAATCTGCACCACACTCTTCAAAAGCTCTTTTTACTGATAATAGGTTGCACATTCCATAATCGATAATTGCCACTTTCATATATACTGTCACCAACTTTATATATTATCATCATTTAACTTTTGCAGATTTCCCGCACTATCTTTAATCAAATTCCCTCTAGCATCTAATTTAAAAATTTTCTTATTTGTAAAACGATCACACACTTTAATAAATTCATCTACACTCATATCTAGTGGCTCTAAAATTTTCTCTAATGGTTTCCCTAGGTATGTCCAAGGAAATTTACCGTCATGCATTTTAACAAGCTCAATAGCATCTTCACGTAGAATTCTACCTCTTCTTGCATGCAGAGATGCAATATCGGTAGCTCGTCCAAAACCAAATTTCAGAAATTTGAAATAATCATGAATACCTGTTTGATGATTGTCAACATTTTCATAGTTTACGATAGAACCTTCAACAGTTTTCTCAAATGCCTTAAATCCATGTGCCTCTGAAAGTAATGCATTTGAATAACCATCCCAAGGAAGGTAATGCCCTAAGAAGATACCCGTTACACCAACACGTTTCAGTTCTTCATCAGACGGATATGTAAAAGGGATGATATGCTTTTTCTCAATGCCTTCTGTACCAATTAAATCAGTTACACGAAGACCCAGTAAACCGCCAAACTCCTCAAGCCATCTTCTGTCAAGTACATTATGTTCGCTTTCTGCTGCTGGTCCCCCAAATTCATTTTGAGAGTTTTCTCCCCATATAAGAAGTGGAACATTATACTGAACTGCTGCATTAATTGGTATTGTAAATATACCTGCATGTTCAGGCCATGAGATATCTCCAACTTGAGTTAATCCAATTCTATTTAATTTAGCGCGTATCTTCCTATTTGAGGTAATTTCAATATAGTCTACCCCCATATTTTGAAGGTTCGTAATATTCTGTCTTCCTATATCAGACAAATCACATGTTGTCGCAGTGACACAGAGAGGGTTCATACCGAGTTGCAGCATTCTAATGACTTGGTAAGTACTATCCTTTCCGCCGCTCACTGGAATAATACAGTCCCAATTCGAACCATCCTTTGAGCGATATTTGTCTAAAATGATTAAAAGCTCCTGTTTTCTTTTATCCCAATCGATTTCTGTACGCTTCTCATAACTACGGCATGCATTGCAAACTCCCTCACTGTCAAGCGCAAGGTTTGGCCTCGTGTCAGGCATTACACATTTTTTACAGTAATGAATCATCTCTATGCCTCCGTCTTTTTATTGTTTTTTTCTAACAAGAACCAAGTAATGTCATCTTGTGGGAAATTAGGATCGCGTCGATAAACAAATCCATAATCTAAGAGCTTCAAATCCGGGAACTTGTCCAACATATCACCTGCAAAATCTCGTTTAAAAAGTCGATCCTGATGGCCTCTGTATTCAATTGCAACTGGAGATGGATTATAATATTCAGCAATAAGGATATATTTTTGACTAAAATCATAAAGCTTCTGATAGACACCATCAAGTACATCTGGATTAATATGAATCAAGACTCCTCTAATGACGACTATATCATACAGGGAAGTTTGTGGACATGTAAGAATGGATTCTTGAAATACTTTCACCCATTGTTTTTCTCTCAAATAATCTGCTGCTGTCTGGTTGATTTCAATTGCTGCAAATTCTGCATCTGGCAGCAGTAGCTTTATTGCATCCAGATTGACTCCTATATTTGCTCCAAACTCAATTACCGAAGAAATATTGCTGGTTTTCTTCAAGATCTCGCTAAATAAAGCTATACTACTTGCTAGAATTCTCTCCTGTTGGTTTCGGTTTATATACTGATCTCCAAATTCACCAGCCCAGAACTCTTCCTGCTTTGTTTGATATGACATGGAATCACCTGCTTTCAAAATAATTTTCATCAAGGAATGTATGAATTTCTGACTTTGTAAGTACCGTTTCACTCATAGATGATATCACGTTAATCATTGCATCTTGTTGTTCAGCTTTTTCTAAATCTTGACTCAAAAACAACTCCGGCTTGATCACATACATTTCATCTAATTCAAATGCTCGTTGAGATTCTTCTTCCGTCATAAGTTCCTCATACATTTTTTCTCCAGCTCTGAGGCCGATAACCTCTTTCATTATATCTTTAGGATTAATATTTTCCTCCCGACAAATACGTTCAATAACAACATCCACCAAATCGATTAGTTTAATAGTTGGCATTTTCAAAACAAATACTTCACCACCAGTAGCTAGTTCAGCAGCCTTGATGGTTAATTCTGCTGCTTGTGAAATACTCATCATGTATCTCGTCATTTCTGGAACAGTAATTGAAACTTTTCTATCTTTTAAAATTTGTTTTCTAAAAAACGGAATAACTGAGCCTCTTGAACCCATAACATTACCAAATCTGACAACCGAAAACATCGTGCCACCCATTCCCTGGGTAAAATTAGCGGAAATGATCAAGCGTTCAGCCAAAAGCTTTGTCGCACCCATAACGTTAGTGGGTCCAATAGCCTTGTCTGTGCTCGTAAAAACAACTTTTTTTACATTGTTCGCCATAGCCGTATTAATTACATTTTCTGTGCCGATCACATTCGTTCGTACTGCTTCAAAAGGGTTGTATTCACAAGCAGGTACATGTTTCATGGCAGCCAAGTCGAATACAATATCAATATCATTCATAGCCCTATTCAATCGACTAACATCTCTGACATCACCTATTAGGAATCGAAGCTTGCTGTTGTATTCAGCTAGCTCCTGCTCAAGCTCAAATTGTTTGAATTCATCCCTACTAAGAATTCTCACAACTTTCGGGTTATATGATAATATGAATTTGCAAATTTGTCGACCGATAGTACCTGTTCCGCCGATTATAAGTATAGATTGATTCTCAAACAAAGTTGTTACCTCCCCTATAAATTATTAATAATCAAGTTCTCCCCTTAGTTCTTTAAGAAGAAGGGCAAAGCGTTGAACCTCTGTAGCTTCCGCAAGAACACCCTTATAGATCGATTGAATTTTCATGTTTGTTTCTTCTCCATAATACGCATAGGTGTCTTTTAAACTTGTTACGATATGCTCTAGGCTAGGATATATTACATATTTATATACATCAATTTTATTAAACTCGCCATAAAATTCTTTTACCTTACTTTCAAATTCGCTCAGCTTTTTTGAATTTGCATTACTAATATTTTCGTACCCTGAGTATTTCTTAAGATAATCGACTCTTCTATTGTTGATTAACAAAAGGCTTTCAATTTCATCAACAAATTTTTTATAATTCTCGCGAATCTTAGGAAGCATGCCACTTCTGCCTACATTTTTACTTAACACGACCTCATGAATGTTAGTCAGCATAGGTTCTACTTCTAGATCTGCTACTGCCTGTTCAAGTGTCATATTTATTGTTCCTTTAATTGGAAGTCCACCTTCCGTAGCATTGATAACTGTTGTTTCAGGAAATTGTTGTATAATCTTTTCAAACAAATTTCTCATGCTCAAAAATTGTAGGGAAGTAAGAATCTCTTCATTATTAATATTTCTCGCTTTCACGATACCTGGTCCTTTTAAATCCATTTTATAATGATCACTAGCACCATCCGCATATTGTTTCTCTTTTTTAAAGCTCAAATTCTGTCCAATTAATATTACTTTTTTGTAACCCAACATTGCAAACAAGTCCAACGCCAGATTTGCAACAGAATAACCAGACCTTACTGTTATTTGTTTATAACCTGTGTCATTATAAAAATATTGAGTAATTCTATCAACATTGAGAATCATCATATATTTCATTCCATCATAATTGGGCAATACATCTGAGTGAACTTTTTCACTGTATAGAAGGGGTACTGTTTCTGTATCTATACCTTCAAAGATACATTCACTGGGAAAGCCATCGATTGCAATACGAAGGTGCGGCTTAATTCCGTGAACATCAAGAACCCTTATAGCAGTACCAACTGCAACAATAAATGCTTTATCTTTCAACTCATGAAGCATATGCATATTATCAACCAATGAAGGACCAGCTGAAACAATGATTACTGGACATTTTAATTTTTTTAGTTCCTGAAAAAGGACTTCTGCAAAAATAAAATCATGCTTTTGATTTTTCATAAAATTGCATGAGTAAAGATGCAATGTATGATAAGCTGTAAGTAAATTAACGGATTCACTTATAAAATTATCTCTTGTAAGCTCTTTTATTTGTTCAAACATGTTGCCAAAAATTGTCCTATATGTTATATGTTCGGCAAATGCAATCTTCTTTTTTCTATTGTTTTGAAAAATATATGAAATTAATCTTACTACTTCCTCAGTTGTTTGATTTAGAATAATGCTTATGCTTTTATTTGCTTTAAAAATGCCAGTGATATCCCTTTTCGTTAATACCTCTTTGAAAAGTTGAAGACATGGTTCAATAATAATAATATGCCCTAACTTAGGGCGATTCATAAAAATCTTTTCCAAAGAAGATCCAGTCTCAAACCCAAACAAAATAAGTATTTCAGCATCTTCGCTTATCTGTTCCAACATCCTATTTGCCTGATTATCTTTATGATCTAAACTATTCAAGTAACACTTACTTTCATTATTAGAAATAATGAAATTTAGCTCCTTAGCATTGAAAATTTTTACATCTATGTCCGGATAAAGTGGAGTTTCAGTTGTTATTGTATTATATAGAATAACACTATGCTCCTTGAAGAATAAAATATTTGAATTATAAATATTGTTTGTCATATCATTCCTCTTCCTTTTTATTAATTATAAATCAAATTCAAATATATCAGCCAATCTCAAAAAATCATTGTTTTTATATGCTTCAAATGCAGCATTTATCGTATCCGTATTGAATTTGTATCCATTATTAATTAGTTGACTATATACATCAATGAATTCTACCATTGCTCTATGAATAAGATTTGGTTTGTATTCGTATACTGCTTCAATTATTCTTTCTCTTATATCAGTTAATTGATTCATTTACAATCACCTCAGAATATATATCGACAAAAACTAATAATACATTACAGTTTTAAATCTGGTAAATTAGATAATATTTCATATTATTATAAGCGAAAAAGAGGTATTGGAATATCCAATACCTCCATATTTCAATATAATTTGTTGTATTATCTAAGAAGTTGTAAAACTCCTTGTGGTGCTTGATTAGCTTGAGCAAGCATTGCTTGAGCAGCTTGTGTAAGAATATTGTTCTTGCTGAACTCCATCATTTCTTTAGCCATATCAACGTCACGTACACGTGATTCAGCTGCAGTAAGGTTTTCAGAAGATGTTCCTAAGTTATTGATAGTATGTTCAAGACGATTCTGAACAGAACCAAGTTTTGAACGTTCAGTCGAAACTTTTGTAATTGCGGTATCAAGAACTTTAACTGCAACATTGGCTTGACCTTGGTTTCCAACTTTAATATCTTTTACACCTAAAGCAGCAGTATCCATCTTTTCTATTGAAAGATTCATACTTTGGTTAGTATTTGCACCAATTTGGAACGTAGCAGATCCATCAGCACGTGCATCTTTCGCTGCTGTTGATTCAAAGAAACTTGATAATGCATTTGTTGCACCAGCTCTAACATTTCCACTTGCATCTTTTACAGTAATTGTAACACCGTTGATTGCTCCAGCTGTTCCAAGTGTTCCAGCTGTTAGTGTTGCTCCTGCTGCAGCATATCCAGCAGTAGCTCCAGCAACAGCAGCTGTTATACCGGTTACCATTGTTGTATCAGAAGCATTCGTAACGTTAGTAGTAGTAGTAGTGCCATTTACCACATATGAAATTGTTATAACATCATTTGTTGCAATACCTAATGAATTACCATTACGGTCAAGTAATCCAGTAAGAGTAGTTGCCGCAGTTGTTGCAGATGCTAAAGCAGTATTTGTATTGATGTTTGCAATACTAGTTGTAACCGCAGAACCCATAGATCCATCTAATAAATTTTTCGTATTAAACTGAGTTGTTTGTGCAATACGGTCAATTTCTTTATTCAACTGATCAACTTCATCCTGAACATTCGTACGATCACCAGTAGTATTTGTATCATTTGCAGATTGAACTGCTAATTCACGCATTCTTTGTAGTATGCTGTGAGTTTCATTTAAAGCACCTTCAGCTGTTTGAATAAGTGAAATACCATCTTGAGAGTTTCTTGAAGCTTGATTTAAGCCTCTGATCTGACCTCTCATTTTTTCACTGATTGCTAGTCCAGCTGCGTCGTCGCCAGCTCTGTTAATTCTTAAACCTGATGATAATTTTTCCATAGATTTTGAGGAACCTGCGGAACCTGCTGTAAGTTGTCTATGGGTATTAATCGCTGCTATATTATGGTTGATAATCATGATAATTCCTCCTTGAATTATGTAATTCGTTCGGCATCCATGCCGACTCATTTGTTAATAAGTTTGACTGTTGGCCAACAGTTTTGCTTTACATGACATATATCGACTTAAATTTAATTTGTCTTAACACCTTGATTGAAAATTTTTTTACCCTTTTAATAACTGCAATACCCCTTGTGGAATTTGATTGGCTTGGGATAACATTGCTTGGGATGCCTGAGCTAAAATATTATTTTTTGATAGTTGCGCCATTTCCTGTGCCATATCTGTGTCTCTTATTCTAGCTTCCGAAGAGGTTAGGTTTTCCGAAGTATTTACGAGGTTTAGAATGGTATGTTCAAGCCTGTTTTGATATGACCCAAATCTACCTCTCACAGAAGATACTTTTGTAATAGCACTATCAAGTTGTTGTATAGCAGACGCTGCATTGTCTTGAGTTGAAATATCCAAATTCCCTAATCCAAGTCCTTGAGTCGTCAGATTCGCTGAATTAAACTGCATACTCTGTCCGGTGTTAGCTCCAATTTGGAAGTTTAGAACTTTGCCATTACTGTCTGAATCCCCTGATACATCTGCAAAAGCAATTGAATAAACGCCTGCATAATCAACTGTGTCATCATTTACAATCGTATCTGCGCTGGTACCGTTAAAGGAACTCGTTGGATCCGAACCATCCACGATCGCACCACTACCTACAAAATCAGTGCTATTGTCCAAATAATTGTTCACATCTGTGCTCGTATTAAACCAGGTTACAAAATCTGCAAAGTTTGCAAAATCAACTTGAGGATTAACCCCGTCTGCAGTCGTTAAAGCTGGATCCCCATTAAGCGTTTGCGCTGTTGCATTTATCGCTGCATCTAAGCTATTACCAGCTTCAAGTTGATCAATGATCGCGTTAATACCGCCTACAGTTATTTCATGTAATGTCTTAATAGCTGCAAAGGCAGACCCATATTCAGCGGTTGTTCCTGTCCAAGCAAGCAGATTGACTGATGCGCTGTTGTTTGGAGGAGCAATGAATCCGCTTCCACCTTGAACAATTGTTGCTAACCCTTCTGCAAACCAGGTCTCTGGCGTAGTAAAACCACCAGCAATCATATCGGACATTGCAGTAAATTGCATTGCATGCATGATTTCATGTGCAATCACAGTATCAAACTGTCCGCCACTTGTTCCTACAGGGATTTGGTTTGAGCCATCAAGTAGCTTACTTACATTTACCTGCATCTGCAAGGTTGCACCTCCATCTGATGTACCCATTGTAGCAGCAGGAGCACTAGCTGCTCCATCTTGATAGAGCGTTACCGTCAATGATCTAGAAGCAGGTAATGTGATTCCGTAATTTATCTCCATCACTTTTAGCGCATCATCAATCCATAAAGGGATTTTTGCTTTGAGTGTATCGACTACAGCTTGACTAACTCCCGTTAGGATTGTGCCTGTGGAGGAAGCCATTTCTCCATCCAGCATCTTAATTGTGTTAAATTCGGTGTTACTTGCAATTGTGTCCACTTGCGATTTCAACTGGATTACCTCATCATTTAATGAGTTTCTGTCTTTGTCTGTAAGTGTTCCATTTGCAGCTTGAATTGTCAATTCCCTAACCCTTTGCAACATCGAATGCACTTCGGACGCCGCACCTTCTGCAGTTTGAATTAATGAGATTGCATCTTGAGCATTTCGTGAAGCTTGATTTAAGCCTCTAACTTGTCCTCTCATTTTTTCTGAAATTGCAAGTCCAGCTGCATCATCTCCAGCCTTATTGATTCGTAGTCCCGTAGAAAGCTTCTCAATTGATTTGGTAGCTTTCGAATTATTCATAGAAAGTTGCCTATGGGTGTTATAAGCTTGAATATTATGTCCGATTATCATAGTTTCACCTCCTTGTCTCAAGTAAAAAGAGGAATCCTTTCCCCCATTTATGGGCTTTTTAAGTACTCTACTAATTACTTTATATCTGCAGAATACAAAGAATCTAATATTATATCGACAGCTTACAAAAAAATAAACACAGCTTAACATCAAAACAATATATTTAATTTTCTAATTTTGCAATAAAACCCAACAGTCCCTTTAAAACCGAAAAAAAAGCCCTACTGGACTTTTATTCATTAGATTTATTATGATTTTTATTTAAAAAGCGCATTTTTGCATTATCCGCATCTTTTTCTTCAGCATGAACAGTTTCTTTCTTAATATAAGCTGACTTAAGAGTGTTAACCGTATCAATTTTACACACCGAACAAAACCTTCCGGTTTTAATAGGGGCCCCACACTTTTCGCATTCAATTCCAACAGTGGAAGTTTTCGTATATTCAATGCGTTCATCTTTAATCCATTGTCTGATTTGTTCCATATCCATCTTGCAAGACTCAGACACCTCAAAAATGGAAGCATTCGGATGACTTCTTATAAATTGTTTCACGATTTTAAAATCAGCCTCAAGTGCAAGATAGCAATTTGGGCACACGTTCACTCCCGAAACAGATTCATAGAGCCTTCGACAATGCTTACAGACTTGTACTTCCATAAACACCACCCCCTAAATCAAGTTAACTATAAGTTTTTCAGTTGATCAATTACATTCTTATCCATTTTAACAGCTTCTTTATTCTCTTCTTGAATCTGAATATAAATCTCCTTACGATGTACAGGCACGCTTTTAGGTGCGCTAATCCCAAGTTTCACTTGATCTTTGGAAATGGATAGAACCGTAATTTCAATATTATCACCAATAACAATTGATTCTTGTATTTTGCGAGAAAGAGCAAGCATAGCTATTCACCTGCTTCCTGTAAATTCTTTATTTGTTCGTATAGATTGTGTTTAATTGCATATTGATCATCATGAGCAATCACTTGCATCCCTTTTTTCGTCTTAACGTTCACTAAAATAGGCGCCTTAAGGTTGGTTGTCATCTTTTTAACGTCTTCTGGGACTACAACAACAGTGAATAGATTAATGTCTTCAATAATAGGTTCACCAATTTTTTCAACGAGTTCTCCCGCTACTTCAGGATTGTACTCTGGAAAAAAGCTCATTGGATTGATTACTGGCAAGGCTGTCTCTTGATTTTCTAATGATTGTAACCAGCAAAATGGGCTGTCCTCTACTTCTTGATCAAACAAGATTACAAACTTTCTAAATTCCTCAAACCCAAAAATTCCCTCAGGAAATTCTAATATATTTTCTTCGTCGACTTCAACTTCTCCAAAATGTTTTGTTTTAATTATCATGCCCTTCACTCCTTCATATTATTTATTGTTGTATTTTTTAGTTAATAAAATCCATCAAAGTTCTTTGCATTAGTTTTGATGATGAAGCCAGAGAGGCATTGTACACAATTTCTTGCGCCTTTAGGTTAATAACGGCTTCAGTCATATTTACATTTTCATTAAGGGATAATAATTCCGTAAAATTAACATTGTCATCTTCTAATCTATTGATTGTTAATTCTAATCGATTCATCTTACTTCCAATGATTGATTGTTCTCTCACTACAGTATTAAGATGCTTATCTACCTTAGTTAACATACCTTCAAAAAAATTGCCTAATAAATCCTTTTTCAAAGAATCTTTTTGTGTTCCATCATTCATGATGTTTTTTACAGAATTAATGATTTCATCAAAGTCTCTAGCTAAATCAGTTGTAAATACTTCATTTCCCATTGTATTGACAGTTATTTCTTGATTATAACTAATTTGATATACCATTTCATCCTTTGGTTTTGTATATGTAATGTTAGGTATTGCAGTTGTATTAACGCAATTATGATACTGTTCTGGCACCAAGTCACCCTTTTCAAAGTTGATTTTGTTATAAGCAAAATCAAAAGTGGTAGGAACTGGTACGGCTGGTGCTACACCATTCACGTTATCACTATTAAAAATGAGTTCTCCTGTATCTTTTAGAAAGTATGCCTGACCAGCTGGCGGTGTATATGCATCATTTGCTGTTGAAAGTCTAGTTGAATCGATTGTAATGTTCGTCGGTGGTGAAATAATGGTCGCTGTAATATTTGATGCGATATCCCCGTAACCTAATCTTACTCTGTACGCATCATTTATCACATATTTCCCTGGGGTACCCGATTCAACAACTGTAGAAAACTTTTCAATATTTTTTGCATCTATACTTTCCGTTATTGCATAATTTACCGTATTTTGAGTTTTTGTAAAAGTTACTGGCTGATCTGTCTTAAAACCAGAAAATATATATCTTCCTGCATAATTAACATTCGCTTCGTTTACAAATTGTGCCTTTAGCTCATTTAGTTCAGCAATAATTGTGTTTCTATCGTTTGTGGAAAAAATATCTGACGAACCTTGTACACATAAATCTCTGGCTCTTTTTAATAATTTAGTCGTATTCGCCAATGCTTGCTCCGTAACACCTAACCAAGATGTTGCATCTTCAGAATTGGTTTTATATTGAGCTATTTCTTTTACATTGGTTCTAAACTTCAAAGCTCTAACCGCAACGATAGGGTCATCTGAAGGTTTCTGAATCTTCTTTCCTGTTGACAATTGCGTTTCATATTTGCTCATGAGTTCTTCATTTCTATTAATATTCCATAAAGAGTTTGATCTCATCATTGAATTGGTTATTCTCATAATATCACCTCACAATATCATCCTTTTATCTAACTAGTTGGTTTATCATTACATTATATATTTCATCCATTACACTGATAATTTTTGCTGATAAATTATAGGCTTGTTGAAATCTTACCATGTCAGCTGTTTCTTCATTTAAATCGACGCTTGAAATTGATTTTCTTTGGTTTTCTATCAACTTGGTCAAATTGGCTTGGCCTGATTCAAAACTTTGTGCTTGCTTTGAATCAATCCCCAACTCACTGATCAATGATTGCATAAAGCTATCTGGCTTACCCTTCTTAAACATATCAACATCAAACTTTGTATTGAGTAAATCCACAAGCAAGTTGCTAGCACTCTCCCCATTACCTTCGTAAGATGTTAACAGTAGGCTATTATCACTTACAATTTTTTGTGAAAAAGAAAAGTTGTGGATATTAATTTGATTGTATGAGAAGTCATTTGCTTCCGTTTCTACTAGTGGTGGCACTCCATTAAATCCTTCATAATTAAATAACTCGGTTCCTGTATTGGTATTACCTTGCTTGTGAATTGTATTAAATTCCTGGGCCATGGTTCTTACAAATTCATTGAGTTTTTTTATGTAATGAGGAACCCCTTTATAACCTACTGCTTCTCCTATTTCAACTTTATCTAATGCTGAAACACTTGCTGGTGGAGCTGCCGCTAAGGTAAATGTCATCTGGGGTGGAGTGGTAGCATTGTTATAGCTTATATCTGTATATTCAATTACTGTAGATCCTATTCTAAAAGTACCTTCACTGGGAATATCATGTCTTGAAATGTTATCTACCACGATTAAATGTGGAGGACCCGTAGTTTTTGATACAACTGCCCCTTTAAAATTCTCACTATTGTTACCATCTCTAACATCAAGATAGCCTTTCAATGAACCACTGGTTGTACTATTGTTTAGATATAATCTTGCACCCGATTCCCAATTAATATCATACAAATCCGGATCATCCTCTGGATTATTAAGGTTGGCTCTAGGAACGGTAACAAGACGGTTAACAGCATTTCCATAAACTAAGCTTTGTCCATTTATGGATACTGCAAATTTCTTCTTTCCATTAATATCAGTGAGTTCTTTTGCTTCTATATTGACTATTTCGGATAATTGGTCAATCAACTTAACACGTTCATCTCTTAGATCATTGGCAGTAACACCATTCAGTTCTAGATTACCAATTTGACTATTAATCGCAGCTAATTGTTCTGCAATGACGTTAATTTGAATAACACTGGTTTTCACTCCGAAATTTGCTTCTCTTTGGCTATTTACCATTTGTTTTCCAACGTTGTTAAAATATTCTGCAAAACTTTCTGAAGAATCAATAAAATTAACTACCATTGCATCTTCGGCTGGGTTTGTCGATAGTGTTTGCAATGCCGAATAAAAGTCTCCCATTGTTGTGTTATAACCAGTATCTGAAGGCTCATTGAAAAGGAGTTCGAGCTGACCTAACATCTCATTTTTAATCTTATACTGACCTAAGTCTGTTGACATGCTCCAAAACTTGGTATCGATATAAGTACTTCTTGTTTGCTTAATTCCTGTAACCTCAGATCCTGTACCTACCATACCTCTAGGGCCATCAGGTAAAGCTCTAGCAGCTGAAATCTCTGCATACTGTCTACTATATCCTTTGGTTTCTGCATTAGAAATATTATGGTTTGTAACATTTAATGCTGACTGTGCTGTATATAATCCTTGTATACCTACATTCAGTCCAAAAAAAGATGATCTCATAAGTCATGCTCTCCTTTCTAAAAGATAATTTATCTTCCTACAAGCCCTGTACTTTTTACAACCTGTTCCATCATTTGATCTAGTGTCGAAACTACCTTCGCTGCTGCATTATATGCATGTTGAAACTTAATCATATTGCTGAGCTCTTCATCAGAAGATACTTCCATCCTAGAGCTTCGTTGGTTATTAATCTGAATAACCATTTGTTCTTGGTTAGACATTTTATTGTAAACTGAATTTCCGTTGTTTCCTATCACGGATATGTAATCATTGTAGTACGCATTAAAGTTTAATTTAGAAGTTAATCCAGGTTCAATGGCTGAAAATGGTTCTTGCCATTTCGTAATCATTTTTTGGATAAAGGTATTGTCTGAAAGATCCATCATCGTACCACTTAAACAGATTTTATCATAATCATCAAGAATAGCTTGATTCACTGCTATATTGCCAGCTGAATATAGGCTATATGTATTTGCAGGATCTTCATCATTATAGACTCCTGCAGTATAACGAGTCATACTTTTTCTAGAGAATAGTTCTATTCCTTGACTACCATCTAATCCATATGGCGCATTCACCGTATCTAATTCATAAGTTGGTGGCACCGTTGCAGGTAATATCTCTATATTAGGTGCAATAACATTATTCATCATCGTAACTACACCATGTACTAAATTATCAAATTGTGCTTGTGCATTCATGATAATCGAAGGTTTAATATTACTTTGATAAGTTGCAAGATTTTGCATATCTGTGTAGTTTGCTGCTCTTGTACCTCTACCTAGTAGCAAGCCCTTTAATTTACCCTTATCATTGTCATTTTCTGTATTGATTGGTGTTGCATAATCAAACACATCATTATTGGTACCACTTAAATGTGTCCATATTGGCTTAACTAAAGTACTAAATGGTTCTGCTGCTGCTATCCCCATTTTATTGTACCCGCCAATTGAAACAAATTCCATTCCTTCAATTTGTACCAACACGTTACCCTTAAGGTCCTCCTTATAATTAACATCAACCATTGTTGATAGTTTATCTATAAGGGAGTTTCGTTGGTCTCTATAATCATTGGCTTGTCCGCCACTAAGCTCCGCTTTAACTATAATTCCATTCAAATCATTAATTTGTTCGCCTATATGATTGATTTCTTTTACCATATCCATGACCTGTGAGTTCATATTATCTTGATAAGAATTCAACTGGTTGGAAATTAAATTGGCTCTATTTATAAAAAGGACTGCATTTTGAACCAATGCGCCTCTTGTTTCTAATCCATCTGGATTTTTTGATATCTCATTTAAAGATTGCCATAAATTATTAAGAACTTTTGAAAAGCTTTCGCCTTCCGTTTCACCTAAAATAGTTTCAATTTCTTCAATTGCATTGTTTTGAGCTGCATAAAAACCTTGCCTTGAATTTTCTTGTCTATAGGCTTGATCTAAAAAACGGTCTCTTATTTGTCTTATTTGTTGGACATCTACACCTAGTCCGACATAAAATCCCGTTGTACCATTTTGCCCAAGGTTCATGTAGCTATTGTCTTTCATTAATACCTGTTGTCTTACATATCCCGGTGTATTTACATTTGCTAAGTTATGTGCTGTTGTATTGAGAGCAGTTTGGCTTGACATGAGCGCCGAAACCGCTGCTGATAAACTGCTTATTGACGACATATCATCACCACCTTATCTTATTTCCTATTTATTGCTTTGCATCAAAGAAATTTCTACCTTGGAATTCATCAGATCTATGGCCTTTCGCTTGATATCTATTTCCTGTAGAAATTGATGTAGTGCTTTGTACTGCGTTGACTGTAAAATCTATAAATTCTAGAGATTGTTGAATGAGTTTAGAATTAGTTTCGTTGAAAAGTTGAAGCTCTGATAATATCACAATCAAGTTTTCATTGATTTTTCGAAGCCTATCTTTTTCTTCACCAAGTAAAATGTCTACTAGTCTATTTATAGTTATTTCTTCAGGATTTTTATTTAAGACCAAACAAATGTCCTCAATATTTTGAATTCTTTTTTTTTCAAGACGCAAAATATGCCCAGCCAATTCTTGCTCAATCTTTGTGATTTCCTGTAGGCTAGGCACATCTCCTTTAATAATAACATCCTTTTTATTATCTGCCATATCAAGAAGAGTTTTATAACATCCTGTTTCCTCTTCTAATACACAAAATAATTCTTCAATTAAGCTCGCCACTGTAATCCCTTCTTTTTATTCAAAGTTTTTGTTTAACAGTTTGTCTGCAAGTTGTGAAGCTGAAATATTATACTTACCAGCTTCCATTTGTTGCTTAATCTCATCAACCTTTGATTGACGTATGTCAGGCGCATTGTTTACAGCTTGAGTCGCAACTTGTAGCTCTTTTGCAAAATTAGAAATCGCTAAAGTATCCTTTGATGTTGATACACCAGAAGCTGAATATGCTTTGTTTGTTTTGTTGCTTTTGTAAATATTGTTTACATTGTTAATACCGTTAATCCTCATAATAGCCACCACCTTTAAAAATCTTATTTCCTTATTTATTATATCGTCAATACTATCCGTTCCATTTAGCTTTTTTTTATTTTTTTTTTCAAGTTCAAAAAATCGGCTACGCCGCGTTAAATAACTTTGTTATTTATACGCCGTGTTAAAATTCTCGTTACCTTCCTGCCGCTTTTCCAATTACTTATGCAGAACTTTCTTCGTAACCAACAAAATCAGGCTTTTATTCAAGCCTGATCCGTTTATTTAAAATCTGATGTTAATTAATTCAGCTTATCACTTATCTTTATTTAAAAATCTCATTTTACTACTTGTATCCTTGTTCTCGTACGGGTTTTCCTCTTTAACTTCTGGTCTTTTAATCGCTGCGCCGAGATTGTTAGCCATTTCGGCTTTGCAACCATCACAGTATCTACCTGTTCTTATAGTCTTGCCGCATACTTCGCATTCTATTCCTATTGCTGAATCCTCAGAAAACAAAAGTTTTTCTTCTCTTATCCATTGTCTAATTTGCTTGATATCAACGTCATTTACTTCCGCAACCTCAGCTATGCTTGACTTTGGATTTTTTCTGATATAAAGCCTTACTTCTTTGAATTGATCATCAATTGACTTTCGGCAACTTTGACATATTGATGGTCCCGATACATAATTGAAGAGTTTCATACATTTTATACAATTTTTGATATCCATTTGCCTACACCTCCGCGTATTAGAGCCCTTTTCCTATAGCTACCGTCAAAAAATATACTTTGTAAGCACCATAAGTTTTAAGTATCTTTGCACAGCTGTTTATCGTGCTGCCGGTTGTATATATGTCGTCTACAATTAATATATTTTTCCCTGTACTAGAAGATAAAATGTTAATTGAAAAAGCATCCATTACATTTAGTATTCTCTCTGAATCTGTTAAATCCTTTTGAGGAATCGTATTTTTTGTCCTTGATAGCAGATAATTGTCGACTCCTATATCAAGCCTTTCACCTAGTATATCGGCAATAAGTGCTGATTGATTAAATGATCTTTCTTTTAGCTTTGCAGGGTGCAACGGCACCGATGTAATGCAATCAATATCCCAATGAATATTATTTACATAGAATTGATATAATTCTTCTGCAAAGGCTTTACCATACCCCTTACGATTACCGTACTTGTACTTGTGAATAGCTTTTTTCACCGAATCCTCATATACCCACATTCCACGTCCTTCATTATAATACTTAACCTTTCTCGAACAATCATAACACAAATCCAATCGATGGCACTCCAGTGGCTTACCACATTTCTTGCAGATATCTCCTGTAACCCATGTTGCATCAGGTTTACACTCTGCACAAATCGGTTTTTTTTCGCCAAAGGATAGAACTTCATCGCAAAATAAGCATCTTTTGGGATAGACGATACTGATTGCTTTATTCATTGCTTTTCTTACAACACCCTCCATAGCTATTTTCCCCTCATATAGTATCTTGCTTAGTACTTATAAACTAAAAACATCTCTAAGCATTTGGTCTAAGGTAGAGTTCCTACCAATTTCTCTATTATTATCTATCATTTTTTTCAAAACCTCTTCCATGCCAACAACCACTACATACGCCTTTGCTCTTGTTACTGCCGTATACAACAAGTTCCTAGTAAGTAACATGGGGGGGCCAGAGAACATAGGTAAAATCACTACTGGGTACTCACTGCCCTGTGATTTGTGAATGGTAATTGCATAGGCTAATTCTAACTCATCCAAGTTCGTAAAATCATATTCCACTAGCTTTTCATCATCAAATTTCACCTTTATCTTTTCACTGTAATGATTCACTTCAATTATTTTACCAACATCACCATTAAATACACCTAAGCCTTCTTCAACTGTATAATTGTATTTGCTCACAATCTCCCAACTAATATTGTAATTGTTGCGGATTTGCATTACTTTATCCCCTTCTCTAAAAACAATCTTTCTAAATTCCTTTTCTTTTTTGTCTTTTGAGTATGGATTGATCGCTCTTTGTAGTTCACCGTTAAGATGTTCTACTCCAAGTAGACCCTTTCTCATTGGCGTTAATATTTGAATACCATCATGACTAGTACATCCTGTAAACTTAGGTAGTCTTATCTTCACTAAGGATACAATCTCATCGATGATATGATGTGCATTGCTTCTTGCTATAAAGAAGAAGTCCTTGTTACTCCCTTTTAACGGGAAATGTTCACCAGAATTAATTTTATGTGCATTTAAAATGATATCACTTTCCATTGCTTGTCTAAATATTTTATCAAGAATGGCTGTTGGAATGAATTCTGATTTAATGATATCTTTCAAAATATTTCCCGGTCCAACAGAAGGTAGCTGATCTTTATCGCCTACCAATATCAACCTTGTACCTGGTACAATTGCCTTGAGCAAATGATAGGTTAAGGTTACATCCATCATAGATGCTTCATCTATAATAACAACATCACATTCTAGCGGATATTCTTCATTTCGTTCGAATCTTTGATGTAGCTCATCCTTACCAAAGGTTATTTCAAGAAGTCTATGTATGGTCTTTGCTTCTTTACCAGTTGTTTCTGTCATTCTTTTTGCCGCTCTACCTGTAGGAGCAGCTAATAATACTTCTAAACCTCTATTTTCAAAACCTTCTATGATTGCATTTATTGTTGTCGTTTTACCAGTTCCTGGTCCACCAGTAATAACCAATACTCCACAATTCATTGCCTCAATGATTGCTTTCTTTTGTTTAGCATCTAAAAATATTTCATGTGTTTTTTCTATTTCAACAAGTTCATTTTCAATATTTTTATCAGTAGGGTGCTTAAAGCTACTCAAATCTAATAAATGGTTTGCAATATATTTTTCCATTAAATAATAGGTTATTAAATATACAATTTCTATTCCGTTTCTACTACTTATTAGGAGATGCTGCTTCAGATGCAACTGGGTTAAAGCATTTTCAGTACTCTCTGCCTCTACACCTAAAAGTGCAGCTGCTTGTACTATTAAGGTTTCTTTTTCTAAGAACAAATGCCCATCTAAAGAAGATTGACCTAAGATATATTTTATTCCAGCCATAATTCTCTCTGCTGAGAATCGATCTATTCCAATACGAAAAGCTATAGAATCTGCCATCTTAAAACCAATTCCATGAATATCCTCTGCCAATTGATATGGATTGTTTTTCACTGTTTCAACTGTCTTCTCTTTATATTCTCCATATATTTTAATTGCATAGGTTAAGGATATCCCAAATTCTTGAAGGAAGATGATTACCTGTCGCATTTTCTTTTGTTCATAAAATACAGAAGTAATCTCTTGCGCTTTTTTCTCACTAATGCCTTTTACCTGGGCTAAAACTTCTGTTTGTTCCTCAATTACTTTAAAGGTATCTAAGCCAAATTGATCAATAAGCCGTTTGGCTAATGAGGGGCCGATACCTTTAATAACGCCAGATGCAAGATAGCGTTCCATTGCCGCTATTTCTTCTGGCATAAAGCTTTGAAATTGTTCAACTTTAAGCTGCATTCCATAGATGGGATGTGATGTATAGGTTCCACTGGCTCTAATCCGTTCTCCAATGGCTACATGAAACAAAGTTCCAACTATAGTGATTTCTTCCGAATCAGTAGCAACGGTTATAATCGTATAACCGTTGCTATCGTTTCTATATATAATTTCTTCTACAATTCCATCTACTACTACCATGGTTTCACCAACCCGCGCTTACTTTACTGCATTTTTTAACAGCTCGACTTTATCTGTTCTTTCCCATGGTAAGTCAATGTCTGTTCTTCCAAAGTGTCCATAAGCAGCCGTTTGCTTATAAATTGGTCTTCTTAGGTCTAAATCTCTAATAATTGCAGCTGGTCTAAGATCAAAATTCGCCTCTACAATCTTAGTAATTTTATCATCCTCAATAATTCCAGTTCCATGAGTATTGATGTAAATTGATACAGGCTTTGCAACACCGATTGCATAAGCTAGTTCAATTTCACATTTCTTAGCAAGTCCTGCTGCAACGATATTTTTAGCAACATATCGAGCTGCATAAGCTGCTGAACGGTCTACTTTCGTTGGGTCTTTTCCTGAGAATGCACCACCACCATGACTTGCATATCCACCATAAGTATCAACAATAATCTTTCTACCTGTTAGTCCAGAATCCCCTTGAGGTCCTCCAATGACAAAACGTCCTGTAGGATTAATGAAGTATTTAGTATCACTGTCAAGAAGTTCTGCTGGAATCACACTCTTTATAACATATTCCTTAATATCTCTTTCAATTGTTTCAATGGAAACCTCTGGTGCATGTTGTGTAGATACAACGATTGTATCAACTCTTACTGGTTTGTCGTCAATATATTCAACTGTAACTTGAGATTTTCCATCTGGTCTTAAATAGGAAAGTGTACCATTTTTTCTAACCTCAGCAAGTTTTCTTGAAAGTTTATGTGCTAATGAAATAGGTAATGGCATTAACTCTTCGGTTTCATCACAAGCAAATCCAATCATCATACCTTGGTCGCCTGCTCCTGTTGATTCTAAAGTTGCTTCTTGCATTTCACCTTTTTTTGCTTCATATGCTTCATTTACACCCATTGCTATGTCTGCTGATTGCTCATCTATTGTAGTTAACACTGCACAAGTATCTCCATCGAATCCACCAAGTGCATTGTTATAACCAATTTCTTTCACTGTTTCTCTAGCAATTTTCTGTATATCAACATAACTGTCTGTAGTTATCTCACCCATAACTAAAATGAGTCCAGTTGTAACTGCTGTTTCACAAGCAACTCTTGCATAAGGATCCAGTGTTAAAATAGCATCTAATACTGAGTCTGAGATTTGATCACATACCTTATCTGGATGTCCCTCTGTAACGGATTCTGAAGTAAATAATCTTTTTGTCATAATAAATTCCTCCTTGTACTTGGTAGCTGCAAAGCTTAATACCTTGCACTAATAAAGTATTATATCATTACTTATTTAAATATGCAATTCTAATTCCCAATCCTTTTCAGGTCCTGCGCAAGTATTTTACCCACATTTTTTATGCCAATAATTAAGGCATGCGCAACTTTTCTTTCCTCTCCATTTGAAGGTTTATTGACAACCTTACCTCCTATTACCATTGTACTAGATGCTCCACCATCTAAATATGCTGCATATATGCAACCTTCTTCTTTCATAAGCTCCGCAGCCTCATATCCTGTTATCCCTAAACTTATTTTTGGTATTCTGCCATCAATGACTTTAACAATTAGTTGCTGTTCCTCTGTTATACCGATTAAAGTTCTAGGGTTAAGTCCTGTAGTATATCCGATAAAAGGTTCGTAATTCTTAGCAATATTTTCTCCTTCATATACAAGCCATCCACCTGTTTGAAAGGCTTGTGCTATATCTTTGTTCTCATGATTACTAATTTGAAATTGTATATCAAGCGTTTCACCCTTTTCAAATACAGGTATCGTTTCATTGGTAACCTGTGTTAACACATAATCCTGTTTTTCTATAGCAACAGGCATATCAGTATAAATGATCTCTGTGACAATATTATCCTTGATGATATAATTCATACTATATCGACTTACTCTTGTAGTATCACCATACACATCGTGAAATAACACCCATTTGCCATCAGATACACCTTTGTTCGTTCCTTCAAGCTGGATCGTATTTTTAATACCCTTTACTGATCCTTTAATGTCAATTTTCTCGAGAGACACTTGTCCCGTTTCTGTTACAACCATTGTTGGCGTATTGATGGAATCCATAGTTACTACCTTACCATCTATAATTAATATTCCATAAGGAGCTCCAAACTCATCATAGAACATTCCATTTACTCCAAATAGCGCTCCCGATTCCATTACCATATTCGAGGTTTTATCAACACCAAAAAGAACATTATAAGATAGAATATTTTTTAATTCCACATTTGGATTGTCTGTGTTAATAGATAGTGTGTAGATAGTTTGTGGCCGATCATGAATCTTTAACTGCTCAACCTTATATGAAATAGGATTAATAATAGTCATCATTACACTCAACATTGAAATTGCTTCTAATATCCTGCCAATAATCATTTCGCACCTCATTTGATTGATCATTACTTGCTACTCACATTATACACAATAGACAATAATTTAACAAGAAAATCGGCTGTGGTATTCTAAAATCCTTG
Source organism: Firmicutes bacterium HGW-Firmicutes-1 (assembly GCA_002841625.1). Classification (NCBI taxonomy): domain Bacteria; kingdom Bacillati; phylum Bacillota; species Firmicutes bacterium HGW-Firmicutes-1. Next base: position 189,702 of record PHAG01000006.1, on the reverse strand, counting down.
GTGACTATCTGCCGCTTTTCCAATTACTTATGCAAAACTTTCATTATCAACAGAAAATCGGCTGTGGTCAATTAAAAGTCCTTGATACCCCGTAAAGAAATACAAGGCCAGACTATTATCACTTAAAGGAATAAGCAATCATAGTCTGACCTTGTATAATGTACCTGTTTGAAGTGGGGGACTTCGATTAATCAGTTATATTCTTAGACAATTGTCTATAAAGCATTTCTGATAGACCCATACCTTTTCCTTTAGACATATTCTTTGAGTATTCTTCATATAGCATATCTTCAAAAATATCTCTTCCTTGGGATTTTTCGAGTAATCCACTGTCAGGAATAGTTTTTCTCATTTCCTTAAAAAGCTGTTGCAGATAATATCCTTCGAATTCTTGACATGCCTTTTTTAATTTTACACTATCCTTCTTCTCAACTGCTTCATTAAGAATTGCTTCAAAAGCATTTTGATCTGCTGTTTCTTTTGTTGAGCTAGTAATATACTGTGAAAGTGGATTATTTATGTTTGATACATCTATTGACACTATTTATCACTCCTTCTCTTAATTAGAGTCTATTATCTTTTTAAATTATTTGCCATTCCAAGCATTTCATCTGAGGTTGTAATAGCCTTTGAGTTTAATTCATATGCTCTTTGAGCGACAATCATTTTAACCATCTCATCCACTACTGCTACGTTTGAGGATTCTAATGTGCCTTGCATAATTTTGCTCTTCTTTAATTCATCATCTTCCGATTCTAAAATTGCTTCTCCTGATGCTCCGGTAGCTTTGTAAAAGTTTCCTCCAATTGCATCAAGCCCAGCAACATTTCGAAATTGTGCCATACCCATAGTCACTCCTAAATCCTCAACACCTTCATCAGTCATGTAGCCAATTTCTCCAAGTGCGCTTATTACTAACTTACTTGGCGTAAAGGTAGTATCAAATTCTATTGGTTCTCCTTCTGAGTTAAGTACTGCGTAACCATCAGAGGTTGTTAATCTAATTGCATCCTCCATAATAGATATTTTGAAGGCTCCGTCTTTTGAATATAATTTTTCTTCGTTAAGACCTTGAACCACAAAAAAACCGTTTCCATCAATTGAAAAATCCAAGGGATTATTAGTTGTTTCAATACTTCCCTGTGTAAAATTTTTAACATTGGCACTAGCTCTTACACCATGTCCTACTTGCAGACTTACTGGTGATCCATTTCCCTCAGCGTCTACTCCAGACGCTCTTAACGTTTCATATAAAAGAGATTTAAATTCCATACTCTCTTTTTTGTAACCAACAGTATTAACATTCGCTAAATTGTGTGCGATAGAATCAACATACATTTGTTGGGACTTCATTCCTGATGCCGCTGTCCATAGAGATCTTAACATTTATATCACCTCTTATTTTATAGTCGTCCAATTTCATTTACTGACTTGTCCAATGTTGCATCATAGGTTGTAATTATCTTTTGATTAGCTTCATAAGTCCTCATAACATTAATCATATGTATCATTTCTTCAATAGAGCTTACATTTGAGTTTTCTATAAAGCCTTGAGCGATTTTTCCATCATAAACTTTTGTAGTGGTATTATCTGCTGCTTCAAAGATGTTACCACCTAGCTTTTTAAGAGATTGTATATTTTCAAAATCTATAGTTTTAATTTTATCTATAAAGGTTTCACCCTCAAAAACATTCCCATCTTCTGTAATTCTTACGTCTGCACTTCCTACCGTAATTGGTCCATTTTCGCCTAGAAGTAAAAGTCCATCCTTATTTTCTATTTGGCGATCTTTATTTAATCCAAAAGATCCATCTCTTGTGTATTTTTCTTGGATGTTTCCCTGTGCATCCAGAGATCCAACAACAAACATTCCTGAACCGTTAAGTGCCAGATTTAAAGGGATGTCTGTTTGCTGCAAAGAGCCTTGCTCGTAATTGGTAAATGACTCCCCAACCTTAACTCCTAGAGAACCTTTTCCAATTATTTTATTACCAGCTTGCTCAGGATCATTAATTTTAACCATATATACATCATTGAAGGATTCAAACATTACAGCTTCTCTCTTATAACCAGCCGTATTGGCATTAGTTAAATTATTTGATATCGTATCCATCTTTTGTTGCTGTGCCAACATCCCTGTATATGCAGTGTATAGTCCTCTTAACATCTGGTTCACCTCTTATTCATTTATGCTTCTAAATATTTATCGTACAAAATGCAATATTAATTAACCCTAAAAATTAAAAAAAGCAAAAGAACTAGTCTTTTGCTTCATATTAATTTAATTATAAAAATCTGACTTTTGACTTGCTAAATATTCTACATACTTTCCTGTTCCAATTGCTACACAAGTTAATGGATCTTCGGCAGTAATTACGGAAATTCCTGTCTTACTCTCAATTAACTGTTCGAGCCCTTGTAATAAGCTTCCGCCTCCCGTAAGTACTATTCCACGGTCAGCAATATCTGACGCAAGTTCTGGAGGGGTTCTTTCTAATACTCCATGTACTGCTTCAACAATCTTAGAAGTAGACTCTCTTAAAGCTTCCTCTGTTTCTTCTGATGTAACTGTAATTGTCTTTGGTAGACCAGTAATTAAGTTTCTTCCTCGAACGTCCATTGTTAATGAATCTGGTCTCTTAAATGCTGTACCAATATTGATTTTAATATCTTCAGCAGTTCTTTCACCAATAAGTAAATTATGTTTTTTTCTCATGAATCTAACAATTGCTTCATCAAAGTTGTCGCCTGCAATTTTAATCGATGTACTTGCTACAACGCCACCTAGTGAAATGACAGCGATATCTGAAGTTCCGCCTCCGATATCTACTACCATACTTCCACAAGCCTTGCTAATATCAATGCCCGCTCCAATAGCAGCTGCAATTGGCTCTTCAATGATATTAACCTTTCTAGCACCTGCTTGGTATGTAGCTTCTTCTACAGCTCTTTTTTCTACTTCAGTAACTCCACTTGGTACACATACAGTAATTCTTGGTTTTCTAAATCTTCTACCAACTGCTTTTGCAATAAAATATTTAAGCATTTTTTCTGTTACTGTATAATCCGAAATAACGCCTTGTCTTAAAGGTCTAATGGCAACAATATTACCAGGAGTTCTTCCTAGCATTCTTCTAGCTTCTTGTCCAACAGCTAAAATTTTATTATTATCACGATCTATCGCAACGACTGAGGGCTCTCTTAGTACAACTCCCTTTCCTTTAATATATACCAGTACATTTGCCGTACCTAAATCAATTCCAATATCTGCTCCAAACATTACCTTTCACCTTCCTGAAATTTTATAGTATCCCATAACGAAACCCTTAGAGATTACTTCTATAATAAAAGGATTAAAAAATTCCCTCTAAATGTCGTTCTATTCTATATTATATACAATAATGCATTTTTTTCAAAGGAAATTTTTATAAAATGTAAAAAAAATTTCCCAAAAGCGTGTTTTCGCCTTCAGGAACTCTTAAATTCATTGTTTTATAGTGTTTTTATAGTCTGTGAGTTATTTCCAAATACTTTGCTTTAGTAGCTAACCCACCACGAATATGTCTTTCTGCTTTATTAAATTCTAATACTTTTCTTGCCTCATTGGCAAGTAATGGATTTATCTGCGTTAATCTTTCAGTTACATCTTTATGTACCGTACTTTTTGATATACCAAACTTCTTCGCGGTTTGTCTAACCGTTGCGTTGGCTTCAATTATGTAATTGGCAATGTCTATGGCTCGTTCTTCAATATACTGTTTCAACATAGGTCCCCCCACATGGTCCTCAAACATGAGATTCTTTATTTCATGTATATGAAAAGGGGTGGGGGGATATGCAGTTTATTTATGCTTCTCTATATGAATGATGAAAACAATTTGTACAATGTCAATGTTACAAAACCTCCGAATTCGCTACGGTTTCGTAATCGAATGCAAGCTTCGCTTCCATTCGGTTAAATTAACCAAGTCAACTACAACTATTATTTGTGTAGCTGTCTCCTTTTATTTAAAGCCATTGATACAAGCTATTTCATGATTTTCTCCATTATTTTTTCATAGCAATCATCAATCGCTAAAAAGTTAACATTTGGTATATAAAACGTTTCAAGTTTATCATGAAGTGCTTTAGCCCTGCTAATGGTTTGCAAAGCAATGGCCACTAGCTGATTAAATTCTACTTTGTTTTGATTGAGATCTTCTTGATAGTATTCAAGAATCTCTTCCTTATAAAACTGTATTAGTTCAATTGTTTTATATTTATATATTGTAGACGTGTGATATTCATTTGAAGTTGTAATTGCAACATTTAACTGTGGAATCACTAAATGCTCAACCTTATATGGATTTAATGCACAATAATAAGCTTCTACAAAGTATCCTCTCTCCAAGGCAGCAGATTTTATTTTTTCCAGTATTCTTTCTTCACATGTTCCTATACCACCTTTTAATTCATAGACATTTTCGACAGTTAATAAACTGTCAAGAAAATTCCACAATCCTCTAGGTGTGATAGCACTTGCAAAAAGACTTCTTTGTTTGCCCTCATTTTTCGATATGTCACTTTTCGAAAAGATTTCATTGATCAAATCTGTTGTAAAAACATTTAACTGACCTTTTTTTAATGCCATATTATTGATAACAGTCGTGTCCTCATAAATGGCATAAGCTGCTTTTAAATATTTATAAGCCCTAGCAAATACAGCACTTGTTTTTTTTGTAATTTCTAAAATCTCATCTTTATGGATTCTTATGCCTTCATCATTCCAAAACTCACCAAAATTAAGTATTTCATCTACTGCTCCCGGACTCTTAGGATCAACAACATGGGGTGCTGTTCCATCAATAAAAGCGATTCCTAGCATAGGTATTTTAATACCATCTAAAGAATTGTTGTCTGAAGAACAGTGTAAAAATTCAACGTCATAACCTTTTTGGAGCATTTCTTCTCCTACTTTTTTCATGAAAGTTGATTTCCCAACACCAGGTCCACCTTTGATAATGATCAGTCTATCTGCTTCTTCCTGTGTCATAACGTCTGAGTAATAGCTAAAAAACCCAAGAGATGTGTTTCCTCCTGGAAATAAATGCTTAATCTTGCCATAAAGCATATAAATTTCCTCGATGTTAACCTTATGATTATTATATGCCCTATAGCAATCAACTGTGAGTCCTATGTATTGGATTTAGGTAGAAATCTTTTCACCATAAATACCACAAATCCTATAACAATTAAAAACATACTGATTGTTATAAAAGTACTTTTTAATCTTGTGAATATGTTTGCTAATTTTGCTACATCTTGAAGTTGCTGAGGATAATTATTTAATAGCTGTATGATCATAGCATTTTCAAGCCAATCGAAAATCGTTGCACCAAAGCCTATTAAACCTATTAACCATGGCTTTTTCATCTTACTAAAGATACCCTTTGCTAATGTACTAAGTAACATAAAGTAGAATATTCCATACGCTAAAGGAAACGGAAAATCAATTGGAATGATGTATTTCATCTCAAATCCTCTACCCTCTTCACCAAGAGCAGTCAATATTTCATAGGCTTGATCGACTGTATAACCGCCCATTTCCATATCTAAAATACTATTTCCATTGGTTATTTCAGTTAATTTTGCCAAGCCAATAGGGCTAAAACTGATTAGGTAATACATAGCCATAAAAACAAAAAATGAAATAATGACATTTCTAATACAAAATAATCCTTTTCCTTTCATAAATCGCACTCTCCATTCATAGTTATTAACTATATAAGCAATATATTGTATAATACTATATTAACATGTAGCCTGCCTTTTCTACCAGCAATTTTCTTACATTGCTATAAGTATGTAGACACAAGAAAGAAGAACTATCCATCATAGGTATCGTTTTCTATTAGTTCGATTACCATGCTGCAATTCCATTGGCATTTTCAATCAAAATAGTATAGAATGTAACTAATGTATATAAACCTTACAATTATTAAACTTCAAAATATTCAAAGGAGAATCCTTAAGATAAATTTGATATGACAAAAATAATTAAACTAGTATATCCAACCTATCTCAAACAATTCCAATGCATTGGCGGTACTTGTGAAGATAGTTGTTGCATTGGTTGGGATGTTGATATTGACCGCCTTACCTTTCGACAGTATTTTCGAACAAAAGATTCAACAATGCGTGAAATTTTTAAAACCTATGTTTATAAAAACGAAGACTCCTATAGCGAAGTTGTTGATTATGGCAAAGTTCGTCTAGGAGTTTCAATGCGTTGCCCATTTTTAGATCCTGATCATTACTGTAAAATCTATCGCACCCTTGGAGAATCCTATCTATCTAACGTATGTACCTCTTATCCAAGAGTAACCAATGCCGTTGATGATTTTTATGAAGTCTCCCTCTATATATCTTGCCCCGAAGCTGCTAAACTGATCCTCCTAAACCCTGATGGCATTCACTTCCAAGAAAGCATGCAACCTCTCGATAAGCATGTGATTGGTAGCATAGTGGATACACGCCTAAAAGAACATCAGCAATCCCCTATTAAATATTTCAAAGAAATTCGAGAAAAATGCATTCAACTGATACAGAATCGAAAATACTCTTTGACTCACCGATTACTTATCCTAGGCACTTTCCTTGAAAATATGGAAGAAAAAAGCGAAATCAGTCAAAAATCAATGATTTCTTATTTGAAAACTTTCAATCCAGATTCTTATCCTAACCTTGATAATAATACTACCAATCTACCTCTTCTCATTCGTTTATTCAAGAACTGGATCGAAAACCTACATGCTTTAACTAAAATCGACAGCGTAAAATTTGTTGCTTACACTAAAATCGTTCAAGATTCCTTTATGCTTAGCAACTCTAGTAATATCATTGAGCAAGCTTCACAGTATGAAGAATCCATGATACAGTTCCTCAATCCTTTCATTCAAGAGCATGCATATATTTTTGAAAACGATCTGGTTAACCTTATGTTTAAAAACATGTTTCCCTTTTCACAAACACACTGTATGTTTGACGGTTATATCATGCTAATCATACACTTTTTATTAACACGATTTTATCTAGCTGCTGTTTTTAAACACAATAAAAAGGCATCTTCTGAAGATGCTGTGTTGTTAATACAGGTTCTAGCAAAAACAATTGATCATAACACCTTTCTAGATGATCTCTTCCATGAAATCAAAGTGAAGGAATATGATAATATGGAATTTGTTAAAGCATTGCTCTAAGAAATAATATAACACATATGATCCCATGAATTTGTAAAAGCATTGCAATTAGAGCCTCAACTGGGTCTCTTAACGCAATGCTTTACATATTTAGCTATGCCTTTACAATTTTATAGTACGCTCTTGCCGTTAATGAATAGACAACTGCATATATGATGGCAAAAATGAGTATTGTCACAACTGTGCATCCAAAGAAAAGAGGAATGTTCACAAGATTTAAGACCGCAAGCAATCTTATGATCATTTTAAACGCAACTGCAATGTGTATCACTGCTGCCAAAAGTGGCAAGAAGAATACCATAATAATCTGGCTTTGAATGGTTTTTTTCACTTCTTGATGACTCATTCCTACTTTTTGCATAATCGCGTAACGTTCCTGATCGTCGTAACCTTCTGATATTTGCTTGTAATAAATAATCAAGGTTGTTGCCATTAAAAATAATGTTCCCAAAAATATTCCAAGAAATAATAGTCCACCGTACAATGTAAAGAAAGACTCTCTTCTTAGTTGCTTGCAATCCACATAAATCGAAGTGTCAACTTCATTCTTTAATTCTTGATTTAATACATTGATAAAAGTGGATAAATCTGCATCTTCTCCCTCAACATTAAAGCCTACAAAATAATCAAGATTTTGAAATTCTTTATTGAAAGCACCTTCATATATGGTACGAATGGTATCAATATCCTTCACAATCAAATAGTAACCTTTCAAAATGACAACTGGGCTTTTTTCCTCAATTTTAATATTGTGAATTTCATCTTTGACTCTAAATGGAATTTGATTTATATAAATTTCATCATAGCTATACGCATCACTGTTCGAATAGATCAGCACTTCGTTTGATGAAAGCTCAATGTCTTTGTTCTCCATTTTATTGTATTCATCAATCGTTAGCACAGTCAAAAGATTAAATCCTGCATCTGTATAAGGAGAACCCTCAACTGTCGTAAAACTTGTATCCTCTTGTCTTGATATTAGAGATAAATAATGATAAGAGATCTCATCACTCATTGTAACCGTTGTTCTATTTTTTTGATCATTTATGATTTGGTCTATTTTTTCAATGTTTTCTTGTTTTGCATTATTATACTGAACCATGACATCCTGCGGGAATCTTGAATTTAACGCGTCATCCATTCCAATATAAAGGGATACCGTAGTAGACAGCATAACCAGTACCGCGGAGCTTAGAATACAAATACTTGCAAGTCCTACAGCATTTTGCTTCATCCTATAGATCATGCTTGAAACGGATGTAAAATGGTTGATTTGATAATAGAATTTTTTGTTTTTTCTTAGCTTTTTCAACAAGACAATGCTTCCTGCCGTAAAGAGTGAATATGTGCCAAATATAACAAGTAACGCTGCAACAAAAAACAAGGTGATCGCAAGCAAAGGTGATTCAACTAGTAGTGCTATCCCATATCCAGTACCAAGGGATAGAATTCCCAAAATAACCATTAGCCATTTTGTTTTTGGTTCTTTCTCTCCCACTTGCCCACCCTTTAATAGCTCAATTGGCTTAGCCAACCGTATATGCATAAGATTGGTCAGCATGGTTATACAAAAAATACCAAGGAATAAAATAGCAGTGATTTTCACGGATGCCATTGAAATGACAAAAACAAATGGTATCTTGAAGCTTAAGGCTTTAAGTAATAACAGAAAAATAAGTCTACTAAAAAGAACACCGCAAATCAATCCCACTATTATACAACTCGTACTTATAAAAACTGTTTCAAAAAACAACATTTTGGCAATATGGTTTTTTCCCATCCCTAATATATTGTAAAGACCTATTTCTTTCTTGCGTCTTTTCATTAAAAAACTATTTGTATAAAATAAGAAAATCACAGAAAACACACCTACAACAACGGTTCCTAGCCCAAGAATTTTTTCAACTTCCATAGCCCCTGGTATGTTGTTAATGCCCATATTGATAGAAATTGAGTGCATGATGTAGAACATGGCAATAGAACAAATACATGCGAGAGAATATGGCAAGTAGGTAATTTTATTTTTAACTAAATTTGTCCACGCAAGCTTGGGGTAAAATGCTTTATTCAATTTTTACACCCCCAGTTGCCAGTAATGTTAACGTATCAGATATTTTTTGATACATTTCTTCATCAGAATGTGCACCCTTATATAGCTGATGAAATACTTCTCCATCTTTAATGAATAGAACTCTATTTGCATGACTTGCTGCCCTCGTACTATGAGTAACCATCAGAATCGTTTGGCCCTCTTGATTAATTTTCGAAAACAATTTGAGTAAATGTTCGGTGGACTTGGAATCCAGTGCACCTGTTGGCTCATCTGCTAAAATTAATTTGGGATTTGTAATCAATGCTCTAGCAATAGCAGTTCTCTGTTTTTCTCCACCCGATACTTCATAAGGATATTTGGCAAGAATTTCTTCAATACCTAGCTTTTTAGCAATTGGTTTTAATGCAGCATCCATCTCACTGTAGGATTTTCTTGAAAGTACAAGAGGTAAAAAGATATTGTCGATAACTGAGAACGTATCGAGCAAATTGAAATCTTGAAATACAAATCCAAGATTGTTTCTGCGAAAAGCAGAAACTTCACTTTCTTTAATAGAACCAATATTTTTACCCCCTAACATTACCTCCCCACTTGTTGGTTTGTCCAATGAAGCTAAAATATTGAGTAACGTGGTCTTACCCGAGCCGGACTCTCCCATAATGGCTACGTATTCTCCTTCTTCTACCGAAAAAGTTACATTGCTGAGCGCTTGAACATGGTTACTTCCAAATCTCGTTGTGTATATTTTCTTTAAGTTTTTCACTTCTAATAACGATGACATTTTTACTTCCTCCATTTTTGACTATATCATATTTCATAAGCTTTTCTATTTACTACATGAACTCTATCATAATAAAAAAAGGAATGGTTTACCATAGATGTGGCTTACATTCCTCTCTTTAACCTTACAATTTCGTAAGATTGACTTTTCGCTTTGAAATACCGTTTATTCTATAAATGTTTTAGCCGTTGAAAGATCTAACCTAACCTGTGTCCCAACCTCTACTTGAGACGTGATGGATATTTTATGAGACAGCTTATCTAAAATTTGCTTACACAAATTAAGTCCAATACCAGTAGATTTCTTATCCATTCGTCCGTTATAGCCAGTAAAGCCTTTTTCAAAAACTCTTGGAAGATCTTCTGCCTGAATTCCAATCCCTGTATCCTCAATAATAAGGGTCTTTTCAGTGTTTGGATCCATATAGATTGAGATGGTACCCGTTGCTGTATACTTTAAGGCATTTGATAGTATTTGTTCAATGACAAATATCAGCCACTTCTCATCCGTTAACACTGTATCGTTTAGTTCTTCAAATTCTAACTTGATCTTTTTATGAATAAAGATAATTGAATATTTTTTAATCGCTTGTTTAACAATTTGATTCAAACTATAGGTTTCAAGCATTAAGTCAGAGGAAATACTTTCAAGCCGTGCATACTGGATTGCCAATTCTACATAACGTTCAATTTTAAATAACTCTTGCAATGCCTCCGCATTTTGTACGTGATCAGATTCTTGCAGAAGCAATTTTATGGCTGCAATGGGTGTTTTTATTTGATGAGTCCAAAGTGTATAGTAATTCATCATATCAGTCATAGATATACTCCATTGAGAGATATGTTTAATTTTGTCTTGATACAATCCCATTAATAAATTCTGATAATCCTTTTCAATTAACGCATTTGTTTCTGGCAACGATTCTAAGTGAATTGGTATGCTATCCATTAGTTTCATCAATTCTTTATGTCTTTTATAAAAGGCAACAAAATCAAAACCTAAATATACAATTGCCCCAATTGTAGACAAAAGCATAGCATAAGAAACTGATTCTAATGGCACGTTATAGAGAAAAAATACTATAACAAAAATCATACTCCAAACGCAATAGAACAACAAAATTTTATAATGATTTTTGAGATAGGCGATTATCACATACCCAATTGAACTTATTTTCATATCAAGTCACCATATATCCAATTCCCTTTTTGGTTAAAATAAATTTTTCTAGACCTATATCTTCTATTTTTTTGCGTAATCGTGTCACATTAACGGTTAACGTATTATCATCTATAAAACTCTCACTTTCCCAGAGCCGCTCCATAATGGCATCCCGGCTGACGACATTATTGGTATGTTCCAATAGTATTTGCAGAATTCTAAACTCGTTTTTTGTGAGATTAACTTTTTCATTTTGATAGGTTAACGACGCATCACTTATGTTAAGCATCACACCGTTATGCTCTATAACATTTATTTGCCCTTGAAAAGAATATGTACGTCGAATCATCGCTTGAATCTTCGCAACTACGACCGTTAAATCAAATGGTTTTGCAATAAAATCATCCCCACCCATATTCATCGCCATTACGATGTTCATATTTTCATTTGACGAAGAGATGAAAACAATTGGTACTTTGGATAATTTCCGTATTTCGCTACACCAATGATAGCCGTTGAAATATGGCAAAGATATATCCATCAATACAACTTGTGGATCAAACTGAATAAATTCCTCAAGTACTCGTTTAAAATCAGCCACAATTGCAATCTCAAATTCCCATTTGCACAAGTGATTTTTCAACGAATTTGCAATCACCAAATCATCTTCAATTATTAAAATCTTATACATAATAAACTCCTCTTTCTAGCTCCAAGCCTTTCTTAACATGTCCAAATCTTATTACTAGTATAGAATATTAACTTGATTAATGCAATCGAGAAAATCCCATTATCTTGACATACAGAAAAACTACGAGTCAAACCCTTCATTACCCACCATTCACTTTTTCAACATCTTGATAGATAGTTAGAAATACATAAAGCACCCTTCCTACAATTCATGTAGTTTAGTGTGCTTTGCATTTTCTAAGTCAATTTTATAAACCTACGCCTTCGATTAAAATCTATCTGGGGCACCAAAAGGCTCATCAGAAGCATCATACATTGGATTTTCTTCATCTCTTTCAACTCTTTCAGACCTCATTTGATATTCCAATTCAATCTTAGATTTTTCTTCACCCATTTTTATATCCTTAATACCTGAATTGCCTTGGTTACTAGCTAAATCATTTTTATTATTTTCTATAGCACTATCCTTATCGTTATTAGCAAAAGCTTCTTTACTAATTTCATGATCCTCTATATAAGTGTTTTTAAAAATTTTTTTATTCATTTGAATCTCCTTAATTGATAGTCTCATCAATTATTATTCGATTCTAATCTACTTATTATTCAAACAACTAAGTAGCCAATCAAATCACCTGAAAGATACTTAGTCCAATACCAACAAGTGCTAAATCTGCACATATATGCACATACCAGCTATTTAAAAAGGTATTCTCATGATCATCTAAATAATTAAAAATCATACCACCAATAAAAAGACCCGTTGTTGCCAAAACAAATACCCAGATGTTAAACCAATTTTGAAAGTTACCCACATGATATATTGCAAACGCTATTGAGCTTGTTAAATAAGCAACTCGTTTCATACCTATTTTTTTGAGGCTTAAAAAAATAAAACCTCTAAAGAAAAACTCCTCAAGCAAGGAATTTATCAAGGCAAGATAAATACCATAATATACTATATTTAATTTGTTTATTTTATATTTTTCTTCAAATTCAAATATCAAAACCTCTATATTCATATATTGTCTAAACCAATGAAATGCGACTATGATAATAATAAATATGAGAACTCCTAAGATATAACTTAACTTAACACTAAATCTTTTCTTGTCACAAGAAAATCGGCTTCGCTGAGTTAAAATCCTCGTTACCTTCCTGCCGCTTTTCCAATTGCTTATGTAGAACTTGCCTTGTAAATGAAAAAAGGAGTCCTTCACAAAATTATCTTTGGTCCAAATGATATAAATGATTGGAAATAACGAAAATAGTATGATCTTAACCATTACCTTAGATACATAATTTAAATGTAATATTTGATCCGTTATGTAAAGTAGAAAAATCGTTATTAAAGTGGCCCCTATAATATAAAAAAGTTTTTTATTCTTCATTTGCGATTCCTTTGTATATACTATGTTTTGCTTTATTATATCCTTTTTTCTCCTATTTCGTTAACGTAACTAGAATTAATTCTGGTTTGTTAAATATCCTTTGAGGAATAATACTGTTTCCCAAACCTCTACTTACAATCATTGTAGTATTGTTTTTATGATAAATTCCGCTTGTAAATTTAGGAAACCAACCTTGATCCGGTGCAATTAACCCCCCTATCATAGGTAATCTTACTTGTCCTCCATGTGCATGACCACTAAACACCAAATCTATATCACTTTCAGAATAGATATCAATTAATTCTGGTCTATGAGATAGTAAAAGCGTGTAGTTTTCAGCAAATAATGCATCCATATCATCAAGTAGCGTTTTCATGTTGCTACCCTGTTGGATGTCTGGATCATCAACACCTACTATTAAAATACTACTATCTTCGATATTAATTAATTTACTCTCATTTCTTAATACGATTACCCCAACATCAATCAATCGTTTTTCAAATTCGTCAAAGGTATTTGACCAAGCTTCATGGTTTCCTGTGACAAAGTAAATAGGTACAAGGTCTATTACCTGTGAAAATAATTGAATACATACATCTTCATCGTAATTTTTAGAATCAATCGCATCCCCTGTAACTAAGATTACATCGGGATCCTCATCTAGAATTTTTTTTACAAGCCTCTTCTGATTTTCCCCAAATTCCTTACTGTGTAAATCCGATATTTGAAGTATTTTATATCCATTAAATGCATCTGGAATATCCTCTGACGAGATTTCCAATCTACTAATATCAATGGCATTATTCTGTTGATATAAAAAACCGATCATGATTGTAACAAATACAATTATAGTTACTAACTTTTTATTCATTTTCTTACTCATCATATGCTCTCCAAGGTATTGGTTTATATGTATGTTCCCGATTTGATTCGCTTAGTATACCCTATTCATATTCAGAATTCAATCTTACTTTCCATTGGTGTTTCATTGATGCTTCAACCAACTCACTGCCAATTCTAACCATTTATTTGCATTCCCATGGTTTTTCATATCAAGCTCTGAATAGCCTACTGTTTCATCACCTAATGATATGCCATGGGCACCTTTTTCAAATAGGTGAAACTCAAAAGAAACATTCTTCGCTGCTAAGGTTTTAACAAATTCTAGGCTTTCCTCCACATCAACTATATTATCTTCGACAGTTGTCCACAAAAAAGTTGGCGGCATATGTTTTGACACTAGGTCCTTACAATTCCATTCGTCCATAACCGCTTTACTTGGATTTAATGTTCCATAAGAAGAGCTAACCATCATCTCTATAAGAGGTTCCATCTTTGGTGACTTCTCCAGATTCTTCTTCATAAATTGATATATATCTAATAATGGATAACCTAAGATTAATGCATTTGGTTTAAACAATTGATTATCTGCATTTAAAGTATCTGATAAATATGCATCCTGCCAACTAGTCGCTAAGACGGTTGCTACATGCCCCCCTGTAGAAAATCCACATAATCCTATTTTGTCTGAGTCTACACACCATCTTCTAGCATTTTCTCGTATAAGCATCATTGCTCTTGCTGCATCTATAAATGGTGCCGGAAATCTTGCTATCCCTATCCCGATTGAATACTTCAGGATAAAAACATGGTAACCCGCTCCAAGAAATTTCATAGCAACAGGGTCAGCTTCTTTTTCTGTGATTCCTACATATGCTCCACCTGGGAATATTACGATTGCCGGTCTAATAATTGGACCGCTTTCATCAATGGATGAATCGTGAATATATGCCGTTAATGTGGCATTTGAAATACCTTCTTGTATTTGAATAACTTCTATTTGCATATAAACCTCCTAAGTAGAAATCCTACCGTAAAGCACCTACTTTCCTTGTACAGTAATCCGTTACCATTATAGCATAATTCGTGAATAAGCAAAACATATAAGGGTATTCTGATCATGAAATTATCATGTAGAATACCCTTAGAGATTATATATCTTCCTTTATTTCTTTCTATATTTCTTCCTGCTTAATTTTTCCAAGTTATTTCATTTTTACTACTTAACTAATTTGCCTCTTTTTTAAGCTTTTTCTTTTCCACATTTAGAGCGATAATAATTGTAACGACTGTTCCGCCCCAAACTGTTCCACATCCTATAACCATCATTAATATAGCACTTGTTGACATATCAATCCCTCCAATTATTCATTTTGTGCGTCTGCAGTCCATTTTTTCTTATAGAATACAATTGATGCACCAATCATTAGAACTACAGTTCCCCAACCAAATGCGATATTAGAAATCACTCCAACAGAATCTTGATTAAACAAACCTGTAATTAAGTTAAATAGATTTGTTATTACAACAGCTCCTAGTAACAGAGGTGTAAAGTATCTTAATAAATAATCCCACCACTTACCAACTTTAAAGTCTGAATAAGCATTTGCTTCCTCTCTCAACTTACTAGTTCCATAAACATAGCTAATCAGAATAACTTCTACTAAGCCTAACCCAGCAATGATAATATTTCCAACATAGGCATCTACAATATCTAAGATATAGTTAAAGCCTGCATAACTTGCGAAGCAAGTACTTCCAGCGAAGCCAACAATTGAAATAATTGTAACAAGTTTTCCTCTGGATATATTGAATTTATCTAGTGCAGCAGTTGCAAAGGATTCGAGCATGGAAATACTGGAGGATAAACCTGCAATAAACAAACAAAAGAAGAATACGAAACCTAATAACCCTTGAATCACTACATTTGTCGACATTGTTGATATGGCAATTGGGAAGGCTATAAATGCGACTCCTGCGCCTGTACCAAAAGCGGTAAAATCAATACCCATTGTATTTACTAAGTATCCTAATGTTGAGAATACGAGTACCCCAGCAATGAGGTCAAAGCTTGAATTCGCAAAAACAGTAATGAATGCACTATTAACAATATCTGCTTTTTCATGTAGGTAGGAACCATAGGCTATCATTACGCCTACTGCTAAAGTTGTTGAGAAAAACACTTGTGCGTAAGCAGATACCCAAATACTTGGACTTAAAATCTTTGAGAAATCCGGTTTAAAAAGTGCTTCTAATCCTATACTAGCACCATTTAAACGAACAGCATTTATCATGAATATAATCATTAGTACCATTAACATAGGTGTGAAAATGGTTGACATTTTCTCAATTCCACCAGAAATACCTTTTTTTACAATAAGCCAATTACAAAACCACACCGCAATAACTGCAATTAATATATAAATACTCATACCAGCACCTAAGTCTAAGGCACTTTCTGCGCTTCCAGTTACCATACCCATAATAGGTCCTGGATCTGAAAGCCAATTAATCATACCAAAGGCATGTCCTAGAGAATAAACCATAAAAATGACTGATACAGCAATAATAGCAGAGTAATAAGTCATTACGATAATGGGTACCATTACCTGAATCCAACCAACAACCTCATATTTCTTGTTTAATTTTGAGAATGCCATAACAGATCCACCACGTATTTTCCTACCATAAGCGTACTCCATTATCATCAATGGTATCGCACAGGTAATCAGTGCTACGAAATATGGTAAAAGAAAAGCACCTCCACCATTTTTATAAGCCTGAAACGGAAATCTCCATAGATTCCCTAAACCTATAGCTGCCCCAGCTGCTGCAAAAATAAACCCTTTTCTGCTTTGCCAATTTTCTCTCATTATCAGCTTCCTCCTTGATAATCTTATATAATGTCTTGTTATAGCTTACCTAAAAGATATACTTTTTATTATTTCTTGATTGTTTACTTATCGCCGCTTTTCCAATTTCATATGGAGAACTATTAACCAAAAACAGCAAAACTTAAATAAGCTCTCTCAAATCTAATATAGGTAAAGCTATTAAGATAGGAGAGAGCCTTATAATCTTCAAAGTAAATTGTAAGTCAATATTATTTATCAAGTGGTATTAATCTTGCAAGGAAATGTCTTAATACTGGTGGTTCATAGCTAAAAGTTAAGCCTGTTAACTCACCTTTTTTATCCATTACTTTCTGAAAGCCTTCTACAATTTCATCCATATGGCTTTGAGTGTATACTCTTCTTGGTATGGTTAATCGTACCAAATCAAGTGCCGCCTCTTCTTGTTGTCCCGTTTCAGGATTCCTACCAAGTAAAAACGAACCTATTTCAACAGCCCTAACGCCGGATTCTAAGTACAAAGCATTACATAGTGCTTGTGCTGGAAATTCTGCACCCGGAATATGTGGTAAAATTCTTCTTGCATCAACAAAAACTGCGTGACCACCAGTTGGATATTGAATTGGAACCCCAATTTCCATTAATTTATCACCTAAGTATTTGATTTGACCTAATCGGTATTGTAAATAATCTTCATTTATACCTTCATATAAACCTCTGGCAAGTGCTTCCATATCTCTTCCAGATAATCCACCATAAGTTGCAAAGCCTTCCATAGGTACACAACGTGCTTGAGCCCCTCTGAATACATCCTCATCTGTTTTTATTGCGATCATCCCACCCATATTAACGATAGCATCTTTTTTAGCGCTCATGGTCAACATGTCAGCGTAGGAGTACATCTCTTTAATGATTTCTTTTACTGAGATATTCTCATAGCCAGCTTCTCTTTGCTTAACAAACATAGCATTTTCTGCAAATCTAGCTGAATCCACAACAATTTTCTTACCATACTTATCTGCTACTCTTTTTAATTCCTTCATGTTAGCCATTGAAACGGGTTGACCACCTGCTGAATTGTTGGTTACAGTCATAATAAAGAATGCAACGTTATCAGCTCCAACTTCTTCCATAAAAGCTTCTAATGCTGGAATGTTAAAGTTACCTTTAAAATCAAAATATGTAGCTGTATCAGTTGCTTCTGGAACTAAGAAGTTTCTCGCTTTTGCTCCTGATATTTCTACGTGAGCTTTTGTTGTATCAAAATGATGATTACTACATACATATTGGCCTGGTTTTAGTAATAGAGGGAATAATACTTGTTCAGCTCCTCTACCTTGATGAGTAGGCACTACAAAATTATAATCAAAAATATCTTTCACTGCGTCACAAATATTATAGTAATTTCTACTTCCCGCATAGGACTCATCACCTAACATGATACCCGCCCATTGATTATCGCTCATTGCACCAGTTCCACTATCTGTTAATAAATCAATATAAACATCTTTTGATTTTAATAAAAAGGGATTGTAACCGGCTTCTTCTAATGCCTGTTTTCTTTGTTCTAGTGTTGTAATATTAAGTGGTTCTACCATTTTAATTTTAAATGGTTCTGCTGGATGCTTTGCATTCGACATGATAAATTCCTCCGTGATGATATTGATTATGTGATTTTTTTGATGCATACAATTTTTTTATCTTCTAAGATTTTTTTATATTGATAAGAAATTACTATCATGCAACTAACTATATACTCTTTTATCCATTATGTCAATATGACAAAATGAGAAAAATAAATGCCCTATTTTTGTATGTATTCAACAAAAATAGGGCAACTTCTTCATTTTTATAACCTTTGGTACTAGCTTAATGCAATCACTTCAATTTCTACTAAGGAACCTTTTGGAAGACCAGCCACTTGAACGGCTGAACGTGCTGGCGAATCAGTTCCAAGATATTTTCCATATATGCCATTCACTGTTACAAAATCTTTTAAATCTTGTAAAAACACTGTTGCTTTTACAACCTTATCAAAAGAGGTTCCAGCTTCTTCAAGCACTATTTTTAAATTTGCAAATACTTGTTCTGTTTGAGCCTCAATTCCACCTTCTACTAATTCACCAGTCTCTGGATTTACAGGAATTTGCCCCGATGTAAATATCAAGCCTAAACCTGTATCAATTGCATGTGAATATGGTCCAATTGCTGCTGGTGCAGCTGCTGCATTAATTATTTTTTTACTCATATATTTTCTCCATCTTCATTTTTTTATTTATATTACTCAAATACCTATACACTGTCGCTTCAGAAATTCCTAGCATAATTGCAACCTGACTTACCGTTCCTTTAATTAAGAAAAACTTTTCTTCATTGAGTCGCCTTACAATTTCTATTTTTTCATCAACAGTTAAGCGTTCAGCTGCTATACCCACTGAATGAGTCACATCATTAATAATTCCATTGATCATATCCTTTGGTGATGATTGAAAGGCTTCAATATTATTGTTATCCTTCTCATCAGATATTAATGCTGGAATAAATGCCAATTTTTGCAATAAATCAGCTGCTTGTTGATACTTACTCACATCAGTGTTCACGCAAAGCATTCCTCTTGGATTTCCTTGCTTATCTAAAATAAAAAAACTATTAGATCTTAATTTGGTATTGTTCTTTGACATTCCAAGGTAATTTAAATAATATGGTGGTCCTTCTTTTCCTTTATCTTTTAATTTTGATAAAGCAAAGCTTGTTAATGGTGCACCTATAATTCTTCCACTAATATGTCCATTGCAAATTGCAATAACTGAATGGTTCAAATCATCGAAGCTATGTAACACAACTTCTGTATTGTCTCCAAAGCATGCACCTAGAAAATCTACCAATTGAATATACGATGTGAAATCAAATTCTGTTTCCATAAGCACCACCTTTTGTCAATGTTGCAAAACCTCCGCATTCGGTTGCGTAATAATGTTTCTTTTCCTTAAAAATGGGTGATAAATTTATCGTGTAATTGCATAAATACAGGAATCCGATATCTTCCCATTTTTAAATACACTTTTTTTTGATATTCCTTCAAGTTCAAACCCAGCTTTTTCAAGGACTCTTCTTGATCCCTGATTTTCTGCAAATGGTTCTGCAAATATCCTTACGATATCATATTTTGCAAATGCATAATTACAAATCTCTTTTATTGCTTCTGTCATAATACCCTTTCCCCAAAACTCTTCTCCAAGCCAATAACCTAGTTCCGCACTTTTGCAATATACATCATCTTTAATAAAGATACCTATACTACCAACTGCTTTACCATCTACAACAATTGCTTTGACACATTTTTGGGGGGTACTTTCGTTAAGACACATTCTAATATAGAACAATGCGTGCTCTTCTGTATATGGATTGGGAAAAACATTTCTTAAATTATCTGCAATTTTCTTATTGTTCGCGTAATATGTAATACTATCTTTATCATTTTCGTTCCACTCTCTTAGTTCAAACATATATCCATCCATGCTTATTTTCTCCCTTTCTCATGGTCAGCCTTTGCTATTGATGATTATCAACGAAATCTATTTCACATCATACCCATTAGCTACCAAGGCAGCTAATGTCTTATCTAACGTGTTTTCCTTAATTAATATATAATCCGTATCGTAGGTAGAAACAACAAATATACTAATATTCTTTTCTGCCAATATCTTACTTATCCCTGCTAATATACCAATTTGCCCAAATTCTAAAGGTCCAATTACCTTTATACATCTCCAACCTCCTTCTGTCTTCACATCATCTGGAACTACTGATTCCTCACATACAATTGATAGTTCTTCATCTGTAACGGTAATGGAGTACCAATTACTCTTCCTTACCCAATTAGGTATTTCTTCGCTAGGATCTAGTCGATTAACACAAAACTTTTCACTTAGAACACATAGAGATCGTTTTTCTCCCATATATAGTCATCACTCCTTTAATTCTACGATTACATGAATGTATCCACTTCTTGTTTCTCTGTTTTATCAAGCTGTAAATTATCATTTTTGACAAATAATTTCCATCCTTTTGATATGTAACGTCAATAGCTATTTCATTTATTCCTTATCCAATAACAAATCTTCTAATATATTAATCGAATCCTCAATCATTTTAGGACATATCATGTCGAATAACGTCTTTTCCTTAATCATTTTCAATTCGTTTTCAATCGTGATATCATATCCTAACAATTGTTTGCAAATGATCGATCCATTCAATTCTTCAAATTTTAATTCAAATTGCTTTGTTATTTCATAGGCTTTGGCTTTAGAATCTGTATCACCTTCAATAAAGTGCCCGTTTTTAAGTCCAATTGCCATAATTGCACCTGTAACCGCTCCACACACTTCCCCTCTTCTCATACCTCCACCAAATCCAGTAGAAATTTTCAAAGCCACTTCCTTACTTAAGCCTAATTCTTCACAAAACACACTCAAAACTGCTTGACTACAATTAAATCCATTGTCAAAATTTTGTATCGCTTCAACTTTTCTATTCATTTCATATATCCCCTTTTCATTTAAGTTGTTTTTTCTGTACTAAACAATCCCTTTACCAATCCACTATAGATCACTTTTATTATAATATGTATACATAAATAAATACCTATCGCCCAAATGAATACTTGAGAATTATGTTCAGACGTTGAAATAACTTTAGCAGTTCTCAGGAGCTCATTGATCCCAATTATTGATAGTAGCGAAGTATAGTTAATAAGCCTTCCCGATTCTCTTACTATCGTAACGAATAAGATTTTTACACTATTTCGAAAATTTAGTTCTATATTTAGTATTTGCGCTAAAACATGCCCTTTACTTGCAATCTCTGACATAGCAATGAGAGCAAGAACAACAGATGCTACAACGATTGCTGACAGATTTCCACTCATATTTAAGTTATATCCTCCAAAGTAGAAAAACGAGAGTAGCAAAAGAATTGGTACCCCTTTAATTAATTCAATTATACCAGTTGCTAAAGCATTCATGATTGATATTTTACAGGTCTTACCCCAAAACAATAATGCTCCTGGGATTAACCCAATTAACAATGAAATAAACGCAATTCCTATCGATACTTTCAAACCAAGCATAAGTTCTGAAAAAAGTTGCATATATGTTTCTCCTTTATAAATGAATTTTATTTTCTAAAAACTTATCCATTCATTTTTACTCTAATTTTATCTTTAGGTATATATTGATCATCATACATCACCTTTGAATGATTTTTTATGAGTAATTGTTTATTTATCAGATTCCCTGTTTGTTTATCTATTGTCTCTCGGAATATCTCGTTGTTCCTATAATATCTATCGCCTTCATAAGAATAGTAGTGGCTTTCTTCTTGTATATGATAACTATATTTTAATTCGTTTGAACATCTAAGCTCTCCGCACAAATGCGTTTCAGTTGTTGAAACTCTAATTTGAAAAGTATTTTCTGTATGATTAGTAACCTGATAATCAAGGTAATTATACATTATAGAAGTACCTATACCAAATGGTATTTGTCTATTGAAATCGGGAAACAAATCTAAGGAATTATGATGATGATGTTCAACAATATCTAATGGACTATGTAAGATCATCCAGTGAATTAAATTTGTGAATTGGCACATGCCTCCCCCAACTCCTTTATCAACCGCACCTCCTTTTATAATAAGGCCATCTAAATACCCTTTTTTTCTTGTGCATACACCTATCAATTTCCAAAATGAGAATGTTTCATTTGGCCTAATGATAATATTATTGACCTTCGTAGTCGCAATATTTAAGTTAATTGCTTTATTGTTCTGTAACTCAATATCAACATTACCCAACGTACGCCTTATTAATGACGTATGCTTATATACTAGAACTGGTAATTTATGATGGTTAAATGTTTTTGCATATAACTTATCACCAAATATCCACGTAAAATAACGTTTTAGATTTTCTTTTAAAATAGATATTTTGTATGTTAGTGGATTAATCTCACAAAATAGTTTTCTCGCCATACTTCCCCCTTTGCAAATCTCATACTATTCTCTCCTTTTAACCAAACCTCTATTGATTAAATACTCGAATGGTTTATACAATAGCATTAATATGATACATATAGCCGTATACTTATTTAAAAATAACCGTACTAGTTTGAAATATGCAATATCTATCGTAGTATAAATCGATGTTGGTCCATCTGCACCTCCTATAATTGCAATACTTGCATTTGACATCATTAATGGCAAAATGAAGTCAGCAAGAAAAACTAATAGCGCTATGATTATTGAAAAAATGATATGCTTGCTTATATTCCATCTCGTTTTCATTTTCATCAATTTTCTCCTTCATTCTATAATTTTACCCCGCTTAATTAGCACCGATCTTTTTAAGCGTATTAAGGGTTGACATCAAAAAATACCTCTTAGTTGCTAGGTCAATGTTTTCTGAATACATGTAGTTTTATGAAGCATTGGAGAGATTTTTGATTAGAATAAGGACCAAGAAAAAGTTATTATGAATAATCATCACTCTAAATAAAGTGACAGTAATTACTTCAATTCTCTTAATTTCTAAAACCTTATAAATACTCTACTCTCTTATTCTCTCTATAAATCACTTACTTAACAATTATCATTATTTTAACTTATTTCATGTAGAATTACAATCAAAATCTAGGCTATTTTAATTACCCAAACATTATTCTACAAAATATTATAGATAAGAAGCAAACAAAAAAAGGGCCCTCAAAAACAAATATAAATTTCTTGAGCCAACCCTTTCTCTTTAGTTAATATAAGATATATTTTATACTGCAAAAAACCTTAACGGTTTAAACCTCTCCCACCGTGTGGTCCCTTATGAAATACCGAACTCAACGCATCAGCTTGTGCTTGTGTAATAACGTTGTCAGTTACTAAAGATGTTAATGGATCAACTTTGGGTTGTTGTGCATCGAAATATTCTTTTATTTCATCTGCAGTTTTACCTTTTAATGCATCCATTTCTAATTGATTCTTCACTCTAATATCCTTCATATAAGCTAGGATTTCATCTGCTTTAGCTTGTGTGATTGTATTATTTGTGACAAAAGATTCTAACGCAGTTGAAAGCTCTGTTTGATGTTGCTCTAATCTTTCTGCTTGCATATAAGCTTCAATTTTATCCATTTCATCTTGAGTCAAAATATTATTTGAAACCAATTCTTCTTGCAAATTAATTCTTACTGTATTTCCTTTATTTTCAAAATAAACTTGACGTTCTTCTTGTGTCATACTTTCTATTTCTTGTCTCTCAGCTAATCTTTCAGCTTCTTTGTCTGATATAAGGTCCTTAATTGCTGTTGCTTGTGTTGAAGTAATCAGCCCCGCAGCTACAAGTGTATCGGTGTCAAATAATGAGCCGCAACCTTCTACACCTTTTAAATTTCTACCTTGTCTAGCACCAAACCCATTTAATCTTGTACCCTCTTTTCTCAACCCTCTTGTACTTTGATCTGATGTTGAGTCTTTTATCAATCCATTCATTTGATTACCTACACCCAAACCATTTCTAGAATGAGTACCCGCAAAAGCACCTGTACCTAATGATACCACCAATGTTCCTACTGCTATAATTCCTATAGCCGTTTTAATTTTACTGTTCATAATAATTCTCCTTTCAAATTGTACTTCTCATTATTTTGTTAGTCGTTCTTTCGAACGTAAGCTTATTATATGATCTTAAAGTTACAAAAAACATACATGAACGTCACAGTATAAACGAGTTTATGTTACAGTTCTGTCAACATTTTAAAAATCACTATATATCTGCTTCAGAAATTGATATAATTTAACCATACTTAAAGGTAAAGACGATTAATTACTTTGAAGTTAATCCGATAGAGTGTAAACTCTAGTGAATATAGAAGGCGAGTAGCTTTTGATTAAGGAACTCCATTACAGATGAAAGGATGTCATTTATGAATACAAAAACAATATTGATTGTTGATGATGAAATGAAAATACGTATTCTTTTGAAAGATTTTTTAGAAAAAGAAGGCTATCATGTACTTGAAGCCGCTGATGGTAAACAGGCTATTGAAATCTATGAGGCATCAATGTCCTCAATTGACTTGGTATTATTAGATGTCATGTTACCTATTTTTGATGGATGGACTGTTTGTAGAGAAATTAAAAAAAAGAATGATGTGCCCATTATTATGTTGACAGCCAGGAGTGAAGATTTTGATGAAGTTCATGGTTTTGAAATTGGTGCAGATGATTATGTTAAAAAACCAGTAAAACCCTCAGCCCTAGTCGCACGTATTAATTCCTTATTTAAAAGAATCGATAAACTGGACAGCAATAAGCATGTTTTTTACTTAGACCAACTTGAAATTGACCCTTCTTCTCATTTAGTTACACTAGATGGAGAAGTCATCAACTTAAGTCCAAAAGAGTTTGAATTATTACTTATGCTCACACAAAATTTAGGACAGGTCATTTCTAGGGAACAACTTTTAAATCAAGTGTGGGGCTATGAGTACTATGGTGGAGAACGAACGGTGGATACGCATATTAACCGATTGAGAATTAAGTTAGGAAGTAAAGGAAACGCTATAGCCACCATCCGAGGTTATGGCTACCGATTCGAGGTGTAAAATGAAAAATTCCATTTTTTTAAAATTATTTTTTTATATGATTGCCAATATTTTACTTTTTACTATTCTTTTATATATCTCTAACCTTGTTTTTGCCAATCAATACTATATCAATCACAAAAAAACGTCCTTGATTGAGAATAGTCAAAAGGTCAATGAATTGCTTGAAAATATAGAAGGTCCTTTTGATCGAGAAACAATAATGACAATAAATCGCTTAGAAAGAAACATTGGTGCTTCCATCACAATAGGCCAAATAGATGGTAATATATATTACCCTACGCCTGATAATTTACCCCAACGCATGTTAAATGGGAATAATAATCCGTTTTTTATATTTGATGAGGCTCCTACCCGTTCACAATTGACCTTACATGGTGGTAGAAGGGCTGATAAAATTGTCGTAATTAAAGACTGGGAACAATATGATGACAACTCTATTTTTGTAGGAGTTGAAGATCCTAGTTTATTGATTGATACCTTAAGGTTCCAGACCATTTTAGACAATGGTCTTACTTTGCTTATTTGGGTTCCAATGGCAGAAATATCTGAGAGTATATCTGTTTCCAATAGTTTCACTGCCATCATAGGGCTCATAACGCTTTTCATAACTGGTATATGGTCATTGATTATTTCCAAAAAATTCACAAGACCCATTACTGATATGAATCGAATTGCAAAAAAAATGTTAGATCTAAATTTTTCTAAGATTTTAGATGTAAAAGGCAATGATGAGATTGCAGAACTGTCCCATACCATTAATAAGCTCTCAGAAAAGCTTAATGATACGATCAATGAACTAAATGCAAAAAACTTACAATTAGAAGCAGATATTGATAAAGAACGGAAATTAGATAACATGAGAAAAGAATTTATCTCAAATGTATCCCATGAGCTTAAAACGCCGATTTTTCTTATTCAAGGTTATGCAGAAGGCTTAAAAGCGAACATCGCTAGCGATGAGGAAAAGAAGAATTTTTATTCTGATGTTATTGTTGAAGAAGCAGATAAAATGGATTTTATTGTGAAAGATCTTTTAGATTTAACACAAATGGAATCAGGAACCTTTTCAGTCTCAAAATGCACCTTCGACATTGGTAGTTTTACCAAAGACATTATGCGTAAAATGGAACCCCTAATATTAAGCAATGAAATTCATTTAGAATTAGAAATAGATGAACCTATTATGATTAATGCAGATCCTGACAGGATTGAACAAGTCCTCGTGAACTACATGACCAATGCCATTCATCACGTAGATGATCAGCATAAAATAAAAATTAAATTTCAAAAAACATCCAATAAAGCAAGAATATCCGTTTTCAATACTGGTATCCCAATTCCAGCAGAATCATTAGACAAGATTTGGTCAAGTTTTTATAAAGTTGATCATGCTAGAACCCGATCTTACGGAGGCTCAGGACTAGGTCTATCAATCGTAAAAAACATTATGAACGCACACAATAATCGCTACGGCGCAATAAATGTAACCAATGGTGTTGAATTTTGGTTTGAAATCGACCTAGTGTAAAGGGTAGTGTAAAGGGGACAGGCACTTATGTCTTATTTCGTTCTATCTCTACATATTCTTTCAACGATACCTGTACTAATACCCATAACGCGTCCAAGCTGTTTATAGGAGGCACCCGTTTTATTCCTCATATCGATAATGAGTTCGTTGTTTCTCTTCTTATTAGTGATAACAGGAAAACTCTCTAATTCATGTTTCAAAATCATATTTAACTCATCATCTGTCCATCGATTGTTTATATTCCAAGATGGTTTGTAAATTATTTTACATTCAAACATTACACCAAGCATTTCCTCTCTAGTTAAAAAAAATGTATGATATATACTTGTATTTAACCAATTATTCTTTCTTATATTTTTATAATATGTCTTACAGCTACTCCATTCATATTTATGAGGCTCCTTTATCAACCCAGCCTTAACAGGATTATTATGGATGTAAGTAAATAGTACTCTTAGATGATTTTCTGTTTCAACTGGCTCACTCTTGTAACGGCTTTGAAACAAATGGCCCACTCTTTGATATTTTTTATTATGATATTTAGCGTACGTTTCTCCAATCCTTTTCATACTTACACTCATATTCCCCAGATCTTCTAATAATAAATGTACATGATTGTTCATTAAACAATATAGCATAATTGAACACGATTCTTTTTCTACGGTTTCTTTTAATATTTCTAGAAATTTAGATCTGTCATAATCGTCCATAAATATATTTCGATTATCAATGCCTTTTAACATATTGTGGTATAATCCTGTTGAACTAACTATCCTATTTTTTCTTGGCATAAATATTCACCCTCTCTTTTTTATTTGTAGCATATCACAATATTTAGAATCATTGGTCTGCTGATAGCATACAACAAAAAAAGAAGGCTATTGAATAAACCTTCAAACCATAAGAGGTAAATTAAATTTTCTGGTTCACCATGTAAAGATATCACTAACGTTAATTTCTAGCCCTTTGAAAATCTCTGACTTAATAGTCATATCTTTCAAATATACCCAACTATCTCTGATATCTCGTTCCTCAAAATAGTAAACATATGTCAACTCTTTTTCTGTATCTACAAGCCAATACTCCTTTATGTTACTATTCATAAATAAATTCATTTTTTTCACCATATCTTTACTTCTTGTTGACTTGGATAATACTTCAACTACTAAGGTTGGTGTCCCTTCGTATTTACCTTCAGTAGTAACCTTCTCTTCATCACACATTACTAGAATATCGGGTTGGACTACATTAGGATCATCCTCAAATCTCTTCGCATTGTTGAAAAGCTTAACATCAAAAGGGGATGTAAGTGGTCTGCAGGGCTTTCCTTTAAACCAGTTGTAAAAATGTCCAAATATCTCATTCACAGCGACCTGATGCTTAAATAATGGCGAAGCCATATAATAAATCTCACCATCAATGAGTTCATATCTTTCATCCGTATTTTCAACAATTTCAAGATATTCCTCGTAGGTTACTTTTCTTTCTTTCTTGTAATTTAGGCCTTGCTCTTTTATCATGCCACTCTGTTCATCTTCAAAGGCAACCAACTTAGCTACACCCTTGCCATTTTTAGTAATAATAATATCCTCTTCTGCTATTGCTTGTGCTAAATACTTTCCAAAACTATTTTGAATATCTGTCGTTGATACTCTCATTTTACCATCTCCCTAAAATTCGTTTGCTGTTTTAGGTATATTTTACTTCTTTATGGCTAACTTGTCAAGAATATCTCAAAATCTTAGCTATATTATTAGCTAACACTTGATGCCATTCCAGTATAATAGACTTATTATTTAAATAAGCATTTGAGACAACGGCAAAGATAATCACTCCTCAATTTGCAAATAAAATAGATACCCATAGGATAGACACAAAAAAAATGTGTTTAAATCATGGGTACCATTTCAATTTTACCTTTATATTCCCTTAAAATAAGGCAAAAGTGCCTGTCCCCTTTAAAGGGCTTTTTGATCAAACATTTTCTTCCAACCTTCCGTATAATTTAGTCATTGTATATATTCTTAAGCTTAATGCTTCATGAATTTGATCCTTCGTCAATCTCCATTCCCAATTGTTCCCAATAGTAGAGGGAATGTTCATTCTAGCACTTGTATCTAGCCCTAAGAAATCTTGCATTGGTGCAACTGCTAGTTTCGCAACTGTGCTCCAGGCTGCTCTAATAAATCCCCAGCTATACCCTTCTGTCTCGTCTAATTTCAAGTAAGCAATTGCCTTTGTTACATCTTTTTTATCTGCATTTACCATCCATCCCATAACGGTATCATTATCATGTGTACCGGTATATGCAATACAGTTTTTATCATAGTTGTGAGGTAAGTAATCACTCACTTCCCTTGAATCAAAGGCAAATTGTAGCACCTTCATACCAGGATAACCGGAATCCTTAAGAAGTTTTATCACATCATCTGTAAGATATCCTAAGTCTTCGGCTATAATATCTACATTTTTAATATTCGTCTCAATTGCATGGATTAACTTCATGCCCGGCCCTTTGACCCACATCCCATCTTTCGCAGTTTCATCTCCGAATGGAATATCCCAATATGATTCTAGGCCTCTAAAATGGTCAATTCTAATGACATCATATAATTCCATACAACCTTCAATACGCTCTATCCACCACTTGAAGCCTTGTCTTTCTAGTACTCCCCAGTTATAAATAGGATTTCCCCAAAGCTGACCTGTTTTTGAAAATGCATCAGGTGGACAACCCGCTACAGTCTTTGGCATACAATTTATATCAAAGTTAAAAATATCTCTATTAGCCCATGTATCAGAACTATCTGTAGAGACATATATGGGGATATCTCCAATAATTTTAATGTTGTTTTTATTGGCATAATTTTTCAATTTATTCCATTGCTTAAAAAATGTAAATTGAACGAACTTCCAGAATTCAATTTCTTCTTTTAATTCAACTCTAATTTCTTCTAATGCGACTTCTTTTCTAAATTTTAATTCAGCAGGCCAATCCTGCCATTGGATATTTTTGTTTTTTATTTTTATAGCCATAAATTCAGAATAATTATGTAACCAGTGGTGCTCATTTTCAAATTCGGATATTTCTTTTTTTATTGTTGCATTTATCTTAGAGAATGCTTTCCTTAATACAATTAAGTTGATTCTTTCAACCTTCTCAAAGTTTACCTTTGATGTTTCATCACAATAATCTAATGTTTTATAATCATCTTGATCTAAAACTCCTTCTTCTTCTAGTATTTCGTAGTTAATGAACAATGGATTTCCTGCAAATGTAGAATACCCTTGATAAGGTGAATTACCGAATCCAGTATGTACCAGAGGAAGAAGCTGCCAATAGCTCTGTCCTGATTGTTTTAGGAAGTCTACAAATTCATATGCCTCCTTGCCAAAAGTACCTATACCATACTGATTAGGTAGGGATGATATATGAAGCAATATCCCACTTGTTCTACCTTGCATTGTTCTCCACCTTCTTACACTGAAATTTACTAGTATCCTTACACTCTATTTTACTATAATAGTGATTACCTAAATCATCCATAATCACAAATTCCAATTCCTTAACTTCATCATTATTCCTATTTACAATTGAAATCAAAACAGCTTCACCGGTTTTTTCAACGGTAATATTTATAGTTTTGTAATATCCCTTCAAATACTCTTTCGTAACTCCATCATCATCATAGTATGAATATGTTGCACCGTCGCTAACAAAACCTAAAACCCTTAGCTTACTATGATCAAGCTTCTCTACTGTCTCTGCAGAGTTCCCAACTACTAACAATCTATTTTTTCTAAGAAATATAGGAACTTCATCTAATTTAACATTGACAAAGTGATCCCCTGCTTTCATTAATTGCAAATTATTTTCTCTATAATTCTTAACCTTCCAAAGCACCATATCTTCTGGCAAATAAACATATCTTCCTCTTGCGTTGTTCACATAAATTGGAGATAGCATCAATGACTCTCCACATAAAACTTGATTATCTATATCCCGTTCTCTCTTACCATCATACTCAAATAATAGGTTCGAAAATAGCATCTTATTATGCAGAGCTGCCTTCATATATTCTGAATATAAATATGGTATCAATGCATATCTCAACTCGATCACATTTCTCAATATGTTTTTTGTGTCATCATCATAACTATATGGCTCCTGATATCTACTTCCCATCACACTATGATTCCTAAGTAACGGTGTAAAAATGCTGAACTGCGTCCATCTTATAACCATTTCTGCACTTGCATTATTTGAAAAACCACCAGTATCACTGCCTGAATATAAGAAACCACACATATTGATGGAAGGCATCATACGAATAGCCATAAGAATATGTTCCCACCAGGAACTGTTGTCCCCAGTCCATATGCCCCCAAATCTATGCATCCCAATTGATGACGCTCTCGAGAACAGCAAGAACCTCTTGTCTGGTTCAATTTCATCTAAGCCTTCAGCCGCCGATTTCGTCATATTGTAACCATATAAATTATGTACTTGATCATGTCTTACTTTAACACCTTCAATGCTATGATAAAACTTTTTATAATCCTCAATATTATTGGCTAGGTTCTCTACTTTACCCATGAGATCGAAATACGAATGAATATCTAATTCAATGGATTTGGCTTTTTCAACTTCTTTATAAAAATCTCTTAATCCTTCTTTTGTATAGAATATTGCAGGTTCATTCATGTCATTCCAAAACCCATCAATTCCCATATCTGTAAGCACTTTGTACTTCTGACCAAACCATTTTCTAGCCTCTAAATTCAAAAAATCCGGGAAATGTACCAATCCTGGCCAAACGGCTGCTACAAAAGGATCTCCTTTTTCATCTGTACAAAAATATCCCTTCTGAACCCCTTCCTCATAGACATCATAATTTTCTTCAATCTTTACTCCAGCATCAATAATAGGAATTAGTCTAAAGCCCTCATCCTTCATCGTCTTCACAAATTCTTGAAAATCAGGGAATTTTTCTTCACACACGGTGAAATCCTTATATCTTTCCATATAATCTATATCTAAATAAATAGCATCACAAGGTATTTTATTTTCTCTGAACTTTCTTCCAACCTGTTTGATTTCTTCAGCAGTTTTATAACTCCACCTACACTGTTGATAACCAAATCCCCACTTAGGAGGAATATAACTTCTTCCAATTAATTTCAGGAACTGATTCGTAATTTTCTTAAGTGAATCGTCTTCGATAAAATAAATATCAAAATCAGTCCCCTTAATCGTAATTTCAAGTTTATCCTTATCATTAAATCCAACATCATATATAATCTCGCCAGGGAAATCAATAAAAATCCCAACTCTTTCTCTATTTTCAGAAATAAAAAAGTTATGAGCACCATATAATGCCTCTTTTTCTGGTGTGTGTAGCGCATCATCAGAACAAAATGATTTTATAACTGTTCCTCTTTTATTCATCCCATGAACAGATTGACCTAACCCAATGATCATATCCTCTTCTTGAAGGATATGTGTTAAATGAGTCAATCCTTTCTGCTTATCAATTTTGATACAGCTAAAAAAGTCATTGGGAATAACACTACCCTTGAATTGAATTGACGGTAGTATTTGTTCATCTATAGCATAACAATTTATTGGATTCCCAACTCTGTATACATTCATCATCTCATCCTCCTGTCAATGTTACAAAACCTCCGCATTCGCTACGGTTTCGTAACCGAATGCAAGCTTCTCTTGCACATCGGTTAAACAAATTACTTTATTGAACCTTGGGTGATACCCTTAACAATATGTTTCTGTGCAATGATGTAAAAAACTACAATTGGTATCATTGCAATGATTAAGCCCGGTAACGCTAAATTCCACT
The DNA here is from genome assembly GCA_002841625.1 of Firmicutes bacterium HGW-Firmicutes-1. Lineage (NCBI taxonomy): Bacteria > Bacillati > Bacillota > Firmicutes bacterium HGW-Firmicutes-1. The sequence goes on along the minus strand of PHAG01000006.1, from coordinate 156,652 downwards.
TTTTAGAATACTGTCCAAAGAAATAGAACATTTTTAGTGGTATCGTATGCCACTCAGGTTTATTTATTACGAGTTGTGGTAATAAGAAGTCATTCCATATCCACATTGAATTTAGAATACTTACTGTTACAGTTATCGGCTTTAATAATGGAAATACAATCTTCCAAAACACTTGAAAAGTATTACACCCATCAATAATAGCTGCTTCCTCAAGCTCCTTTGGAACGCTTTTTATAAATCCGTGGTATAAAATAATTGAAAGTGAAGATCCAAAACCAAGATACATAAATATGAGTCCACCTCTATTTAAGAAACCGATCTTACCCATAATATTTATTAAAGGCAACATAACTGACTGAAATGGTATTAACATAGCTACTGCAAACATAAAAAACAAAAATGTACTTAATTTAGTATTGCTTCTCACCAACATCCATGCTGCCATTGAAGAGAATATAATGATGATCACCGTACTAATGACCGTAATACTCAATGAATTCATAAATGAATGAATAAAGTCTAGTTGCTTGAAAGCAGTAATATAATTGTCTGGTCTAAAGTATTCTCCAAAAGGTAATTTCATAGAGTTAATGGCTATGCCCTTTTGCGATTTAAACGAGTTTGTTACTACCAAATAAAGTGGAGACATGTAAAACACTGCTAATAAAAAACAAAGTGTCGCAAATCCATATTTCTTTATTTTATTACTCATTACATCTCCACCTCCCTCTTCTTAGAAAAATACATCTGTGTTAATGATATCCCTGCCACAACAACTAAAAATATGACGGCTTTGGCTTGGGCTATTCCCATATCTCTAAAAACAAATGCAGTATTATAAATATTCATAGATAACATTTCAGTGGTATGAGCAGGATCACCACCAGTCAGTGATAAGTTCTGATCATACAACTTAAATGAATTTGATAGTGATAAGAATATTCCAACTGTGAATGCAGGAGCAACCAGTGGAATTGTAATATTTTTAAGTCTTTGGAAGGGTGTTGCACCATCAACTTTTGCAGCCTCAATTAATGATTCTGGAATGTTTTGTATTGCAGCTATATAAATAACCATCATATAACCTGACATCTGCCATGCCATAAGAATTGCTAGACCCCAAAATCCTGTTGTTTCATTAGATAACCATCCTGTTAAGGAATCCCACTCCATTACCTTTCCAACATATCCAAAGGCATTTATAAAAATAAACTGCCACAAAAATCCAAGTATGAGTCCTCCAATTAAATTTGGCATAAAGAATATACTTCTATAAACTCCACTAAATTTAGGGACTTTTGTTACGATTAAGGCCAATGAAAATCCTATAAAATTAATCATAAATACAGACACTACAGTGAATTTGGCTGTAAAAATAAATGCATTAAGAAAATTTTTGTCATCCGTAAAAACTTTTATATAATTCTGAATTCCAATCCAAGTTGCATTGTTGTTAATCCCATTCCAATCTGTAAAGGAATAATAAATCCCTAGAAACATTGGTATGATAACTACGATTGCAAATGTCATTAAGATCGGACCTACAAATACACTAAACCAAGTCTTAGAATGTTTCATAACGAGACTCCTCCTAGAAATGATAGATTATTTCCTAGTTACTAATTTTATACCACCAGATCATTTTTATATAACAGAAACAATTGCTTATGCAGAGCTTTCATAATATACAATGAAAATGGCTGCGCCAAGTTCAAGCTCTCGTTACCTATCTGCCACTATTCCAATTTCATATGCAGTATTTTTATAATAAATAAGAAAAAATGAGGAGGATTATCCTCCTCATTCTAGCAATAAATTATATTATTTATTTTCTTAATTCAACCCATTGATCTTTTGAATTATTGATTGCTTCTTCCCAAGTGATATCACCTGCTAAGTATTTTTGAAGTTCAGCACCAAGTACTTCCATTCCCCATCCAGTAGGATATCCCATAAATACCCATGGCATTGTCTTTCCTTGATCTGCATATTCTTTTATTGATTTTCCTAGTGGATCTTTAGGATCAATACCAACATATGTAGTTAGTGGTGGAATAAAAAAGAATTTTTCAACTACTATTTTCTTGCCTTCTTCTGAAGTATATAACCAGTTCAAGAAATCTTTAGCTGCAGTTTTCTCAGCATCTGGACTTGCACTGTTTACTGTCCAATACATTGGCACACCAACTGGTACGCTGTCTCCCTTTCCACCTTCTATAGGAATAGGAAGAAAAGCTAGATTTGATGCAACTGTTTCGTCAATTCCCTCAATACCACCATAGATCCAGTTACCTTGTTGAATAATAGCAACTCTTTCGATTGCTAATCCATTATCAACTTGAGTAGCATAATCAACAGCATTTAAATTGCCTTTTTTCTTAGCACTACTTGAATAATCTGCTTGAATATCGACTAACTTTTTGAAGGCATCCGCATATTTGAATTCAACTGACTTTGCTTCGTTCGCTTCAATTGAACTTGAAAATTCTTGAGAAAGTGCTACGTTAGCTAAATGTAATCCAGTTACCCATGTTTCTTTAGCTGGAAATTCAAATACAGCTTCTAAAAGAGGATATTTATCGCTTAACTCACCTGATTTGATTTTTTTATCAAGCTCTACTACTGCTGTCTCTAAGCTTGCATAATCTTTAATTTTTGATGCATCGATTCCTGCATCTTCAAATATAGCCTTATTGTATGCGAATCCATAACCTTCGATAGCGTATGGTAAACCATAAACCTTACTATCCATCGTTACACCTGAAAGCACGCCTTCAACCGCATCCTTAACCCATGGTTGATCTGAAAGGTCTTCAAGTTTACCCATCCAATCTGCTACATCTTGAGGTCCACCTACATTGTAGATATCTGGTTCACTCCCTGATTGGAATTTAGCAAGAAGTGCCGCGCCATAATCGTCTCCACCACCTACTGTTTCAAGATTAATCTTTACATTAGGATTCATGTCTTGATATGCTTCGATTGCAGCTTGAAGCTCTGCATTAATTTCAACTTTAAATTGGAAAATATCTACCTCTACAACTTCAGCCTTGGCTGGAGTTTCTCCTGGTGTAGCTGGTTCATCTTTTTTAGCACACCCCGTAAATGCTAAATTAAGAATCATAGTAACTAATAATGCAATTGATAACAATTTTTTAAACTTCATAATTCCCTTCCTCCAATATACTAATATTTTCTTCTGATTCATAGTCAAAAACATGGCATTTCTCCATACAGAACTTAAATGAATGACTTCTTTCAACTTTGATGTCCTTAGAATCCAACGAATTAATTCGGGATACTAACTTAATGTCACCTAGTTTAAAATGTATGTAACTTTCATTCCCTAAATGTTCTATAACTTCTACATATCCATCAATATCATTTTCATTCTGGTCATTTGACAATTCAATGTCTTCGGGTCTAATGCCTAGCCATACTTTTTTATTAATACTTTCCTCCATTCTAGAAGATTTTTCAATAGAAACTTGGAATTCTTCACCTCCAATCTTTACGAACGTTACATCATTCTTTTTAATTAGAACGCCTTCAATTAAATTCATTGCTGGTGAACCAATAAAACCCGCTACAAATTTGTTTGCAGGATAATGATAAAGATTAAGTGGTGTATCAACTTGCATAATTTTCCCTAGATTCATGACACATATCCTATCCCCCATTGTCATAGCCTCAACCTGATCGTGGGTAACATATATCATGGTATTCTTCAGTTTTTGATGTAACTGCGTAAGTTGAACTCTCATATTTACTCGAAGCTTTGCATCTAGATTAGAGAGTGGCTCATCAAATAAGAATACTTCTGGGTCTCTTACAATTGCCCTACCTACGGCAACCCTTTGACGTTGCCCTCCGGATAGTTGCTTAGGTTTTCGACCTAACAAATCTTCTATTTCCAAAATTTTAGCTGCTTCTGCGACTCTAATTTTAATCTCTGCCTTTGGAACCTTTTTCATTTTTAGTGAAAAAGCCATATTATCAAATACTGTCATATGTGGATAGAGGGCATAATTTTGGAATACCATAGCTATACCTCTATCTTTGGGTGGTATATCGTTTACAATACGATCACCAATGGCTACTTCTCCTCCGGAGATTTCCTCTAAGCCTGCAATCATTCGAAGACTTGTAGATTTTGCACATCCAGATGGACCAACAAAAACCATAAATTCTCCATCTCTAATTTTCAGGTTTATCCCATGAACTGCCTTAAATCCATTTGGGTATACTTTTTCAAGACCTCTTAACTCAACTGATGACATAGCCCTTCCTCCTAAATTTTAATTAATGATTCCCTGCTGATAAACTCTGTATCTAATTTGTAATGAAGGTTTTGCCCACCTTTAATTAGATCAAATAAGATTTCAACACTCTTCTCGCCTAATAGACCAACAGGTTGCTTAATTGTAGAAATTGAAGGCATGAAATATTCAGCAAATTCATTTCCGTCAAATCCTAGTACTGAAATATCTTCTGGAACTCTTAAGCCTCTTTCTAAAATTGCCCTAGTTGCACCAATTGCCATTATGTCAGTTGCAACAAATACTGCCGATATTTTACTGCCCCGATCGAGAAGTTCAATCATTGCATGATGTCCTGACTCAAAACTATAGTCACCAACAGCTACATAATCCTCGTTAATTTCTATGTTACTATCTATCAAGGCTCTTTTATAGCCCTCATATCTATACTTACAACCACTGATATCATCATTTTTAATTCGAATCATTCCAATTTCTTTATGTCCAAATTCTATAAGCTTCTTAACTCCTCTATAGGAAGCCTCGTTATCGTCAATACAAACTGATGAAATTACATCTCTATCGGTACCACCTGAAACTACTGCTGAACAAAGAACGATAGGTGTTTCTAACTCTTCAATTTGATGGTCCTCAGTTATATCATAGCTACCACCTAAGCAAATGAGTCCACTTAATTTCTTTTCCTTGATGAGTTCAGTTGCAACATTTGTATCACTTGAAGTACAATCCTTAGGATTATAATGAAGAATCATGGCATAATCAAATTTTGCAATTTCCATTTCTATCACTCGTACGATTCTGGAGAAGAATGGGTTATAAATTCCCTTTACTAGAACTCCAATGGTTTTCGTTTCTGATCTTTTTAAATTTCTAGCACTATTATTAGGTATGTAATTATATTCATTGATGATATCGAGTATGTTTTCTCGCGTTTCTTTCTTAACATCCGCATGGTTATTGATTACTCTTGAAACTGTAGTGACACCAACTCCAGCAATTCTTGCTATATCCTTAATGTTCACGTTCTTTTTCATTCGCTCAGCTCCTTTTGGTACCGTTTCTGGTATCGTTTCCGAAAACGTTTCCAATTGCTATTATACAACGGATATCTTTTTTTGGCAACATACAATTTAACCAATTTTTACAGTATAAAATAGCTGATATTACCAAATATAAAAAACTCAATATCATAAGGAGATATAATAATTTCTTTTTTATATCCCTACTTTCATTAGTTTTTGTATTTATGAATTATATTGCTACTTATTACAAAAAATAGAATAATGAGTGGCACACATTTTTTTATTGAGGAGTCAACAATGGATATATTAAGTGATTACTTATTAGAAATGGATACAGACGGATATAGTTTAATCCTATATATTAATCCTAGCAATACTGAATTTGCCAGTGAAATTTTTGATACTACCAAAGAAATATCGAAAAATTTGAAAGAGTGGATTATTAATTGGTCAAGCGCACAAGCTCCCCGACTTAAAATTCATACTGTGAGAGTTATGCTAGGAACTTTTTTATTAATAACCATTCATATCCCTTTCCAGTTAGATAATAATAGTAGTAATTCCCAAGTATATGCTCAAACGAATGATAAGTTTAATATGTCCTATCTTTATTTTGGGAGCCCCAGTACCCATGTAGACAGAGTTCTTAGAACAAATAATTCTTTAAAAGTGGTATCCCCAAGTTATTTTAATTTAAATGAAAATGGAAACTTAGAATTAACACCTCTTCTTGATTCAAATTTTATTAACGAAATGCATAACCGGGGTATAAAAGTGGTCCCCTTTTTAAGTAACCATTGGGATAAAGCTAAAGGTATCAAAGCTCTAGAAAATCGCGATCAATTGGTAAACGATCTTGTAGTTGCTATCGAAGTCAATAACCTAGATGGAATAAATATAGATATTGAAAATGTTACTCCTGCACAAAAAGAAATGTATGTAGACTTCATAAAACAACTTAGAGAAAGACTACCTTCAGATAAAGAAGTATCCGTTGCTGTTGCTGCAAATCCAAACGGATATACGACCGGTTGGCAGGGTTCTTATGATTATGCTGAACTCGGGAGATATGCTGATTATCTAATGATAATGGCTTACGATGAAAGTTCCTACGGCTCTGAACCAGGTCCAGTTGCAAGTCATGATTTTGTTGAACGTTCTATCCAATATGCATTAAAGCATGTTCCAGCTGAAAAAGTAGTACTTGGAATATCCTTTTATGGACGCTATTGGAATGTGGAAAAAGGAATTAAGGGCAATGGTATTCATTTGACCAAGGTGCAAGAACTATTGTCAGCCTATGAAAACACAATAACCTATGACAATAAATATCAATCACCAAAAGCAGTCATTAAGGTCAAAGCAGGCGATCCACCTATACAAGTTTTTGGTAAACCACTTGCTTCTGGAACATATACAATATGGTATGAGAATGCTGACTCCATAAAAGCCAAACTTATGTTAGTACAAAAATATAATATCAAAGGAACCGGTAGTTGGAGCTTGGGTCAAGAGCATAGTGATGTATGGATGTATTATGATTTGTGGTTGAACAGTAAATATTTTGAGGATATAAATCAGAGTTGGGCAAAAGATGAAATTTTAACGATTGTGCAAAGGGAAGTCATGACCGGTATGACTGAAACTAAATTTTCCCCCACGGGTACATTAACAAGAGCTCAGGCCGCTACTGTTTTGGTAAGAGCCTTTAAATTACAGAGCTTGGACCAAGAAATCAAAGCTTTTATTGATGTTCCTACTACCCATTGGGCAAAGGAAAATATTGATACGATAGTCTCACATGGAATCATGGAAGGGATAAGTATCGATACCTTCTCCCCCGACGAACCATTAACCCGCGAACAAATGGCAATGTTATTATATCGTGTGTTAGAACAGCAGCCCTCAACATCAGTAGGAACGAGTACCTTTACCGATGTTGAATCTGGTAGATGGTCTGAAGAAGCTATTCATAAAATGACTTTAACCGGTATATATAAGGGCTATCCTGATAACACTTTTCGCCCTGCAAAGTCCATGGAACGTCAGGAAATGGCTACGCTTATGAATCGGGTTTTAGATAAGAATGAATGAAACCCCCATAATATATATTTGTTGTAATCAAAAATATATCCTATAAAATAAACACACAAAACTGTCTATTCTAGAGGATATATTTAAACTTCAAAAAAATGCTCTAATATTTATTTATGTAATTTAATAATATGATAAAGAGTCTCTTTCATCTCATTTCTATTAACAATCTTGTCGATAAATCCATGTTCCAACAAAAACTCTGCTCTTTGAAAACCTTCAGGTAAGTCTTGCTTTATCGTTTGCTTGATTACCCTAGGGCCTGCGAATCCGATTAAACTTCCCGGCTCTGCAAGTATGATATCTCCAAGCATGGCAAAGCTAGCTGTCACCCCACCCGTAGTTGGATCTGTTAAAACAGTTATGTAAAGGCCTCCTTGATCACTAAATCTACCAACAGCCGCTGCTGTTTTTGCCATTTGCATAAGAGATATGATTCCTTCTTGCATTCTTGCTCCACCTGATGCACAAAAAATAATCAGCGGCAAGTTACTTCTAGTAGCTTCTTCAACCAATAGTGTAATTTTTTCTCCAACTGCGGCTCCCATACTACCCATCAAAAATCCACTATCCATTACGCCTATAGCAGCCTGTATTCCTTTTATCTTTCCAAAGCCTGTAACAACACCTTCAATTAACCCTGTTTTTTCTTGAAGTGCTGAAATTTTCGTTTCATAGGAAGGAAAGTTCAATACATTTTTTGTTACAACCTCCGTGTAGGCTTCCCCAAAGGTTCCTTCATCTATGACTAAGTTGATTCTGGACCATGCATCAAGTCTAAAGTGCTGTTCACATTTAATGCAAATTCTATTGTTGCTATGGAAGTCGTCTTTATATATGATTTCACCACAAAATTCGCATTTTACCCACATATCTTTTGGAACCTTTGGTACGCTGGAATATTTAGGAGTATTGTTTATATACTTTGTTTTAATAAATAAATTTACCATTACCTCAATCACCTCACCTTTTTATAACGAGTTTCTATAAATTGATTCAATCAAGTCTCTTGTTACCGGAACTGGCGAACAATAAAGTAGCAGTGGATTACCTGGCGTTTTATATACTAAGTCAACCAGTTGCTCTAGCTTTTCTTCTCCTATTCCTAACGTAGTAAGCGTATCACTTATTCCCATGGATATAAGCCAATTCTTAACTCCCTCTGCCGCTCTTTTGGCTTCATTTGGTAGTCCTTTTAGGTCTGGAACTATTGGCTGTAATATCTCTGCTAATATTTCTGCTTTTTTAGGGTACGTTTCTCTAATAACCGCCGGAAGGAGCACAGCAAGTCCTAAACCATGAGGCAATTCAGTTTTGATTGCGCTCATCGGATGCTCTAGAGCATGAGTAAGGTGAAGTGTCGAATTATCAAAGCTCATTCCTGCAATCATTGCAGCATATGTAAGGCAATATCTTGCTTGGAGATTCTCGCCATCTTCAAGTGCTTGAGGCAAATACTTTGCTATCAGCCTAACTACCTCTTTTGCCATCAAAATGACTAGAGGATTTGCAAGAAAGGAAGTGCAAGCCTCAAGAACATGGTTTAATGCATCAATTGTTGTATAGGCTGTTTGACCTTTTGACAAAGATACCATCAGCTTTGGATCATCAATTGAATACTTTGGGTATAAAAATTCATAACCAATACCTATTTTAAAATTTCTGTCTTTTATACTAAGTACCGCAAATCTATTCGTTTCTGAACCTGTACCATGGGTTGTATTGATTGCTAAAATAGGAAGAGCATTTTTTGGTTCAAATACACTATCAAATAGCTCTGAGGTTGAATATTCTGGATATAAGGTCATAATTGCAACAATTTTTGCTGCATCTATCGGGCTTCCTCCTCCAATTCCTATTACACCATTTGCTCCTGTTTCAATTGCAAGTTTAACCGCTTCGTCTACTTCGTCAGAAGTTGGGTTTGGTGAAATCTTATCAAATAAAACATAGCTAATATGATGTTTTTTTAATGCCTTCTCAACATGATCCCATGCTCCTGTTTTTTTATAGGCAGACCTTCCAGTAACTATAATTATTTTATGAAAGCTATGATTTTTTTTAATTTCTTTAAGGACATCAAAGGTTTTTTCAATAGCACCGTTACCTAAAACAACAGATACTTTACCTCTTATTTCCCTTACTTTATCCATTTTTATCGTGTTTTCCCACATATTGAACCTCCCTTATTTCTTACCTCTTGGTTTTCTTGGCTTTTTAATGTATCCAATTTCAATACAATAATCTAAGTACGTAGCTATTAGTTTTTCATCTATTTTGGGACACCTAATATTGCCATTTTCAAGAATGTTTTTCGTATATGTCGCATCTACATAGGAATATCCCAAGGAGTCACTACCAACTGGATTAAGTAGTATTAACTCTGTTGTTAACGAGTGATACCTATTTTCTTTACTTTCAAGAACGTCAACGAATTCATCAAAGTTAATAATATTAACTTTATATCCAAACTTATTTATGTAATTCATAACATCATTCAGTGTGCTTGTTTCAGGATTGTTTAAATGGTACGTTTGGTAAGTATCTTTTAATGTCGTTGTAAGATATACCATACCTTTACTAATATAATCCAGTGGAGTAATGTCATAATGAAATGGTGAGTTGTAAAACAATTTCATTTCAATTGCTGTCTTTATAAAGTCATAGAAAATCCCTGGAACACTTGTTATTCCAAAAGGATAATATCCATTTTGACTATCTCCCATAATATATCCTGATCTTACGATTATCCAATTCAAGCCAGCTTTTCCAGCTGAACGAACTAAATGTTCTGCTTCAAATTTGGATTTTTCATAACCCATTTTTTTAAAGCCTTGACCTAGGTCGTAATCCTTTTCAGTAAATGGAGAACAATTTTTATACAGACGATCTCCCATGACGGCTATAGTTGATGTATGAATGAAGTATTTTTGCTTCGTTTTTAAAGCAAATTCAATCATGTTACTTGTTCCATCAACATTGACACTTTTTACTTCATCATAAAATCCATGTAAACTGGTTTTTGCAGCAACGTGTACCACCATATCAATTGTATCTGCAAGTTCATTATAAAGCTCTGCCTCTAATCCTAGCATCGGATGTACAATATCACCTAGTATTGGAATGATTCTTTGCTCAAACTGTGTCCAAAGGGTCTGATTTGGATCATGAACGACAAGCATTTCCTTAATACGCTCTTTTGCTTGTTCAGTATTTTGCCCTCGGATGACGCAATAAAGTATACTGTCAGTTATTTCAAGGTATTCCTTAACTAACCTTCCACCTAATACACCCGTTACACCATTTATCAATATTTTATGAGTCACAAGTTTTGATGCATCCGGCTTTTGCAGTACTGTTTCCTCTGTATAAGGCTTTTGTTTTACGACATCAGGCAATTTGTTTTCAATTTTCTCTACATCCTCAATTGCCTCAACATCAATGTTGTATTCATTTAATAACAGCTCTGAAACTACATATTTAGCAATTCCTTCTAAATTCTCTTGTTGGAAAATTGATGAGGATAATTCTATTGTATCAAATTCATTTTGTATTTTATTTGCTAATTGAACTATTGTAATTGAGCTCAAACCGTATTCTGTAAGTTTCACATTTGCATCAATATCTTCTATACTAATTCCTAGCACTTCTGAAGTGAATACGCTCACATCCTCTAGTACTTTTTTATAAAAATCTTCATTGTCATCATTATTCATTTGCTCAGATTGAAGAGCATTTTCTTGTGTTTCTTTTTTTGCACTACTTTCTTCCAGCTTATTGTTTTGATATTTTATAATTTCTAGCTTTTTCTGTGGGTCGTTATGATTACTTTCATACTTAGGAACCCAATAATGTTCATTTGCAAAAGGATATGTCGGTAATGAAACTCTCCTATAGGTTTCCCCTTCATATAACAGCTTCCAATCTATCCCTACTCCTGTCACCCATAGCTGGGCTAGTTTATCTAGCTTTCTCTCATTTATAATGCTTTTGATATATTCCTCACCTTCTTTATCTTCAAGGAATAGAACCAAATCTGATTTGGTTTTTTTAACATTCCCTGTGAAAGTAAGATCAGGAATCATATGACCTTCACAATACGTCTTTAATCCCTCTATTAGTTCTCCAGTTGTAGACACGATTAACACAAGTCGTTCATCCATTGCTTCCCTACCTACCTGCAACGTAAACGCGATATTGTCTAACGTAATATCGTCAAATTTATCTTCCTCTAATTCCTTCTTGGTTAGGAAATCGCATAATTGTTTTGCATATTCCTTAAGTCGCTCTTCTTTTTTTGCGGAAAGCACTATGATATGCTCTCTATGCTTTTGGATACATGGTATATTTACAAATTCCTCTAGTATCATATGTACATTAGAACCACCTGCTCCAAAGGCATTTATTCCTGCTCGTCTTGGATATTTTTGACCTTCTATTTCAGGTTGTAACCACTTACTCAACTCATTTTGCATATAAAAAGGTGTACCCTCAAAATTAATATTTGGATTCTCCTTCTCAGAGTGTAGTGAAGGCACTAGCTCCCGATATTTCATTTGCAATAAAGTTTTCGTTATTGCTGCAATTCCACCTGCTGATTCCAAATGACCAATATTTGACTTGGCCGAACCTAATGGACAATATTGCTTGTCAAGTGTATAGTTTGTAAAGGCTTTTGACAAGGACGCTATTTCAATAGGATCTCCAAGTGCTGTACCAGTTCCTTGTCCTTCAACATAGCTTATTGTTCTTGGGTCTATATGTGATTTTTTTAATGTATCAAGAATTACTTCCGTTTGTGCTTTTGGATTTGGCACTGAGTAACCACTGGTTTTTCCACTGTGGTTAATAGCCATCCCCTTGACAACACCATAAATGTAATCTCCATCTTCCTTAGCCTTCGTAAGAGATTTTAACAGTATAGCACCGACACCTTCACCAGGTACATATCCATCTCCACCCTCACCAAAACTTCGGCATTTACCATCAGTCGAAATAAATCTGCCTTGTGATAACAATAAGTATTTATTTGGATGCAAAGTAACATTTACCCCTCCTGCTATTGCCATTTCAGCTTCGCCTCTATAAATACTTTCGCATGCAAGGTGTACTGCTGTTAATGCCGATGAACACATGGTATCTAACGCAATACTTGGTCCTTTAAAGTCGAAAAAGTAAGATACTCTATTTGCGATTGATGCATAAGAGGAGCTAAGCGACATTGGGTTACCCATTAACGTTTCCTCTGCACCATATAACTGATACTCGCCATACATAACCCCAACATACACTCCCACTTTGTTTTTATTGAGTCGTTCCCTTGTATAACCTGCATCTTCAATTGTATTCCAAACAGTTTCTAAGAAAATCCTCTCTTGCGGGTCAATATAATGAGCTTCCATTGGGGAAATATTGAAAAATAGCGGATCAAATTTATCAATATCCTCTATAAAGCCTCCCCATTTGCTATAGCTTGTACCTATATTATCCTTATTAGAATTATAGTACTTCCTATAGTCCCATCTATCTGCTGGTATTTCTGTTATGCAATCTTTTGCAGTTTTTAAATTATCCCAAAATTCTGTAAGATTTTTCGCCATCGGATATCTTCCACTTACACCAATGATTGCTATATCATCAATGATTGAAGTAGCTTCCATTGATTTCGAAACCTTGAATCTTGAATTTCGTGTTTTCTCTTTTGTTTCTTCATAGCTTATATCCTTTGATTGAGTTACTTCAATGAATTTACGAACTGGTTTAAAACTTTCACTATAATAACGACCTAGTATATCCCTATGTTCTTCTAATAAGTACTCCCCAAAGGATGCAATCGTGGAGTGTTCATAAAATACATGTGGCATTACCTGTAACTGATATTTATCATTCAACAGGTTACCTAACTCTGTAAAGGTAATTGACTCAAAGCCAAGCTTGTCCATATCTGCATTTAAATCAATATCCTTCTCATCTATTTTTGATATTTTTGACACCAATCCTTTTAAATCTCTCTTAACTTTTTTCAACAGATTGTCCATGTCAAGATTGATTATTTCTTCTGTTTCTACCTTTGCTTCATTTGTTGCTTTTTCTTCATTTGTTGCTTTTTCTTCATTTGCGGCTTTTTCTTCTTTTAACTCTGTTTGTTTTGTTGACGTTTTAACTTGTTTGTCATTTATGATACTCGTTATTTTACTCTTATGACCTTCAATGACGATCAACTGTGGCTGTTGTTGAATTAGACTTAATTCAAACGCTTCGATTCCTGTTCTTGTTTGAAGTAGCTTCATGCCAAAGTTCTTTTCAAGTAATCTTTCAGTTTCACTATCTACTTTCATTCCGCCTTCTTGCCATAATGGCCAATTAATCGATACTGTTTTCCCGAAACGTTTGCCATCTTGACACATCATCTCTCTTTTATTTGCATAGCAATCCATAAAGCTGTTTGCATAGGCATAATCCGCTTGACCTGCATTTCCAAGTACCGATGAAAGGGATGAGAACATTGCAAAGAAATCAAGTTTTTCATTTTTTGTTGCTGCATCAAGATATAATGTACCAAATACTTTTGGTGCAAATACTTCTTCCATCTCTTTTTCTGTTTTGTTTATTAAATACGCGTCTTTTATAACTCCTGCACTATGAATAATTCCGTTTATTTCTTTAAATATTGCTTTGCTTTCTGCTACTAGCATTTCAACTTCTTCTTGCTTAGATATATCAGCCTTCCTATAAATGACTTCAGCTCCATATGCTCTGAGCTCGTCAATTTTTTCCTTTTTGCTTGAATCTAGCTCAGATCTTCCTGAAAGAATAAGTCTTGCCTTATAATTTTTTGCTAAATGTTCTGCAAATATTAGGCCAAGTCCTCCAGCTCCTCCTGTGATGATATAGACTCCCTTTTCTTTCAGCACTTGATTATCAATGGACTTTTGTTTCATGTCTTGGATTTCATGAAGTACCTTGACTAGTCGTTGCCCATTGCTATACATGATTTCCATGTTATTTTCTTCTAATTCACGCATTAGAGTATTTACAATTTCTGTTGGATTTTTTGAGTCTAATCCTACTGACTTACATAAAACTCTAGAGCTCTCAATACCTACCGTTTTGAGCACGCCACTTACTGCCTCATAATGAGGCATACTTGCTTGCTTAAATGCATTATAAGCATATACGAGCTTAATCATATCTTTTGGCTTTTGCTCAATGATTGCACGACTTAAGTGGCAAATCGAATATACTCCTGATTCTAGTTGATTGTTCAAGCTTTGTTCAAACGAAGTATTTTCTTCAATACTTTCATGAACCTCATTGCAACTAAACATATGCAAAATATGCGTTGGTACGAGATTGCTCTCCTTTAATGCTTCTAATAGCTTTACATAATCTTCATACTTACTACTATTTATTTCATATTTACCTTCACTTACTTTATTAAATTCTTCCCCTTGTGTTACAAGTGTTATGTTATTGCTCGTTTCTTTTAATACATTGTATATTTGTGCTTCTTTATCAAATATAAGAATATTACCTGAAGAAATTGGGTCAGTAGTTCTTACCGGCAAGTCACTATTTTCCCAAATGTTGTTGTAAAATAGTGTAGCTGATGTTTCATTGGGATTAATCAGTGCTCTAAGTGACAAGTCTTTTATTCTAATAAGTGCCTGTCCTTCTTCGTCCACAATTTCAACATCAAATTTCTTAACCTTTGCCGAATCTCCAGTAAAAGTTACATGAGCATAGCATTTCTCTTTAAGCTCCTTTAAATACGTAACTTCACCAAGGGCAAAAGGCAGGTATGTTGAAGATTCTTCTGAACTATTACTTATTCCTATAATTGCCTGTAATGCACCGTCCATTAGGGATGGATGCAATCCAAATTCATTGAAGCTGTCTTTTAAACTATCTTTTATTTCTAAATAAGCTAATGCCTCTCCTTCTCCTGAATACAATGTTTTAATTGACTGAAAACTATGTCCGTATTCAAGTTCAATTTCTTTAAACTTGCTATAGCACTCTTCGCTAGTCATCACTTTGGTGCATCTTTCCTTGATTGCTTCGATATCAATTATTTCATTCGTATTTATGAATTCATTGCTTTCAAATATCTTCCCTTGGCTATGCAGCACAAGATTTTTATTATTATCAAAAGTACCCACTTCAAATTCAACACTATTGCCTTCAGGGAACAGACTTATTTGCACTTCCAGCGGAGTGTTTTCTACCATGATTGGTCTTGTCCAAACGATGTTTTTTATTGTGCTTACTCTGGACATCCCTGATAATTCCCCTGCTGCACGTGCCATCTCAATATATGCGACCCCTGGTAAAACCTTATTTCCTGCTACTACATGGTCAGCAAGGTAGAATTCTTTACCTGTTAAAAATGTAGTAAATTTTTGCTCTAAAAGGGTAGATGAATTTTTGTCTATCATTGGATGAAGTCTACCAACCTCTTTTTGATCGCCAATATTATTTCCTTTTTGAATAGGCATCCAGTAACGATTTTTAGCAAATGGATATGTTGGAAGGGATAATTTTCTTATTTCCTGGCTATTATGTAATTGTTGCCAGTCTATTTCTCCTCCCGACACCCATAGCTGTGAAATGTTTTCTAGTTTTCTGTTATTTATTAATGAATGTATAAATTGTCTTCCTTCATCACCATCAATAAATAGATTTGATTTTTGCTTGTTGTCAACATATGAGCCTGAATAAACTCTAGCGGTATCAATCTTACCCTCTAGGTATAGTGCTAGCTTTTCCTTCAGTTCATCTATTGATGACGCAATCATTGCTAACCGTTCAGCCATTGGTTCTCTACCTAGCTGGAGGGTGTATGCAATTTCTGTAAGACTCATATTTGGAGGTGTCTTTTGGCTACTAACAACTTCAAGGTTTGTATAGCGTTCTAATATATTTTCTCTATATTGTTCAATTAAGTCTTTTGCAATATTTTTAAGACTTGAACACAAGAGTGATAATGGTAAAAAGGCATCAATTTTATATAGATCACTTATTCTTTTCGATAAATCTGTAAGTCTTACCAGGTCAAAGCCATACTCATCAATATTTTCACTCGTGCTTATTTCATCTGGTAAAACACCAATTATTTCTGCAACTTCTCCAAGTAATTCTTCAAGGATTTTTGCTTGAATACTTGCATTACTTACACTTTTACGATCACCCTTATGCCCGTTATCATCAATAAAGCTTAGCATTTCTCTTGCATAGGCCTTCAGTCTATCTTCGTTTTTCGCTGATAGCACAATGATCTGAGGTTCACGATCAATTGCTAAATTGTTTTCTGGCAGCTCATATTCCTCTAATACTACATGGGCGTAGGTTCCACCAAATCCAAATGAACTTACTCCTGCTCTTCTTGGAATATCTTTACCATTATTATCTTTGAGCTTTTCCCATTCTTGTGTACGTTCTACAATATAAAATGGTGAATCCTTTAAATTTATGTATGGATTCATTTCTTGAAAATGCACAACACCTGGAAGCTTCTTGTTTTTTAGTGCTAATACAAGCTTAGTTAACCCTGCTATACCTGATGCTGGCTCTAAATGTCCTATGTTGGTTTTTACTGAACCAAGTCCACAGTAATTGGCATTCGTTATTTGGCGTCCTTGCTTCTTAGCTAAATCAGCAAAGCCTTTCTTTAGACCTTGTATCTCCGTTGGATCACCAAGTTCAGTCCCTGTTCCATGTGCTTCAATATATGAAATGCTTTCTGGTTCGAATCCAGCTTCTTCGTAAGCCTTAACAAGCATATCAGCCTGTGCCTCTGAGTTAGGTGCAGTTAATGAATTTGCCCTTCCCCCGTGACTTTCCACTGTGCCTTTTATGACTGCATATATATGGTCATTGTCTGCTATTGCTTTACTAAGTGGTTTTAGTAGCAGTGAACCGACACCTTCCCCTTTTACATATCCGTTTGCGCTTTTGTCAAAGGTCTTACACCTGCCATCTGGTGACAGTATACCAAGCTTAGCTGCACCCAAATAAGTGTAAGGAGATATCATTAAACTTACTCCCCCAGCAATGGCAAGCTCACTTTCTCCACTTTGTATTGATTTGACCGCTCTATGAACTGCTACAAGTGCACTTGAACAAGCAGTATCAATAGCCTCACTTGGCCCTTTCAAATTTAGTAGATATGATATTCTATTACTAAGTAATGCATGTGCATTTCCGGTTCCCATTTGGGCTTGTATTTCTGTTCCCTCACCCATCATATCTTGATAATCAGAAAACTGCATACCAACAAATATACCAATGTTTCTTCCCCAAAACTCTGATGGTTTATAACCTGAATCTTCTATTGCATTCCAGGAAGTTTGTAAAAACAATCTTTGCTGAGGATCCATTAGCTCTGCTTCTCTAGGAGATATGTTAAAAAACATAGCGTCAAATTTGTCTACATCGTCAATAAAGCCGCCCCATTTAGCATTTGTCTTGTTTGGTTCTCTAGGGTCTTTGCTATAAAACTCTCTATAATCCCATCTGTCACGAGGAATTTCAGTTATTAAGTCTTTTTCCGCCTCAATATTATCCCAAAATTCTTCTAAATTTTTCGAACCTGGGTAAATACCGCTTACACCTATTATGGCAACAGGCTCTTTTTCAGACACTTTGTTATAGTTAAGTTTGCTTCCTAAGCGTTTTGCGAGTGGTTCAAGATAGTCTTTCGTATTTTCATCCATTGTTACTCGAGGTTTTTCAAGCTCTACCACTTTACTTGTCCCAGTTTGATAACTTGCTGCCACTTCCTCTTTATATTCTTCTAGTAAAAACTCACATAGACCTTTTAATGTACTGTGTGCAAAGAAAACTGTTGGTGGTAATTCTACTGCAAATAATTCACCAATGTTATTTCCTAACTCTTTCAATGATAATGAATCAAATCCATATTCACCTAAATTCTCGTTTATGCTTAATTTTTCTTTTTCAAGCTTTAAAATTGAAGCTGCAACTTTTATTACATCCATTTCTAATCTTTGTGAAATAGGAACACTATCTTCATAAGATGTTATTACTACTCTTTTATGAACTGCTTTAGTTATTACATTAGCTTTAGTAACGTTAATTATTTCTTTCTCTTCTTTATTGTCATTTACAATTTTTTCTACCCTGCTTTTTTCTCCTGACATGACCAATACTTGTTCATAACCACTTTTTAATATTTTTTCAAGAGCTTCCATACCGTCCTTCGTTTCAAGGTATGTCATTCCTGATGACTTCAGATATAAGCTTTCGCTTTCTTCATTTAGGTGCATGCCACCTTCTCGCCAAGTTGGCCAATTAATAGAGATTGTTTTTCCGTATCTCTTATTATTCTTTCTTAGTTCTTCTCTATACACAGTATAACTATCTAAAAAGCTGCTACCAATTGCATAGTCGCACTGTCCAAAATCTCCAAGAATCGCTGAAGCTGACGAATACATAATGAATAAGTCCAATGATTCATCTTTTGTTGCTTCATCTATTGCCAATGTACCTTGAACTTTTGGATATAAAGTAGCCGAATATTCGGCATATTCTTTATTTGTAAGTAAATTAGCACCCACTGTACCTGCAGCATGAATGACACCGTTTATTACGCCATATTTTTCTTTTGCTTTGTTTACGATTTTTTGCATATCTAGTATGTTGCCTACATCAGCAGCAAAATAGTTGGCTTCTGCTCCAAGTTCACTTAATTCATTTAGTTTATCAGTCTTTTGTTTATCTAGTTGAGATCGTCCTACTAAAACAAGCTTTGCTTGATAAGCTTTTGCAAGATGCTTTGCAGTTATAAGACCAAGTGCTCCCATTCCCCCAGTTATTAGGTATACTCCATTTTGTTTGAATTGTTGCGGTACTAATAACTCTTTGGTTACTTCCTGGTTTAACTCTTCAAGCTTTCTAACATATCTTTCACCGTTTTCATACTTAGCTTCAGGCCTTATACTAATGATTGGCATATAAAGCTCTTGTATTATTATTTTGGCAATTTCATCGCTATCATCAACAGATTCCTTTGCGTTGATTTTAATCGTTGATAAAGCTAGCTTCGGCCATACCTGTAATATTGATCTTGAATATCCGTTTATAGCTTCCATAAAGGGATTGGATACTTTGTCATAACTACGATAGGGCACTACGATTCTTTTTATCGTTCTAGTTTTTGTAACCTCCATTGCTTTAAACAAGTAAAATAACGGATTTATCCCCATTGATAAATAATCTTTACTTTTTTCGTTGATCATAAATGTGTCAAATTTATTGCTCTTTTCTTTTATTGCTAATGGCCATAAATAGGCTATTTTCTTTGGCAATTGATCTTTTTCTCTTAATTTATTTAAGAGTTTTATGTAATTCTCTGGGTTTTCAACATTTATTTCATAGGTCTCTTCATCAATTTCTTTATATTCTTTTGAAGGTATAACTAATATTACTGAAGAATTTCCCTCAATATTTTGTTTAATGCTTTCTTTTTGCCTTTGGTCTGTATCAAAAACAAGAAGGTTGCCTTGTAGCTTATTGTCTGGAATTACAGAAACTGCTTCACCTGTTGGACTAACACTAGTTGCCTTATCCCAATTACTAGTATAATATAAAAGCTCTGATTCTTCTGTGCTTTTAACCTTATGTTTTGATAGCTCTTTATAGGTTAATCCTTTTATGTTTAGAAATTCATAACCCCTGGAATCTATCACTTTTATATCTATTTTATTTTCATCGTTTATTGATGCTAAAACATAGCACTCTTCATGATTACTTGTACTGTCTTGCGGATTATATTTCCCTGAAAATTCTTCGCTTTGAATAAGCTGATTTTCTTGGGATCTTTTGCGTATTTCAATTTCATCTATTCTATACGGTTCAATTTTCATATCATTTATACGTCCTGATGACAGTGCTAATATACTGGCACACTGAAATACGCTTTCCAAAAATGCAGGATGTATAAAAGCAGGTAATGCTACTTTAGCTAGTACTTCTTCTTCATTTGAAAATAATTCATTAATCACTTTATATGTTGCACCATATTGTTTTCCATACTTTTCAAACTGACTGTAAATATCATCTTTCTTCTGGGTATTCGTAAATCCAGCTATGAATGAATTTATATCAATAATACTTTGTGCTTTGTTGTCCTTTTCATTTAAATAAACAATTTTCCCCTGTGAATGAATATGACTTTCCTTGTTCTCTCTACCTGAACTAATTTCATATTCAATTTTATCCCCATTCGGATATAGGTTAATATAAACATTGGTACATTCTTCTAAAAGGGCTATTTCTTTCCCCCATTTAATATCTTTTAGTAGTGCTATTTCATTGTTTTTATTTGCCAATTCTCCCGCCGCTATTGCTAGCTCGACAAGTAATATGCTAGGAAACTGTGTATTTCCATTTGCTTTACAGTCTATTATAGTAGGATCATCCTGCCATAAAGCCTTTTTATAGCAATGCTCTTCGAGTGATGACTCATTTGAATCAATGAACTTGTGAAGCTTTTGAATACTCATATCATTTATTAGCTTGTTTGTTTCCTTGTTTTCCGGAATCCAATAACTTTCCTTAGCAAATGGATAAGTTGGGAGTGAACTTCTACTTGGAATTTCATCTTGATATAGCTCCTTCCAATCCATTTCAAAACCATTTACCCAAAACTGTGCAATGATGTCCAGCTTCTTATCAGTCATTATATCTTTAATAAACTGATTTCCTCTATCATCACTTAATAACATATTGTAGTTAGATGGGATGTCTTTCATATTTGCGCCATATAAATTATCGTTCTCATATTTACCTTCAATATAATCTTTTAAAGTTAAAATAAGTTCTTTTTTATGATTGGCAATTACTGCTATCCTTTCATTCATTGACTCTCTTCCAATTTGAAGCGTATATGCAATTTCTGTTAAGCTTAAGTTTTCGTCTTGATTAAGAAACGCTATTAAGTCCTTAGCATATTCATTCAGTACCTCTTTATTTTTTGCAGATAATATAATTAGTTTTGGTTGCTGATCGTTTTGTTCAATGACCTTTTCATTTGCATATTCTTCAAGCACAACATGTGCATAGGTTCCCCCAAATCCAAAAGAGCTTACACCCGTACGTCTAGGTAACCTATTTCCATTTTCATCTATGAAAGGCTCCCAATCTTTTGTTTTTTCAACAATATAAAATGGTGAGTTCTTTAAGTCAATATACGGATTAATTTCTTCAAAATGTACAAGACCTGGTAGCTTTTTATTTTTAAGTGCCAGTATAAGCTTTGTTAAACCCGCAATACCTGATGCTGGCTCTAAATGTCCTATGTTTGTTTTTACTGAACCAATTCCACAGTAATTGACTTTAGATATTTCACGGCCATGTTTCTTAGCTAAATCAGCAAACCCTTTCTTTAGACCTTGTATCTCAGTTGGATCACCAAGTTCAGTGCCTGTTCCGTGTGCTTCAATATAGGAAATACTTTCTGGTTCAATACCTGCTTCTTCATACGCTTTAACAAGCATCGCTGCCTGTGCGTCTGAATTGGGTGCAGTAAGTGAATTGGCCCTTCCTCCGTGACTTTCTACCGTGCTTTTTATGACAGCATATATATGGTCATTGTCAGCGATTGCTTTACTAAGTGGTTTTAGTAGTAGTGAACCAATACCTTCCCCTTTTACATATCCGTTTGCACCTTTGTCAAAAGTCTTGCACTTACCATCTGGTGATAGTATACCAAGCTTTGAAGCACCCAAATGAGTGTAGGGTGATATCGTTAAGCTTACACCACCAGCAAGGGCAAGCTCGCTTTCACCACTTTGTATGGACTTAACCGCTCTATGTACGGCTACAAGTGCACTTGAGCAAGCAGTATCAATTGCCTCACTTGGTCCTTTCAAGTTTAGCAAAAAGGATATTCTATTACTAAGTAATGCATGCGCATTTCCAGTACCCATTTGGGCTTGTATTTCAATTTTATCTGCCATTATGTCTTGATAATCGGTAAACTGTGTTCCAACAAATACACCAATGTTTCTTCCCCAAAACTCTGATGGTTTATAGCCTGAATCTTCTATTGCTTTCCAGGAGGTTTGTAAAAACAATCTTTGTTGTGGATCCATAAGCTCTGCTTCTCGCCTAGATATATTAAAAAAATGTCCGTCGAATTTATCTATATCCTCGATAAAACCGCCCCATTTTGCATTTGTCTTATTTGGTTCTGACGGGTCTTCACTGTAGTACTCTCTCCAGTCCCATCTGTCAAGAGGTATTTCAGTTATCAAATCTTTTTCTGCCTCAAGATTATCCCAAAATTCTTCTAGATTTTTTGAACCTGGGTAAATACCACTCATTCCTATTATGGCAACCGGCTCTTTTTCCATAGCCCTTTGTTGATGGTTGCTTATTTTCCTTTGCAGTGCCAGCTTCTTTGTTGTCTCAACAACCGTTGAAACTTCAACGTTGTTTTCATGATCCTCTAAATAAAGATTACTAACCACTTCTTGGAATTCTGAACCTATGTATTCACATAAACCTTGTATATCGCTTTGAGCAAAGAATACGGTGGGTGAAAGTTCAATTCCATATAGCTCACCTAATTTATCGCCTAATTCTTTAAGACTTATTGAATCAAAGCCAAAAGCTCCTAGATTTTCATTGATATCAAGCTTATTACTAGGAATTTTTATTATTTTACTGGCTATTTCTTTTACATCAAATTCAATCTTTTCTTTTATGGACAACGATTTAGGAGCTTGCGTTTTAAAGCTACCTCTTTGGATATTTTTTCTTTCTCCTTGGGTATCTAGCATTTTACCATCATTTTCTTTACTTATAAACTTTTGTATTTTTTCTTTATTTCCAGAAAGAACGATTGAATAACTTTTAATACTACTCAATATTTTCTCAAAAGAATCCATTCCTGCTTTGTTTTCTAAATAGCTCATACCTGAGGTTCTTAAGTATAACTCCTCAACTTTCCTATCTAGGTGCATGCCTCCATCTCTCCAAAGAGGCCAATTGACTGCTTTTGTTACACCTTTTCTTAGGTTTTCATTTCTTAAGCCTTCACGATATTTAACATATCCATCTAAAAATCTATTTGATACTGAGTAATCACCTTGACCAAAGTCCCCTAACACTGAAGAAGCCGATGAAAAGAATAACATAAAGTCTATATCTTCATTTTTAGTTACCTCATCAAGAACTATGGTTCCTTGAACTTTAGGAAATAGTGTTTCTTTGAATTCATTGATCTCTTTTTTGCTAAGTTCCATGGAACCTGGCAAACCTGCAATATGTATTACCCCGTTTAAGGCACCATACTTCTTATTAATTTTACTTATGACAACTTCCATTTCCTCATTATTTCCAACATTTCCTTGAAAATAGGTTATTTCTCCACCTTCTTCATTCATTTTTTTAAGCTCATCTTTTTTATTTTGCTTAAGGGCTGATCTGCCAGTTAAAATAAGCTTTGCATTATACTTACTTACAAGATGTTTTGCTAAAACAATTCCTAATCCACCTGCTCCACCAGTAATTAAATATACGCCGTCTTTTCTTATTTTTATTTCATCATCCTTAATACCTGTTTCATTATGCACTACCTCATTAAGTACTGCTTCCTTAATTTTTCTTATATATCTTTCGTCTTTTTTATACATAATGTCTTGATAAATGTATTTTTCTTCGATAGACAATTCCCTTAAAATAAGTTCAAAACCTTTTTCAAGACTAAATTCCTCCAACTCCATAGTAGAAAAATTTAATCTTGGCATGCTCTTGTTAAGAGAACCTGAAAAACCTTTTATAGCAAAAGCAAAGGGATTGACTTTTTCCTTTGAATGATTCATAACTGAAATAAATCTTGTTATGGATTTTATCTTAAGCTGATGAATAGCCTTTACAATATGAAATATTGGTGAAATTCCATAATCTAGTAACTCTGTTGATTCTTCTAGCTTCAAATTATTGTTGTTGATTTTTGTTGACCATAAGTCAATAATTGAACTTGGATTAAATTCACTCTCCAAAAGCTCTGAGAAAAGAAGAATATAATCCTCTTTTTTCTCAGGAGCAATTTCAAATTCCCTACTGCTAATTTTATTAAATCCTTTTCCTGGTCTTACAATAATGCTATTATCCAGTTGTACATTATTAGCTTTTTCATATGCACTTATTTCTGAAGTATCTAAAGAAAAAACGATTAAGTTGTTTAGTTTATCTTCCTTGATTTCCTTAGAAGATAAAGGCATTCTTTCCCAATCAAGTTCATAATACATGATTTCGGAAATTTCATTTTTGTATTGTTCTTCTTTGTATTGTTCTTCTTTGTACTGTTCTTCTTTGTACTGTTCTTCTTTGTACTGTTCTTCTTTGTACTGTTCTTCTTTGTACTGTTCTTCTTTGTACTGTTCTTCTTTGTACTGTTCTTTATTTAATTTCCTTGGAGCTTTTTCCAACTGTTTAATTAGTACTAGTGCTTCTTGTGATGTTATCTCGCGATTACTAACCATCTTTAATATCTGTCTTTTATCTAAATTATTATTATTCATATAGTCCTTCCTCCATTAGCATTACTGCATCTTCAAAATCAATTTCTCCCGCTTCAAGTGCCATTAGTATTTCAAGCTCTGAATCATTGTTTGGTTGCTCTTCAATTTGAAGATTTTCATTTGAATCAGTTTTAGTGACCCAATACCTTTCCCTACTGAACGGATATGTAGGCAAGGAAATTTTTGATGAAGTCTCGGTATTGCAAATGCTGCTCCAGTCAATTTCAGTACCAATAACCCATAGTTTTGCAATTTCATCAAGGTTTTTATTTAGGGTAAGATGATTAACCTCTTCTTTTTCTTTTGTTACGAGTCGCTGTTTTTTATTTGCCTTTGTACTTCCCATAAATAACCCAACAACATTTATGTCCTTGCTTAAAAATCCCTCAAGTTTGTCTTTAAGTTCTTCAACACTTGATGCAAGGATTGCTACTCTTTCTTCCATGGCGTCTCTTCCATAGATTGAGGTAAATGACATATCCTTCATGTTTAAGGCTTCCTTTTTCACAATCTTCCTTTCCAGAAATTCCACCATATCATGTGCATAAGTTGTCAAACTTTCATTGTTTTTGGCTGACAAAACGGTGATTGAAGGTTCATTATAAATTGTTTCGATCTGTTTATTATTTTCATACTCCTCAAGAACTATATGGGCATTCGTTCCACCAAAACCAAAGGAGCTTACACCAGCACGCCTTGGTTCATTACCTATTTTCTCCCACTGTATCGATTGATTTATAATATAGAATGGGCTTCCTTCTAATTGGATATATGGATTTATTTTCTTAAGGTTAATATTTGCTGGAATTATTTTATGTTTAAATGCTAGTAATACTTTTAGTAAGCCAGATATTCCTGCTGCAGTTTCAAGATGTCCAATATTTGTCTTAACTGATCCAATGGCACAATGAGGCTCTTCAATACTATTTCCCCACTTTGAATTCAGCTCACTAAAGGCCTTCTTTAAACCATTTATCTCTATTGGATCTCCAAGGCTTGTACCAGTTCCATGAGCTTCAATATATCCTACCGTAGAAGGGTCTATTTCCGCTTTCTCCCAAGCTGTAACAATGAGTTCTGCTTGTGCATTGGGATTTGGGGTTGTCAAAGAATTCGCATGTCCTCCATGATTTACTGCACTTCCTTTTATCACACCGTATATATAATCTCCATCTCCAATTGCTTTGCTCAGTGGTTTTAATAGCACTGCTCCAGAACCTTCCCCTCTAACATAGCCATTCGCATTTTTGTCAAAGGTCTTACATCTTCCATCTTCGCATAACATTCCAGCTTTGCTGAAAGAGATATATAGAGTTGGACTTGTAATAACATTAATTCCTCCTGCAATTGCCATAGTGCAATTGCCATATTGTATAGCTTCAACAGCTCTATGAATTGCAACTAGCGAGCTTGAACAAGCAGTATCTATCGGTTCACTTGGTCCATGAAGGTTAAGCAAATAGGATACTCTGTTTGCAAGAACACAATGAGCCATTCCTGTAGCAGTTTGCGCCTGTATTTCAATACCCGAGTCTTTTATTACATCGTTATAATCCGAGGTTCCTACTCCAACAAATACTCCTGTTTTTGTTCCAGAAATATCTGTTGATTTGTAACCTGCATCTTCAATCGTCCTCCACACTGTCTCAAGGAAAATCCTCTGTTGCGGATCCATAAGTTCTGCTTCCCTTGGAGAAATACCAAAAAACAGCGGGTCAAACTTATCAACTTCCTTCATAAAGCCACCCCAAATAATATTGGTTTTATTCGCTTCTCTCATTGGATTTCCATAGATTTCTTTCCAATCCCAACGATCAGGAGGTATTTCTGTAATCAAATCCTTTCCTGCCTCAAGATTGTCCCAAAAGACTTCTAGGTTTTCTGATTGTGGCATTATTCCACTCATACCTATTACTGCAACGGGTTCGATTTTCGGGCTTTCAATCGTATTGATGAATCTATTTGATGTTGCTACCATAGGTTTCTCACTATTGAAATTATCATCATTTAACAGTTTTTTTGTTGACTTCATATCTTTATCATAATAGCTTAAGATTAATTCCCTATATTCTTCTAAGGCAAATTCCATGAAAGAAGATAGAGTTGAATGTTCATAAAATATTGATGGCATAATATTTAACTTATACTTTTCATTAAGCTGGTTACTAAAATCTGTAAAGGTAATGGAATCAAACCCAAATTCACTTAAATCTCCTTCTAAATCTAAATCCTCTTTTTGAAGCTTAAGTATTTTGGAAACCACTTCCATCAAATCTTCTTGAACCTTATTAACCAAATCCTCTGTATCAATCTCGATAATATTTTCTACTTTCGAGTGTTCTTTTTCACCAGTATTATGAACAATACTGTTTATTTTATTTCTGTAGCCATTAACGACAATTAATTGAGGCTGATCTAGGTGTAATCCTAATGTAAATCCGTCAATACCTATCTTCGTATCTAAAAGCTTCATACCAATTGTAGCTTCCAACATTTTTTCAGTATGACTGTCTACTTTCATGCCCCCTGCTCTCCAAAGTGGCCAGTTAATCGATAAGGATTTTCCCTGACGCAAACCTTCTCCAACAAGCTTATTCCTCATACCTGCAAAATTGTCCATATAGCTGTTTGCATAGGCATAATCTGCCTGTCCTGCATTTCCAAATACCCCTGCAATAGAGGAAAACATTACAAAAAAGTCAAGTTTTTCTTCCTTTGTTGCCTCATCAAGCCAATTCGTACCAAATATTTTCGGACCAAAAACTTCGCTCATCTCATCTTGCGTTTTATTTATTATATAGGAATCCTTAACTACACCTGCACAATGGATAATACCATCGATACTTCCAAATCTACTTTTTGTTTCAGCAATTAAGTTTTCAACTTCTTCTTTTATTAAAATATTTGCTTTCATATATACTACTTTTGAAGAATACTCATTCAATCGTTCAAGCTCTTCACTCTTCTTAGCATCCATATCGCTACGACCTGATAAAACTATAGTTCCACTATAATTTTCAGCTATGTGTTTAGCAAATATTAATCCTAATCCTCCAGTTCCTCCAGTAATTATGTACACACCGTTATCCTTAAGGCTGGTTGAACTTTCCAATGTTTTATGATTTCCTACTGTTAGTTCATCAATATCCTTTAATTCCTTAATGGATTTTCTCCATCTTTTCCCATCTCTATATTTGACTTCTAAATCATTCACCTCAGCTTCAGAAATGAATATATTGGTGATTTCTTCGCAATTTTTTGTTTCCAATTCTATAGTCTTAAATCCAATTTTTGAGTTTTCAAGTGCTACAGTTTTTAAGAATCCACTAATTCCCTGATAATGAGGGTTCGCTTTCTTAGAGTCATTATGAAATGCATAAATGATTTTCACTTTATCTTTAGGCTTTTCTTCAATAAGACTACGGCATAAGTTAAACATAGAGTACACACTTGTTTCTAATTCATAGGTTAATTGTTTGTTATAATCAGTATGTTTTTCATTATCCCCAGTGTTTAACAGGTGAAGAATATGTGTAGGCATATTGCTATTCTTAGAGAGATCTTTTATTAATTCCATATAGTTATCACTGTTACTAAAGTTAATTTCGTATTGCTCCTCACTAAGCTTTTTGAAAGAAGCTCCTGCCTTAACTATGATGAAACCATTATTTTTAGAGCTTAATTTTTTCTTTAAGCTGTTAAACTGCTTTGTTCCCCAATCAAAAACCAGGAATCTTTTAGCTACTAAATCTACTGTCTTATGATTGTCGAGGGCGCTTTCTTCCCACGTAACACGATAGTGAATTGTTTCAGACTCTTCCTTTATAGCCTTTTCTTTTTGTTCTTTTACAAGAGCTCTTAAAGAAAAATCCTTAATCCTAACAAGAACATTTCCTTTATTATCAAGAATTTCAACCTTGAATTTTTTTACCTTTGCTTCACTTTTGGAAAGAGTTGTATAAACATAACATTCTTCCACAAGGTCTCCAATAATTTCAACCTCGCCAAGGGCAAAGGGCAGATAAGTTGTTTTATCGTCTTCACCAATACCCGCAACTGTTTGCAATGCTCCATCCATAATAGATGGGTGAAGAATAAATTTATTAAAATTATTTTTTAATTGTTCTGGCAATGTTAATAGACCAAGTGCTTCTTGATCGTTTGAATAAAGCTTCGTTATTGTTTGAAAGCTATTTCCATAGCTAAAACCTGCGTCAATAAATCTTCTATAGCACTCTTCGCCACTACTATTTTTATTGCAGCTTTTTTTAATTGCTTCAATATCCACGATTGCATTTTTCACTGTATCGCTTTTGTTGTCTTCAAATACAAGTTTACCTTGCCCATGAACCTTACCATTTCCCGCTTCATCTACAGTAGAAATTTCAAAGTCAACAAAATTATTTTTTGGAAAAAGACAAATACTAACCTTTGTACCTGTTTCGTCTTCAGTTATTGGTCTTGTCCATACAACATCTTTTATTTTTGCTACTTTTTCATCAGAGGATAGTTCCCCTGCTGCTCTTGCAAGCTCAAGGTATACAACTCCTGGAAGTATTTTGTTACCACCAATAACATGATCTTCAAAATAAAACTCCTTGCCAGTAAGCTCCGTTAAAAACCTTTGTTCTTTAAAGGTAGAGATGTTTTTATCTATCATTGGATGAAGCTTATTTTTTTCTTTTTGTGCTTTTAGCAATTTTCTTTCATCTTGTTCGGGTATCCAATAACGATCTCTTGCAAAGGGATATGTAGGTAGGGATAGTCTTCTAGTGTCTCCTCTTTTTTGCACCTTAGTCCAGTCAACTTCCACACCACCAACCCATAACTGGGCAATTTTATTTGTTTTACCCTTTTGAATTAATATATCAATAAATTCTTGACCCTCTTCTTCGTCAATTAATTGCAGGGTTTTTTGTTTGTTATCAATTGCTGCACTGATAAATAAATCCTTGATGTCCTTCTTCCCATCTAGGTATTCACATAACCTTTCTCTTAACTCCTCAATGCTACTCACTACGATTGCCATACGATCAGCCATAGCATCTCTTCCTATTTGTAAGGTGTAGGACATTTCTGCTAAGGAAACTTTTGGAGTAGTCTTAATATATGTATTTAAGTCTATCGGATAATAATTTTTCAATGGTTCAAAGTGCTCTGTAACTAATTCATTTCCAATATTATGTAAAGAAGTATACCCTGAATTTATTTTTGCTTTTAAATCAATTTTAAATTTCTCACAAACCATATCATAAAATCTAGTTATATTTACTGGATCAAATCCGTATTCATCCATTGCTTCATTCTCATTGATTTCATTAGCAGGCACCATAATTATTTCAGCGGCTAATTTCTTTAAGTCATTTTCAACATTTTGAAGCAAATTCAACGCACCATCATTGCTCTTTTGGCTTGCGTTCTCAATAAATTTAAGGAGTTCCGTAACATAGTTATCTAGTCTTTTTCTGTTTTTTGCAGATAAAACTATAATCTGTGGTTCAAATTCCTCAACTTCCTTTACCTCAGCTTGAATATATTCTTCAAGGGCAATATGGGCATTGGTTCCACCGAAGCCAAAGGAGCTCACTCCTGCTCTTCTTGGCTCATTACCAATTTGTTCCCAATCTTTCGTGTTCTTTACGATATAGAACGGGCTTTCTTCTAATTTTATATACGGATTAAGTTCAGTTAAATGAATACTTGCTGGTATTTTTTTATTTTTCATAGAAAGAATTACTTTTAAAAGTCCTGCAATACCAGAAGCTGTTTCTAGATGTCCAATATTCGTTTTAACAGACCCAACTCCACATTGTTGACTTTGGGAAGTAATTCCCCATTCTTTATAAAGTTGATCAAACGCCTTTTTTAATCCATTGATTTCAATAGGATCTCCTAAGCTAGTTCCAGTACCATGTGCCTCAATATACCCGATCGTTGAAGGATTAACTCCTGCTATTTTCCACGCCTTACTAATTAAATCTGCTTGGGCATTTGGATTTGGAGTTGTTAAAGAGTTTACATGGCCTCCATGATTTACTGCACTTCCCTTAATTACCGCATAAATATGATCACAGTCTTCAATTGCCTTAGATAACGGCTTTAGAAGTATAGCTCCCGTTCCTTCACCTCTAACATACCCGTTGGCATTTTTATCAAACGTTTTACATCTTCCGTCTTCACAAAGCATCCCCGCCTTGCTAAAGGATATGTATAGGGTTGGACTTGCAATCACATTTACACCACCTGCTATTGCCATATCACAATTTCCTAATTGAATTGCTTCTACCGCTCTATGAATTGCTACAAGTGAGCTTGAACAAGCCGTATCAACTGGCTCACTTGGCCCATGTAAGTTTAAAATAAATGAGATTCTATTTGCCAGAACTGAGTGCGATATTCCAGTTGAGGTTTGAGCCTGTATCTCAACCTCATGGTCTTTAAGTAATTCGTTGTAATCTGAAGTACCCACACCGACAAAAACACCCGTATTCGTATCTGAGATATCTTTAGACTTATAGCCAGCATCTTCTATGGTTTTCCAAACTGTTTGTAGAAATATTCTTTGTTGAGGGTCCATAAGCTCCGCTTCCCTTGGAGAAATTCCAAAGAACAATGGGTCGAACTTGTCTACCTCATTCATAAACCCTCCCCACTTCACATTGGTTTTATTAGGTTCAGTCATAGGGTTACCAAAAAATTCATTATAGTCCCAACGATCACTAGGGATTTCCTTTATTAAGTCTTTGCCAGCCTCTAGATTATTCCAAAAATCCACTAAATTATCTGACTGTGGCATAATTCCACTAATGCCAATGATAGCAACTGGTTCACTTTCTTTTCTAATAAATTCATTGATTAATAATGGTTTTGACAGGTTGTATCTTGCTCTAACTCTCTTTTCTTCAACAATGATTTCTTCCTTTTGGTTATCTTTTTTAATTGCTTTAAGCCCATCACCGTAGTATTTGATAAAGACGTCTTTGCAATCTTCTAAAAGATACCTTCCAAAGGACAACAAAGTGGAATGCTCGTAAAATATTGATGGCATTAATTGTAGTTTATATTTATCATTGAGCTCATTACTAAACTCTGTAAAGGATATTGAATCAAAACCAAATTCACTTAAATCAGCATCTAAATCAATTTCGTTTTCTTGAATTTTTAATATTTTTGATACTGTTTCCTTGAGTTCCTTCTGTATCTTTTTAAGCAGCTCCTCCTCGTTGACAGTTACCTCTTGAAATACTTCATTTGAATGTTTATTCGAATGTTCACTCGAATGTTCATCTGAATGTTCATTTGGATGTTCATTTGAATTTTCATTTATAGTTTTTTCTTTGCTATTTAACAATGCATTTGTGACTTCCGTTCTATTTCCTTGAACTACAATCAGCTGATCTACCTTAGTATTCAAACTAATTGTAAATGCTTCTACGCCTTTGTCTGTGTCGAGTAGCTTCATACCCATTCTACTCTCAAGCATCCTTTCCACTTGACTGTCAACCTTCATGCCACCTTCACGCCACAATGGCCAGTTAATGGAAACAGATTTTCCATGTCGTTTTTCCTCTTTCTCCAGTTGACTTCTATAAATGGCATAGTTATCCATAAAACTATTTGCATAGGCATAATCCGCCTGTCCTGGATTTCCTAATACTGCCGAAATCGAGGAAAACAGTGCGAAAAAGTCCAAGTTTTCATCTATTGTTGCTTGATCCAAATAAGCTGTTCCATATACTTTTGGACCAAATACCTCTTCCATTTCAGTTTCAGATTTATTCATTAATAAAGCATCTTTTATTACACCCGCACAATGAATGATTCCATTTATATGGTTATATTTTTTCTTAGCTTGATTAATGAGCTTTTCAACATCTTTTCTCTTTGAAATATCTGATTTAATATAAGTAACTTCTCCACCATAGGTTCTTAGACCAGCTAGTTTTTCTTCTTTGTTGGCATCAAGCTCTGATCTTCCAGATATGATTAATTTAGCCTTGTAATTTTTCGCAAAATATTCAGCAAATAGGATACCTAATCCTCCGGCTCCTCCTGTAATAATATATACACCCTCGTCTTGAATGGATATATTATTGTCCTTAGTACCTAGATTATTGTCTTCAATTTCCTCGATGAGCTTAATTCTTCTTACCTTCTCTTTATAAATAACTTCTGATGCATCAGAATGTAGCTCTGCTGTTAAAATACTAGAAATATCTGCTTTGCTATCAAGGCCAACGGATTTAAATGCAACTTTAGAGTTTTCTAAACACAAGGTTTTTGAAAATCCACTGACTGCTGTAAGGTATGGTAATAATTGTCCATTCTCATTATTATAAGCATATAAGATATTCATTTTTTCAGTTGGCTTTTGTAATGTTAAGGAACGACTCAAGTTAAACACTGAATATATACTTGTGTTCAAGCTTCCATCTTTTATTTCCTCATTGTTTGTAGCTAATAGGTGAATAATATTTGTAGGCATTTGATTATTGGTTTTCAAAGCTTCAAAAAGAGCATTATAATCTTCTAATTTTGAATGATCAATTTCATATCGAAGCTCACTAAATTGCTTAAATTTTTCACCCTTACTTACTAGGATTGTATTTTCATAATTTCCTACAAAATAATCTGCAATTTCTTTAATACCATTTTCTTCGTTATGTAATAGGAGTACTTTTTTTGATCTATCTATCTCTTTTATTGTTGGAATCATTTTTTCTTGCCATTTGCTGTTAAAGTACAGTAGGTTTGAACTAGCGATTTCTTTTTTGGAGCTTGCCTCCCCAACAATAGCTCTTAAAGAAAATTCCTTAATTTTCACTAAAACGTTTCCTTCTTCATCAAGAATTAAAATATTATATTTTAAAATTTTTGATGAAGCTACCTCTTTAGTAACATAAGCAAGACATCTTTGCTTTAGAAGACCAAGCATTTCTACTTCTTTAATAGAAAATGGGAGATAGGTTTCATTACTTTCAGCATCGTAGTTCAGTCCCATAACAGCTTGCAAGGCTCCATCCATAAGAGAAGGATGTAGTACGCAATCATACATATGATCTGTTAGATTATCTGGCAAATCTAAGTCAGCTAATACTTCTCCTTCGCCAATTAACATATTTGATATAGGTCTAAAGGTCTTCCCATACTCAAGTCCACTATTTGAAAATATAGTATAACATTCCTCTTTGCTAAGGGATTTACTGCATCTTTCTTTTATTTCGTTGATACTAACCTTCTTATCCGCTGAATTGTTTATGGCATTGTTTTTTGCATTGTTATTTATTGCATTGTTATTTATTACATTGCTATTTATTGCATTGCTATTTATCGCATTGCCATTTATCGCGTTGCTATTTATCGTATTGCTATTTATTGCATTATATATACCGCTGTTTTCTACTACCAGCTTTCCTTGTCCATGTACTATTCTATTTTGTTCCGTATCCAAGGTAGAAATTTCATATGTAACAAAATCTTCCTCTGGAAATAGGCTTATATTTACTTCACAGGGAGAATCATTTACAGTAATTGGTCTTGTCCAAATAATATCTTTTACTTTGTTCATATTTACTAAACCTGATAATTCTCCTGCTCCACGAGCCATTTCAATATAGGCTACTCCTGGTAAAACTTTATTCCCTCCTACAATATGGTCTTCTATGAAAAATTCATTCCCATATAAAATGGTTGTGAAATTTTGCTTCGATAAAGTAGACGTATTTGCAGCTATCATAGGATGTAGTTTATTTGCAATACTTAAGTTAGTAGGTCTAGCTCCTTCACTATTATGATTTTCAGGTATCCAATAAATATCCCTTGCAAAAGGATAGGTTGGAAGAGAATGTCTTCTAATTTTTTCATCCTCATATAATAGAGAAAGGTCAACATCTCCACCACATACCCAAAGCTGCGCTATTTTTTCAAGCTTTCTGTTTGTCATCAAAGCCGAAACAAATTGTTTTCCCTCTGAACCCGCTACAAGCTGTACAGATTTCTGACGACTATCTGAAGCTGTTCCCAAATATAGGTTTTCTATATCACTTTTTCCCTCCAAATAGCCCTTGAGCTTAACAATTAATTCATCAATTGATGCTACAACAACGGCTAAACGTTCACTCATAGCTTCTCTTCCTGCTTCAAGGGTATACGCTATTTCCTTTAACCACAAATTAGATTTTACTTCTGGTAAACCTTGTTCAATTTGGATTTCAAAAAATCTCACCATTTCACTTGCATACGCTTTTAGTCTTATCTCATTTTTGGCAGACAGAACAATCATTTGAGGTTCAGCATACTCATACCCTTCTATATTAGGAGAAACATATTCTTCTAATATAACATGAGCATTTGCCCCACCAAAGCCAAAGGAGCTAACACCAGCTATTCTATGAATGGACTCCCCGTTTTCATCTAATAATTTTTCCCATTCTTTTGTTTTTTCAACGATATAGAAAGGAGAATTATTCAGATCTATATAAGGATTCATATCCTTAAAATGCAATGTACCCGGAAGTTTTTTATTTTTCATAGATAAAATTACTTTCGTTATTCCTGCAATTCCAGAAGCGGGCTCAAGATGTCCAATGTTCGTCTTTATTGAGGAAATCCCACAATAATTTGTTCTACCACTCGCTTTTCCTGATTTTTTCTCTAAATCGCTAAATGCCTTTTTCAGACCTTGGATTTCAACTGGATCTCCGAGTTCTGTCCCTGTTCCATGTGCTTCAATATAAGAAATAGAACTAGGGTCTATTCCCGCAGCTTCATATGCTTTTACAAGCATTTCAGCTTGAGCTTCTGAATTTGGAGCAGTTAATGAATTTGCTCTACCTCCATGACCCTCAACACTTCCTTTAATAATCGCATAAATATGATCCTTGTCTTCAATCGCTTTACTCATAGGTTTTAAGAGTACGGCCCCAACGCCTTCACCTCTTACATAACCATTTGCACTTTTATCGAAGGTTTTGCATTTGCCATCAGAGGATAAAACGCCGAGTCTTGCTGTACCTAGAAATGTTTCTGGTGATGCCATTACAGTTACACCACCTGCAATTGCAAGCTCACTTTCTCCATTTTGAATTGATTTTACTGCTCTATGAATAGCTACAAGACTACTTGAGCACGCTGTATCAATCGCTTCACTAGGTCCTTTGAAATTGAGAAAATAGGATACTCGATTACAAAGCACTGCATGGGAATTTCCTGTGCCTGCTTGCGGGTGTATTTTGTCAGTTCCTGCTAACATATCCATATAATCAGTGAATTGTACCCCTGTAAATACACCAACATTTCTTCCACCTAGTGAAGAAGGTTTATAGCCTGCATCTTCTATTGTTTTCCACACTGTTTGTAGAAACAATCTATGTTGTGGATCCATAAGCTCTGCTTCCCTTGGAGAAATATTGAAGAATTTAGGATCAAATTTGTTAGCATCCTCAATAAATCCACCCCACTTTGTATTTATCCTTTTGTTAGGGTCTGCCGCTTCTCCATAATAGTCCTGATAATCCCATCTATCCTTAGGGATTTCCGTAATCATGTTTTTTTCTGCTTCAAGGTTATTCCATAGTTCATCCATATCCTTTGAACCAGGATACATACCACTTATTCCAATAACAGCAATAGGTTCATTGTAGCTGGGTGCTAAATAATCTATTCCTCTTGAACCTTTATTTATTTTGGAACCTGCACTTATGCTAGTATTATCTATTTCATACTCTTTTTCATCTTCAACGTCATAGTTTTCAACTAACTGGGCTGTTTCATTGCCCTTAAGTTCTTCACTAAACTCTTCTATAAGATAAGCTGCTAAACTTTTTATATTACTATGAGCAAAAAACACTGTTGGTTGTAGTTCTATACCGTACATTGAAGAGATCTTGTCACTATATTCTTTAAGGCTAATTGAATCAAATCCAAAATCGCCCAAATTATCTTTCACATCCATAAGATCAGGATCTATACATAGTAATTTTGAAGCTACCCCTTGTAGTTCCCTTTCTATTTTCTTATCGATTGCTACCAGTTCATTTCCTTGAGCAGCTGTTTTAATAATGCTTTTCGCCACCATATCTTTTCTGATAGCAACATGATATGAACGGTTTGAAATTCCTAAAAACCTTTCAATCTTTCCTTTATGACCAGATATTACCATTACAGTGGACTTTCCACTTTTTAAAATTTTATGGAAAGCTTCTATCCCAGCTCTTGTTTCAAGGTATGACATACCCGAGGTTTGAAGGTACAACGCTTCTCCTTCAGAACCTAAATGCATTCCCCCTTCTCTCCATAGTGGCCATTGAATTGAAATTGTTTTACCTTTTCTTTTCCCTTTTTCCCTTTGATCTTCTCTAATATTTACATAAGCATCTAAATACTTATTTCCTACCGCATAATCACATTGACCAAAATCACCTAACACTGCCGATAAAGAGGAAAACATTACAAAAAAATCTAACTGCTCCTCCCTTGTGACTTGATCAAGCACTATAGTTCCTTGAACTTTAGGCCACAAAGAACTATTGAAAGCATTCATGTTTTTTTCTAAAACAGTTTTATCGTCTGCAAAGCCTGCTCCGTGAATAACACCATTAAGCGTTCCAAATTTGCTTTTTATCTGGTCTATTACTCTTTTCATATCTTCGAACTTTCCAACATCACCTTGCATATAAAGTATTTCATGACCTTGAGAAAGTAGTTCGTTCATTTTCTTTTCTTTTTCTCCGGATAAAGGTGAGCGACCAGTTATGACAATTCTTGCTCCATACAATTGGGCAAGATGTTTAACAAATACGAGTCCTAATCCACCTGCTCCACCAGTAATTAGGTAGACGCCCTTATTTTTAATTTCTATTTTTTCCTCTTCGTTAAGCTGTATTTCCTTAATTTTACTAACGTACTTTTCATTGTTTTTATAAATAATCTCTTGCTCTAACGAGGTGAAAGCTTTCATTTCAGCGATAATACAATTAGATAATTGGGTTCCTTTATCTACTCCAATCAATGACATCTTCAAGTTTGGTAGAACAAGCTTGATGGACTTATGAAAGCCTTCCATGCTTTCAAGAAAAGGATTTGTTGGAGCATCGCCTATTTTGAATATATTAAGAACCTTATTTACTGAATTCACCTTTAGCTGTGCAATAGCCTTAACCATATGAAACAAATGGATAACACTCCTATTTAAGGAGTCTTCAGTTTGTGGGTTTTCTTCATCATATGAATTATCATCATAGTTCCATAGATTTATGATCGAGCTGAGTACTATATTATTCTTATTCATTTTATGAAAGAGTTTACTATAATCCTCTTCATTTCTTGGATTTAATTTATATTCGAAAGAATTGATTTCCTCAAAGCTTTCTCCCCTAGTAACGAAAACCAATTTATTGTTTTCAGCTCTTAGAACCTTTTCAATTTCAGAGATGTTTTTCTGATCCTTACCAAATATTAGTATATTATCAGTCATGATCTCTTCTTCGAAGGATTGTTTTGTTTGCGCGAGTTGCCATTCTCTATTAAAATACATAACTTCATTGGTCAAAAGGCCTACTTTATTGTTCGTCGCGTTATCATCTTCATATTGAACCACAGAGTCGTCCTTTAAATTTTCAGTCCAATAGGATTCCTTCGCAAATGGATATCCTGGCATTGAAATAATATGTTTTGATCTGACATCCTGGATGATACCCCAGTTTACAGCACTACCATTAACCCATGCCCTAGCAAGGTTTGAATAATCTGATTCTAAATTTTCTATATGAACAGTTTCCTCTTCCTTATCATCCTTTATATTTCCTGTGAACAATTCGTCAATGTCTTTTTCATCTAAAATAAAGCTGTCTAATTTGCTAATGATTGTTTCCTTGTTGTTACCAAGGATGGCTACTCTCTCTTCCATTGACTCACGTCCTATTTGAAGAGTATAAGCGATATCTTCTAAGGTTTCTTCTGAATTTTTAAGAAAGCTTATGATATCTTTTCCGTATTGTTTTAGCCTAAGCTTATTTTTCGCTGACAGTACAAATATCTGAGGTTCAGTATTTGTACTCGTTTTTGGTTCCTTGGTCCCAATATATTCTTCGATAATAATATGCGCATTAGAACCACCTGCTCCAAAAGAGCTCACAGCTGCTCGTCTTGGATACTTAATACCATTTATCTCCACACTTTTCCAGTCTTCTAAGGTTTGTTGAACAAAAAATGGCGTTTCCTTGAAGTTAATATTTGAGTTTAACTCCTTAGAATGAATTGATGGAACAAGCTGTTTGTACTTCATTTGTAGCAGCACTTTTGTAATTCCTGCAATACCTGCCGCCGATTCAAGATGTCCAATATTTGATTTAACTGAGCCAATTGAGCAAAAGTTTTTATCCTGCGTAAATTCTGAAAAGGCTTTCGCTAATCCTGTAATCTCAATTGGATCACCTAAGGCAGTTCCTGTACCATGGGCCTCAATATAACCTAATGTTCTTGGATCTAATCCCGTCTTTTTTAATACGCTAGAAATCAAAGCCGCTTGAGCCTTTGGACTTGGCACGGAATATCCATTCGTCTTTCCACCATGATTGATAGCACTCCCTTTAAGAACACCATATATTCTATCACCATGAGCTATAGCTTTCTGAAGCGGCTTAATCAGTATAGCTCCAGTACCTTCACCAGGAACATATCCATCCCCACCATCACCAAAGCTTCTGCACTTTCCGTCTGTTGACGGGAAATTATTATGGCTTAATAAAATATATTTATTAGGATGAATGCTTAAGTTAATTCCACCTGCTATTGCCGCATCACATTCTCCTCTTCTGATGCTTTCAACTGCTAGATGAATAGCGGTTAATGAAGATGAACACATCGTATCTAGACCAATACTAGGTCCATTCAAGTTCAAATAATAGGAAACTCTATTCGCTACTGAAGCGTGTGATGAGCTCATTTCAGGGCCATATAGTTGATAATGCCCAAACATTACTCCAACAAAAACTCCTACATTTTCCTCGCTAAGCCTTGCCCTTGTATATCCGCCATCTTCAAGCGTATGCCAAGCAGTTTGTAAAAACAAGCGCTCTTGGGGATCAATATATTTCGCTTCTCTAGGTGAAATATTGAAAAACAAAGGATCAAATTTATCAATATCGTCAACAAATCCACCCCACTTGCTATAACTTTTACCTTTTTTTCCTTTTTCAGGGTGAAAATAGTCATTATAATCCCATCTATCCCTTGGTATTTCAGTAATACAATCTTTACCTTGGGTTAGATTTTCCCAAAACTCCTTTAAGTTTGAGGCCATTGGATATCTACCACTAAGACCAATAATCGCAATATCGTCTTCGGTTAATTCTTCACTCGACCTATTTTTTTCTTTTATTATTGTTTCCACTGACTTTTCTGTTGTTGAATTGATAAATCTTCGTCTCGGAAGTTCCTTTGACTCATTGACTTTTGGTTCATTCGCTTTTAAGTCATTGACTTTTGCTTCAACAATTTTTTCTTCATCAACAAGTACTTCATCATCCTTATGGTTTTGAGTAGGCTGAAATTTTTCTGCCACCTTATCCTTATAATGATTGACAAGATAACCAGAAAGCTCGCCTATAGTATTATTTTCATAAAATAGCGTCTTCGATAGCTCCCCAAAATCCTTTTCTAGTTGTCTATTTAGGCTCATTACCATAACCGAATCTATACCAAATTTTTCGAAGTCATCTTCTTCTTTCATTTTTGAAATAGGGCTTTTCGTCTCAACTGATAGTATCTCTTTTATATACTCTGTTGTTTTATCTCTTAACACTTCTGAATTAATATTGTCTTCACCTTGATTGAAATCATTTTTCTTCTTCATTTCTTTCTCTTCAACAGAAAAAATTTTCCTAAGCTTTTCTTTTTCACCTTGGAAGACTACTAATTGATTAAGAGGTGCCTCTAATGCTTCTTCAAAAGCAATCATTCCATTTTCATTGCTTAAGGGAGCTATTCCCATATTTTCCTTAAGCCAATTTACAGTTTCAATATCTATTTCCATGCCTCCACTTTTCCAAAGGGGCCAATTAATTGATATTGTTTTGCCAAAGCGTTTATTGTTTAAAACATGATCCGCTCTTTTCATAGCAAAGTAGTCCATAAAACTATTTGCATATGCATAATCAGCTTGACCTATATTTCCTAATGTCGCTGCAATAGAGGAAAACAGAACGAAAAAATCAAGTTTTTCTTTTTCAGTATATTCATCGATATAAATGGTACCAAATACCTTTGAAGCAACCACTGTATCAAACTCTTCTTTCGTCTTTTTTACTAAGAAGGAATCCCTTAAAACACCAGCTGAATGAATAATTCCATTTATTTTTTGATATCTTTTCTTAATTTCTAAAATAGCCCTTTCAACATCATCTTTTTTTGAAATGTCTGCCTTTAGGTAGATTATTTCGGAACCGCCTTTTTCAATTTCTTTTATTCTTTGTTTTTTTTCTTCACTTAGTTCTGATCTTCCTGTTAGTATAACCTTACACTTTACTTGACTAATAAGATGTTTGGCAAAAATCATACCAATCTCACCTGCACCACCGGTGATTATATATACACCGTCAGTTTTTAGTTTTGTCGTAGGAACACTCTTAGCAACTTTCTCATATGGTTTATAACTTCTAACATATCTTTTGTTGAATTCATCGTAATGAACCTCAGTTTCTCCAACGCCAATTTCTTTAAATTCCTCTATAATTATCTCAAAAACCTTTTCCTTGTTGTGTATTTCTTTAACCCCTATAGATTTGCATTCAAAAGTCGGATTTTCAATTTTTAAGGTTTTTAAAAATCCACCTATTCCCGCATATTGTGGCTGTACTTTAACAAAATCACCTTTATATAAATACAATAAATTAATTTTTCCTTCAAGTTTTAGCTTCATCATTTCTTGGACTAAATAAAACAATGAGAAAATGCTTTCATTTAAAGACCCGCTTATATACTTCTCATCTTTTCTTAGCTCATTTTTCGACCAAAAATGCAAAACATTTTTAGGTATTAATCCATCCTCTTTCATACTAGCTACTAATTTATAATAATCATTTTGATTATTTGGATTTATTTGGTATTCATTAGGAGATATTTTCTTGTAACTTCTTCCCTTTAACACCAATATTATTTGAGAAGAGCTGTTGTTTTCAAGAGAATAATCTCTGATTAATTCCATTAACTCATTATTCGTATCAAAAATAATGGTATTATCTTTAAGAGAAATGTCCATCTCTTTTATAACAATATCCTTTTCAATCCATTTTTCTTGATAAGTAATGAGCTTTGAATTATCCTTTATTCCATTAATCAATTTAAAGCCTTCTTCTGGAGTAATTTCTTTATCCTTAATCATATTCATTATTTTAAGCTTATCCATATCAATCTTACTCATCGGCTAACACCTCCATGATGTCCTTAACAGCTGCAACCTCTACTTCTCCAGCATACAATTTGTTAAGCAGCTCCATTATCTTATCTGTGTCCGCATTCTTAGATTTTGTCCTATTGGTGTTTATAATAGCTTTTACCGTAAAATTAATAATCTTTACAAGCACTTTACCTTGATTATCTAATAAACTTATATTGTATTTCCTAGAGCTTTTATCTTCATGAACTAATTCAATATATACGAAACATTCCTCTTCAAATTCCTCAAATATTTGTATTTCTTCAACAGCAAATGGCAAATAAAGAACATCGTCCTCTCTATTGCTATAGCCTACACCCATAATAGCTTGAAAACAGCCATCAAGGATAGAAGGGTGAAGAAGGAATTCCTTGCGAGTATTTTGAACCTCTTTAGGAAGTTTAAGAACTCCTAACGCTTCCTGATCCCCAATAAAAAGTTCTTCAATTACCTTAAAGCTTGCTCCGTAATTTATTCCAAAATTGTTTAATGCTTCATAACACTCTTGTTTCTTCAGTGATTTATGAAATTTATTTCTAATACTTCCAATGTTAACCTTCTCATTTATAGGCTTATTCTCATTTAAGGCATCATAAACAAGCTTACCACTTGAGTAAATGACCTTATCTTTACCCTCAACCATTTCACTTATTTCATATTCAACATATTCTTCCTCTGGTATTAGACTAATGTTTATTTCCTTTGAAGAATCGGAAATAATAATTGGCTTTGCCCAAAGTATATCTTTAATCTTAACAACTTTATTAGTATCTGATAAATCCCCCGCAGCTTTTGCCATCTCTAAATAAGCAGCTCCAGGTAGCATTTTCTTACCCTCAACGATGTGGTCAGTAAAGCAAAACTCTTCCCCACTGAATATAGTTGAGAATTTTTGTTCCTTTAGCGTTGATGTGTTTCTACCAATAAGCGGATGAAGATTTAAGGTATCAAGCTTATGATCTATCTTACTACTGCTCTTTTCTGATTCAGCTATCCAGTAACGCTCTCTTGCAAAAGGATAAACTGGTAAAGAAACAATATTTGCATTAGAACCAGAATACATTGCCTTCCAATTAATTTCTTCTCCTAGTACCCATGCCCCTGCTAATTCAACCAACTTCCCTGCTTTGAATAATTCTAGGTATCTTTCTTGATTATTTTCAAGGTGGTCAAGGGTATTTACTTTTCTCTTTTTAATACTGCCACGTATTATCTCTTTATTATCAAACTCTCCATTATACCCTTTTCTTAATTTTGAAATCAAATCTTCTATAGTTGCTGCAACTATTCCAATTCTTTCTTCCATGCTTTCTCTACCAACCTGTAAGGTGTAGGCGATATCGCTTAGTGAAGTATTTTCTAGTAATGTTTTTTCATCTAAGTACTTTATGATATCTTGAAGATATGCATTTAATCTCTCTTCATCCCTTGCAGAAATCAATATTAATTGAGGCTCCTGGCTAATCCAA
Organism: Firmicutes bacterium HGW-Firmicutes-1; assembly: GCA_002841625.1. Lineage (NCBI taxonomy): Bacteria > Bacillati > Bacillota > Firmicutes bacterium HGW-Firmicutes-1. The sequence continues at coordinate 112,801 of PHAG01000006.1, read as the reverse complement.
TTCGTTTTAGCAGCTTCGTATTCTTCTAAAATAATATGCGCGTTTGAACCACCTGCTCCAAAGGAACTTATACCCGCACGTCTTGGATATTTCTTTCCATCAATCACTGGATTTTTCCATTCTTCTACCTCGTGTTGTACGTAGAAAGGTGATTCCTCAAAGTCAATATTAGGATTCATTGTCTTTGAATGAATTGATGGTACTAATTGTTTATATTTCATCTGTAAAAGTACCTTTGATATTCCAGCAATTCCAGCTGCTGATTCTAAATGTCCAATATTAGATTTTGCTGAGCCAATTGAGCAAAATTGTTTTTCATTTGTAAACTCATGAAAGGCTTTCACCAAACCTGCAATCTCAATAGGATCTCCCAAAGATGTTCCAGTACCATGAGCTTCTAAATAACTAATTGTTCTAGGATCTACTTTTGCACGTTTAAATGCATCTAAAATCAAATCCCCTTGCGCCTTAGGACTCGGAACAGAGTATCCATTCGTCTTTCCACCATGATTGAGAGAACTTCCTTTAATAACTGAATATATTTTATCTCCATCAGCAATTGCCTTTTCTAAAGGTTTTAACAGTAGGGCACCTACTCCTTCCCCTGGAACATATCCATCTCCACTCTCTCCAAAGCTCTTACACTTACCATCACTTGCCGCAAACTTACCTTGACTTAAAAGAATATATTTATTTGGATGAATGGTAACGTTTACTCCTCCTGCAATTGCCAGATCGCTTTCCCCTCTTTTGATACTTTCACAGGCCAAATGAACTGCTGTAATAGAAGATGAACACATCGTATCTAGTGCAATGCTAGGTCCTCGTAAATTCAAATAATAAGAAACTCTATTCGCTATTGATGCATAAGATGAGTTTACTGCAATCACATTGCCCTTTAAGGATTCTTCCGCAGCAAACATTGGATAATGATTATACATAACCCCTGCAAATACACCCACTTTTTCTTCTTCTAAAGCTGCTCTTGTATATCCAGCATCTTCAATTGTATGCCATACTGTCTCTAGAAAAATCCTTTCCTGTGGATCCATAAATTCTGCTTCTTTTGGAGAAATATTAAAGAACATTGGATCAAATTTGTCTACATTCTCAATAAAACCTCCCCATTTACTATAGCTCTTACCCTTTGCATTTTTATCAGGGTCAAAATAGATGTCTTTATCCCATCTTTCCTCTGGAATTTCAGTAACGCAGTCCTTACCCGCCTTAAGATTTTTCCAAAACTCCTCAAGATTATTGGCCATTGGATATCGTCCACTTACGCCTATAATTGCAATATCTCCGTCCTTATAAAAACTATCCTCAGAAGGATTTATACTTTTATTAAAAAATCTCGATTTATTCAAACTTACTTGCTCTACTTCTCTGTTGGTTCGCTTAATTATTGCTTCTTTTGTTTCTTTACCCTCAAGCTCAAACTCAAGTTTAATGAATTTATCCCTGTGATTTTCAGCAAAATACTTTGCAAGCTCTTTCACGTTTTTATATTCAAACAAAAGTGTTTTAGATATCTTACCAAAGTGATTTTCAAGCACTCTATTTAGACTAACGATCATAATCGAATCAATTCCATACTTTTCAAACGGCTCTTGAACACTTATTCTTTCTACTGGTAAATTGATTTCCTTAGACAAAATAAGTTTTAGTTGTTTTTCCACTTTACTTGTTAAATCTATAGTATTGTTACTCGAGCTTTCAATAACTTCAAATTCCTTAGGAACGGGCTCGTCCTTTTCTATACGTTCAAATACACTTCTTACTCTACTTTCTTCTCCCTTAACAACGATCATATTAGGAACGCTGTATTTTAACGCAGCTTCAAAAGCATTTATACCTGTATTATTCGTAATTGGTAAAAATCCATATTCTTCATCCATCATTTTTATCAAGCTTTCATCCATCTTCATTCCACCATCTTTCCATAACGGCCAGTTGATAGAGATCGTAATTCCGCTTCTTTGATTTTTGACTCTCCTAACTTCTCTTAGTTGAGCATAATTATCTAAAAATGAATTTGCATATGCATAATCACTTTGTCCTATATTACCGGTTACCGCGGCTATTGAAGAAAACACTACAAAAAAATCAAGATTTTCGTCTTTGGTTAACTCATCAATCCATATAGTTCCATATAATTTTGGTGAAATTACCTCTTTCATTTCCTTAAGAGTTTTCTTCAAAATAAATGAATCCTTAATTACTCCAGCAGCATGAATGATTCCATTTATACACCCATACTTTTTCTTTACTTCATTGACTAATTCTGAAACCTTGTCTTTGTTTGAAATATCACATTTTACATAGGTGACTTCACTACCTAACTTCTCAATTTCTTTAATTTTATTTTTCTTAGAATTACTTAAGTCCGATCTTCCAGTTAATACTAGTTTTACTTTTGCCCTTTTTGCAAAATACTCTGCAAAAATTAGTCCAAGTCCACCTACGCCTCCAGTAATCAGATAAACTCCATGATCTATTACAGGAATTTCTTTTTCCTTATTAAAAATATCTAGCTCCAATTTTTTATATCTTCTAACTAGTCTTAATCCATTTTCATAACGAACTTCCCCATCTTCTTGTCCAGCAGCAAGTTCTGCAACGGCTCTGTCAAAGGTTTCAAATGGATTTTGCACTTCAACAGTTTTAATATTCAAATTAGGGTTTTCAATTCCAACAGTCTTTGCTAGACCACTAACACTTCTATAATGTGGTTCAATATTATCGTTTATACTCGCGTGAATATGCACCATTTTTACTTTTTTACTAATTCTTGCTTCCATAAGCGCTTTGCTTAAATTAAAAGTTGAAAACACACTTAAATCCATCTGTCTATTTAAGGAAGCTTCATTTCCTTCAAATTTTTCCTTTGACCAAAAATGCAATATACAATCCGGAATTTGATTTTTCTTACCTAACATTTCAATTAGAGCCTTATAATCTTCTGGCTTTTCTGGACTGATTTCGAAAATGTTATTTCCAACTTCCCTATAGTTCTTACCTGGCTTAACAAGCCAAATATTAGCTTGATTATTTGGTGCTTTCTTCAATAATTCATTATATAGCTTTTCATTTGTATCAAAAATCAGTATGCATTCTTTTTGAAGTTCAAAATTACCCTTGATCACGAGATCTTCTTCTGACCATTGGCTGTGATAGTAATGAACTTCTTCCTCTTTCTTGATCTCACTTAGAACAATGGCTCTCATTACAAAGTCATTTATTTTTACCAGTACTCGTCCTCTGGTGTCAGTAATTTGAATGTTATATTTTCTTATATTCGAATTGTGTTTTCCAATTTCATCAATCATTTGCCCATAGGCATAGCATTCTTTTTCCAAGGGTTTTATTATTTCCACTTCACCCATTGTGAAAGGTAGATAAATTTCTCCACCCCCAACACCTGAATTATTCATACCAATAATTGTTTGTAAAGAACCATCCATTAGAGCTGGATGTAATATAAATTCATCAAAATCTTCTGTTAAACTATCCGATACTTCCAGCCTAGCAAGTGCTTCATTTTCACCGCAAAAGATTTCTTTAATTGGTTGAAAAGTTTCGCCGTAGTTGAAGGCCATTTCTTTAAACGTTTTGTAGATCCAATCACCTGGCTTCTTTACATTGCATCTACTTGTTATTTCTTCAATATCAATGAATTCAATAGCATCATTTTCTTCACCTGTATCCATTATTAGCTTACCTTGAGAATATACAGTTCTACTACTATCCTCGTTCATTGATACAACCTCATATTCAACATCCTCTCCATCTGGCAAAAGACTAATATGAATTTCTTTAGACTCTTGATCAACAATAATTGGCTTGGCCCAGAGAATATCAGAAACTTTCGATACTCTTCCTGCTCCACACATCTGTCCTGCAGCTCTAGCCATTTCAATATATGCAACTCCTGGAAAGATGCTTTGACCATCAACAACATGATCCTTTAAATAAAACTCATTTTTATTCAGAACTGTAGTGAATCTTTGTTCATAAAAGTTGGAGGAGTTTATATCCACAAGAGGATGAAGTTTTTTCACGATCCCTTTTCTATTTAAAGCACCTGACTGATTACTCATATAATCAGTTATCCAATATCTTTCCTTTGCAAAGGGATAAGTTGGAAGCGATATCGGCACTCTGAGCTCATTATTATACAACTTACTCCACTCAATCTTCGCACCAGTTGCCCATAACTGAGCTACTTCTAATAACTTCCCGTCTTTGAGTAAATCACTAATAAATTCTTTTCCTTTTTCCCCTGAAATTAGAAAATCAATTTTTGATTTATCGGTTTTATTGCCAATTGATACTCCTTCAATCTTTTCAGAGCCATTCACAAACTGCTCAAGTTTGTTTTTTAATTCTTTTACATTATGAACAACCATAGCTAACCTTACATCCATTTCTTCTCTACCATTACGAAGGGTATAGGCTATATCTGCTAGGCTAATGTTATAATTTATTTCACTTACACTACTACTGCTATTATCGTTTTTTGGAAATTTTATTGCTAATATCTGGTAATATGTATTGCATAAATACTTTGTAATATTTTCTATTGTAGAACAGCTAGCAATATCATTAGCACTTAGCTCAATTTCGAATTTATTACCTATATCTTCTGCTAGCTTATTTAAGCTAACAAGATCAAAACCATAATCTTCTAGTTCCTCAAAGCTACTTATTTCCGCTTTGTTTACATCTATAATGATAGCTGTAAGCAATTTTATTTCATCTTGAACTAGCCTAGAAATATACTCGTAATCTAAATCCTGAGACGTCGTTTGAACAACCTTGTCCTCAATAAAAGCTATCATTTGTCTAGCATAATCTATCAATCTATCTTCGTTTTTTGCGGAAAGTAAAACTAGCTCTTCTTGTGTATTATCTTCTATTTGAATAGTTTCTGGATATTCATATTCTTCAATGGCTATATGGGCGTTTACACCACCAAAACCGAAGGAGCTTACTCCAGCTCTTCTTGGAATTGGTATATTATTTTCATCAATTAAAGCTTCCCATTCCTTTGTTTCATTAATAATATAAAATGGACTATTTTCAAGTTTAATATATGGGTTTTGCTCCTTAAAATTGATAGAAGCTGGAAGCTTTTTATACTTCATAGCAAGCAGAACCTTAATAACTCCTGCTACCCCTGAACCCCATTCAAGATGTCCAATATTGGTTTTAACAGCTCCAAGCCCACAATATGGTTTTCCAACTTCCTTTATATCCCATTCCTGATAAAGATGATCGAAAGCTTTTTTTAATCCATTAATCTCTATTGGGTCGCCCAAACTAGTTCCTGTACCATGAGTTTCCATATATGTAATTGTACTTGGATTAACCTGAGCATCCCTCCACACTTTTTGAATAAGCTCAGATTGTGCATTTGGATTTGGAGTGGTCAGTGAGTTAGCATGACCACCATGGTTAACCGCACTTCCCTTAATTACACCATATATATGGTTTTTATCCTTAATTGCTTGACTTAAAGGCTTTAGTAAAAGAACGCCACATCCTTCTCCTCTTACATAACCATTTGCAGCTTTATCAAAGGTTTTGCATCTTCCATCTTCACAGAGCATTCCAGCCTTTGAAAGTGAAATATAAATTGCAGGATTCAACATTACATTAATTCCACCAGCAAAAGCCATTTCACAATTTCCATTCTGAATTTGTTCAACTGCACGATGAAGCGCAACTAAAGAGCTAGAGCACGCAGTATCAATCGTTTCACTAGGTCCATGTAAATTCAGTAAATAGGAAACCCTATTTGCAAGTATGGAAAAGGAAACCCCAGAGGAGGTCTGTGCTTGAATATTGATATCATTTTCTTTTAATAAATATAAGTAATCCCATGCACCTGCACCAATAAAAACCCCAGTTTTGGTACCTGAAATATCTGAGGGCTTTAATCCACTATCTTCTAAGGATCTCCAAACATTTTCCATAAAAATTCTTTGTTGTGGATCCATTAAAACAGCTTCCTTTGGTGATATTCCGAAGAATAGCGGATCAAATTTATCCACTTCCTTCATGAAGCCTCCCCACTTTACATTTGTTTTATTATCTTCACTGACTGGATCTCCATAAATTTCTTTCCAGTCCCATCTGTCCTTGGGAATTTCAGTAATTAAATCTTTTCCAGCTTCAAGGTTACCCCAAAACTCTTTAAGATCTTTTGACTGAGGCATAACACCGCTCATACCTACAATCGCAACCGCCTCTTTCGTTTTAGTTGCATTTTGATCTATTATTTCTTCATCTAAGACAATTTCAGTACTGCTATTTTTATTAATGCTATTTTCATTAAAAGAATTCTTAAATCTAAAAGATGGTAAAAAGCCCTCGTTATTGATTACTGCTCTTTTTTCATCCTTGATCTCCAGAGAATTCGTCCTTGAAATTACTTTTTGTTTCTGTTGATGTCCTTTATGAATCTGTTTTAGCTGTTCATAATAATCACTTACTAAGTATTTAGCTAGAGAAGCTAGTGTTGAATACTCAAAAAATATTGATGGCATAATACCAATATTGTATTTTCCATTAATCTCATTGCTTAATTCAGTAAAGGCAATTGAATCAAACCCAAACTCACTAATATCAGCTTCTGCGTCAATATCATTAATATTTAGTTTTTGAACCTTTGATGTAAAATTTATTAGTTCTTTAATTACAGCTTCCAGTAATCCCTTCTCTTGATCACTATTATCTTGATTACTATTATCTTGATATCTATTACCTTGATTTCTATTATCTTGATATCTATTATCTTGATATCTATTATCTTGATATCTATCCTCTAGATCTTTATACTCTGGCTCGTTTAAATCGATACCAATTTCTTTTTTATATAAACTAGTTGGAACATCGTAGGTCATTATCGCTTCACTTACTGCAACACTGCCCACATTTGTTACTTTTGCTACTTCTGTAGTATTTGCAGTGTTAAATATCTTCTCTAAGGTTTCTCTGTATTCTTGATACAAATACTTTCCTAAAGAATTAAGGTTTTGATGTTCAAAAAATATGGAAGGCATAACTCCTAAATCATATTCTTGATTTATCTGATTACTAAACTCCGTAAATGCAATTGAATCAAAACCAAATTCGCTAATATCTCCTTCAGCGTCGATATCTGATTCATTTATCTTTTGTATTTGAGAAGTCATTTTGATTAAAGCTTTTATTATATTTTCTTCAATATGTGCATTTGAAGTCATATTGTTATTGATTTTTTCTTTATTATTTCCACTTGAAATCATATTGATCATAGGCTTTTCTTCATTATGTCTACTTGAAATCATGTTGATCATAGGCTTTTCTTCATAATGCCCACTTGAAATCATGTTGGGCACAACTTTATCTTGTTGTCTTATACTAGGTTGGCTAATCCATATGCTGCTAATACCTAATAACGCGTTAAGTTTTTCTTTATACCCTTTTAAAACAATAAAATAATTTTCTTTCTGAGTAAGTCCAATCTCAAAAGCCTTGATGCCTTCCTCAATCTCCATAGGATATATTCCTAATGTGTTTGTTAAAAACTTTTCAGTTTCAGCAGTTATTTTCATGCCACCATCTTTCCAAAATGGCCAGCCTATAGCTAGCGTTTTTCCAAAGCGTTTTCCTTCACCCTTTAGAACATCACGCATTTTTGCATAGTCATCCATAAAGCTATTAGCATAGGCATAATCGCTTTGTCCAGTATTTCCAAGTATGGAGGAAATAGAAGAAAACATAACAAAGAAATCTAATTTATCCTCCTTTGTTAATTCATCAAGCCAGATTGTTCCCCAAACCTTCGGAGCGATTACTGCGTCAACCTCTCCCTTTGTCTTATTGAAAATAAAGGAATCTTTCGTTACTCCTGCACAATGAATAATTCCATTAATTTTACCGAATTTTTTTCTTGTCCCTTTTAGAATACTCTCAACATCTTTAACCTTAGAAATATCAATATTTAAATAGGTGATTTCACTTCCAAGAGCTTCAAGCTCTTTTAATCTCTTGGCTTTTTCATCATTTAAAGCCGATCTTCCTAAAAGAATAAGTTTTGCTTTCACTTTTTTTGCTAGGTATTCTGCAAATATAAAGCCTAGGCTTCCTGCACCACCTGTAATAATATAAACTCCTTCTTCTACAATAGGTAGACTATTAGCCTCTTTCACTATATCTTCTAATATGTCTACATACTTACACACAAATCTATTGCCATTTTCATATCTTACTACTTTATCTTTCGTTGAGGTAATGGTTCCAAGTTCATTCATGCATAGCGTCACCATTTCTACGCTTGAAATTGGAAGAGTTTCAACTGTTTTACAGCTAAATCTAGAATTCTCAATTTCAAGTCCTTTTAAGAAACCTTTAATAGCTGAATGCTGAGGTGATAATCCAATACTTTCAGGTCTAAGAAAATAAACAAGTTTTGTTTTATTTCTTAACTTTAGCTCAAGTAAAGCCCTGCTCAAATACAACATAGAATATATGCTTCTGTTAAGCTGGTTCATTATTTTTTCTTTATCACAAATCAAATTTTCCTTAGACAATAAATGTAAAACATTGTCAGGAATCATTTCCTTGTTTAAAAGCGTGCTAAATAGTTTTCTATAATCTTCTTGATTGTTAATGTTTATTTCAAAAATATTTCCCTCAAGTTCTTTATACTCTAAGCCAGGTTTTACAAGAACAGTACTCTCTGAATTGCCATTAAGCTTTGTCATTAAACCTTGGAATACTTCTTCACCTTCATCAAAAACCAATATATTTCCTGTAATAGTATCTTGTGCTCTTTCAGCTTCTATTGAAGATAATTCCCAACTATTTTTCATATAACTCATAGAAGGGCTCTTCTCAATAGCTCTTTTCATTGGCGTTGAAGGAGTGAGTCCTCGTAACGAAAAATCCTTCATCTTAACTAGAACCTTCCCCGCTTCATCCGTTATATATATTGCAAATTTCTTTACACTATAGCCTGTTCCTTGTTGGTTTTCTGTTTGTATTGCATAAGAGAAACACTTTTCAGGTAGCTCACCTAAAATCTCTAACTCTCCCATTGCAAATGGCATATATATAGTTCCCGTCTCAGTAAATGAATTCCCAATAAATACGATAACACTTTGAAGTGCACCATCTAAAAGTGCTGGAGGCAACATATAATTTTCAACATTTGCTTTACACTCCTGTGGTAATTCAATCTGTGATAGTGCTTCTGACTGGTTATAATACAAATGATTGATTGATCTATACGTTCTTCCATATTGAAAGCCCGACTCTGAAAATAAATGATAGCAATCATCCTTCGTAAGACTATTTTGCATTTTTGCTCTTAGTAAGCTAATATCCAGAAATTCCTCTTGAGCGTATCCATTCTTATATTCAATTTTTCCTTGGGCGTGAATCGATTTACCTTCTACTCCCTTAGAGCTAATTTTATATTCAACTCCCTGACTACTTGGGTTTAAGGAAATGCTTATATCAATTGGGTTTTCCTTTAAAATAAGCGCTTTCGACCATACATTATTTTGAAGTTTTACCACTTTGCCTTTATGATTGGCCAATTGACCTGCTGCCCTAGCCATTTCCAAATATGCAACTCCTGGAAATATAGTCTCATTATTGGCAATATGATCCTGAATACTTTCATCATATTTATTTAAAGTCTTTTTATAGGTTTGTTCTTCAAGGGTTGATTCATTGCTATCAATAAATGGATGCAGCGCCTTTGATGATAACCTATTGGTATTATTTAAGTTGTTTTGTGTTTCAGGTATCCAATGTCTAACCTTTTCAAAAGGATATGTTGGTAGTGGCAACCTCTTTGGTCTACAATTTGCATATATAACATCCCAGTTTATTTCAACTCCAATAATCCAAAGTTGCGCTAATTTGGAAAGCTTTTTGTTCTTAATAATATTTTTCAGAAATTCTTCCCCTTCATCCCCTTCCATCAATAATTCAGTTCTTTTTTTACTACCTTTAATATTATTTGTAAATAAATTCTCTATATTATTCTTTCCATCAAGATACTTACAAAGTTTTTCTTCTAACTCAGTGAAAGAATGAACAATCACAGCCAGTCTCTCATCCATCTCTTCCCTACCTGTTTGGAGAGTAAATGCAAAGTTTAGCAAGGAAATTTCTTTTATGTCTTTATTTTTTTGGATAAACTCTACCATATCTTTTCCATAGGCTTTTAATCTGCCTTCGTTTCTGGCGGATAGTATAATCAACTGTGGCTGTGTAGCATCTCTTATTACTTCTTTTCTACTATGGTATTCTTCTAATGTAACATGGGCATTAGAACCACCAAAGCCAAAAGAACTCACTCCTGCTCTTCTTGGAATCATATTCCCTGAATCATCAATAATCCTAGTCCACTCTTTCGTATTTCTTACAAGGTACAATGGACTATCTTCAATCTCAATATATGGATTGATTTGATTTAAATTTATATTTCCAGGTAAAACTCCATTTTTAAATGACAAGAGTACTTTAAGCATTCCTGCAACTCCAGCTCCAGCTTCAAGATGACCAATATTTGTTTTTACTGATCCAACACCACAATAACCTATTTTAGAAACCGAGCCTTTCTTTTGATACATTTTATTTAAGGCATCTTTTAAAGCATTGATTTCAATAGGATCGCCAAGACTCGTTCCTGTTCCGTGAGTTTCAATATAGGAAATCGTATCCGGGCTTATTCCTGCTTTTTCATAAGCTTCCACAAGCAGCTCTGATTGTGCTTCTGCACTTGGAGCAGTTAAGGAATTGCTTCTTCCACCATGATTTTCTACCGAGGATTTAATAATAGCATAGATATGATCACCATCTGCTTCTGCCTTTGACAAAGGCTTCAAATAGATTGCTCCTACACCTTCAGCTCTAACATATCCATCTGCACTTTCATCAAAGGTTTTACAACGTCCATCAGCACTTAACATTCCTTTTTTACCGATTGCAACATGGAAAAATGGATTTGCCATTACATTTACTCCACCAACAATTGCTCCATCACAATATCCGTCTTGCATTGCTGCAACCGCACGATGAACAGCAACAAGAGAACTTGAACAAGCTGTATCAATTGTGGCACTTGGTCCTCTTAAATTTAACATATAGGAAATTCTATTTGCGATAACACAATTAATTCTTCCTGAGGTAGTAAAAGTATCCATATTAAATGGATTTTGTGACATTAAATCCCAATAATCCGTGGCAACTACCCCTACATATACTCCCGTTTTTGAGTTTGAAAGATCTGATGGCTTATAACCCGCATCTTCAACGGTTTTCCAAACAGTTTCCATAAACAATCTTTGCTGAGGATCCATTAACTGAGCCTCTCTTGGGGAAATGCTAAAAAAAGCAGCGTCGAATTTATCAACATCTTCGATAAAGCCTGCTCTAATTGGATTAGCGCTTGTTCCAGCTTTTGCATCCTCACCATAAAAACCATTAGGATCCCATCTATCTTTTGGTACTTCTGTAATCATATCTATTTCATTCACAAGATTGTCCCAAAACACATCCATATTAGGTGATAGAGGCATGATTCCTCCAATACCTATTACTGCAATGGGTTCTTTCTCACTGTTTTTGCTGTAGTAAGCGGTATTCTTATGAACATCTGTGCCCCATTGAACTACTGTGTCTTTTTTCTCAATAGAAATATTAGAAATATTATCCTTTATAATTGGGTCTGTCGCTATCATGCTGTCACTATAAGTCTTTAAAATAACTTCTTTATAGGTCTTAAAAATATAATTTGAAAGCTTCTCTATAGTAGAATATGAATAAAAAATTGCTGGGCTTATTGTTACTGCTAGCTTACCTTTTATTTTTATGCTAAGCACTGTAAAACTGACAGAATCATATCCATATTCACCTAAAGGCGTTGTAAAATCTATCTTATCAACATCACATTTTATTACTTGTGCAGTTAGTTTACCTAAGTCTTTCATAAGAAGATGAATCACGTTTTCTTCTATTGCTATAGCTACTTCTAATGCCTCGATTAAAAGGTCCTTTTCTTTAGCTTTTTCAATTATGTTGTCATCAATCATATGTGCGTAAAGTAAGTTTACTTCCTTTTGGTACGTTTTATATATATATTCTGTTAGCTTTTCCAGCGAAGCGTAAGAATAAAAAATTGCTGGACTAATGCTTACTTTATATTTTTCTTTCATTTTTATGCTTAATACTGTAAAGCTAACTGAATCATAACCATATTCACCAAGTGGTGTTAAAAAGTCAAGGGAATCTACCTCTACTTTAAGAACACTAGCCGCTAAATTGAGTAGGTCTTTTTTCAAAGTATCTTCAACACTTTTTCTTTCAATGTCAAGGTTTTGTTGTGTTGCTTGTTTTATTTCTTGTTTTATTTCTTGTTTTATTTCTTGTTTAGCTTCTAGAATTGCCTCTAGTTTTGCTCCAACATCTTTTTCCTTAGCATCAACATCATTTCTATTTTTATCACCATATTTATTTTTTATCTCATCAATTGTCATTGTAGATAATGACTTTCTATCAACTTTTTTATTCATTGTAAGAGGATATTGGTTTAAATAAATATAATGTCCTGGTATCATATAGCTAGGTAAAAAATCTTTCAATTTCTCACCAACTTTAGTATTTACAGAAATCTCACAATCCTTTTCTGCTGAAATAAAGGCATATAGACCCTTAAATCCAGCATTGTCTTCTCTTAAAACAACAACTGCTTTCTCTATCTCGGCTTGTTGCTTAAGGACGGTTTCAATTTCTCCTAATTCTATTCTAAAGCCTCTTAGCTTTACTTGATTATCAATTCTTCCCAACCATTCGACATCTCCGTCTGGAAGGAATCTAACTGAATCCCCTGTTTTATAAATCCTTTCACTTTTTTCTTTTTCAAAGGGGCTAGAAATAAACCTTTCATCCGTCATATCCTTTCTATTCAGATAACCACGAGCAAGACCATCACCACCTATAAATAGCTCTCCTGGTGTTCCCTCAGGTACTGGATTTAAGTTCTTATCTAATACATAGTATTGAGTATTATATACAGGATGACCTATCGTAATATTCGTTGTTTTAATATGACTTATTGATGACCAAATTGTTGCTTCTGTTGGCCCATAGATATTCCAAAGTTCATTACAACGTCCAATAAGCTTCTCTGCAAGCTCAGGGCTCATTGCTTCTCCACCACAATATATTTTCAATGGCAACTTCTTTTCCCAACCAACTGTAATAAGCATATCCCAAGTAGCTGGAGTTGCTTGAATTGCAGTAGCCCAGTTATTTTCTATTTTTTCCATTAATAGATATGGATCTCGTTGCATTTCTGTAGGAAGTATTTCAACCTGTCCACCTCTAATTAGATTTGCAAATAGTTCACATAAGGAAATATCAAAGCAAATTGTTGTAAGTGCCATAAATTTATCTTTTTCAGTAAATCCTTGACTTTCTACTACAAACCAAAGATAGTTTGTGAGTCCAAGTTGAGTTACCTCAACTCCTTTTGGTTTTCCTGTAGAGCCAGATGTAAAAATGACATAAGCTAATCTATCTCTTGTAGATAGCTTTTTCTTTCCTCTACCTTTTTTACCTGAAACTAATAAATTCGTTTCATTAAATATTTCCGCTTTTTCAAGGTCAATTTGAACCACTTTTGCAGTAGTTTCTGGAAGCCTGTCAATTAAATCGGCTTGAGTTATGATGAGTGGCAGCTCTGCATCTTCAATCATATGTAAAAGTCTATCTTTCGGATAAATTGGATCTAATGGTACATATGCGCAGTCTGTTTTCCAGATACCTATTAGCGCTACTAATAAATCAATTGATCTTTCCATAAATACTCCAACAAGCTTGCCTTCCTCTATTCCTTGCGCCTTCAAATAGCTTGCCAGCTGATCAGCCTTCGTATTTAACTCCCTATAAGTGAGTTGGGAATCCTCATAAATAACAGCAATATTATCAGGAGTTTTTAAAACCTGTTCCTCTATTAATTCATACGTGCATTTTTCTTTTGGATATTCAACAACATAGTTATTATTCCATTCTACAACTATTTTATTGTGCTCCTCAATTGATAAAATATTGATTTTCATAATAGGGGTATTAGGATTTATAGCTATTTCATTTAGAAAAATTGATAATCTATCCATTAATCTAATGGTTTTTTCTTTCACATACTTGTTACCTTTGAAGCTTATGCAACAATTCATATTCGATTTATCTATCAACAATACTAAATCACCATCAACCAAACTTTCATTTATGTTTCTACTTTCTTCGACAACAATAGGAATGTTAAATGTATTTCCTCTCCTGCTTTCAGTTAGCAATTCAGGTAGTCTATAAATCATTTCAAAGGCATAGGTTTTTTTCTTTTTGATGTTTTCGAAATAATTGGTCATCTTAGAAAATAGGTCATCAATGCTTTCTGTATCCATAATATCAACTCTATATGGAATAACATTAGAGTACTTGTTTTCTAATCCTGCCAATTCCAGCTTTAATTCTTCACTAGAAAAACCAATATCAAAAGACTGATTTTCTCCAATTCTAGCTATAAATGCACTTACTGCAAGGAAAATATATTCAGCTCTATTGAATCCCTTATTCATACTATCTATATACTTAATAAAATTATTTGGTATTTGAATTTGATGCTTTATGTAAAAGTCTTCCTCTTTTTTATCATCCATTCTAATAATATCTTGCACGATTGGTACTTCAAGATTTAATAGTCTTTTTTTCCAATAGTTTTCATGTTTCCCTGTTGTAACATATAAATCATTCAGTTTTACTTCAATGTCAGCTTCCGTGTTTTCTAAAGAAAAGCCTTCATATAATTCGTAATTATGAGCAATTTCAAGTATATCTAAGTCTTCGCCCATAATTGTGGTTAGTTTGAGGCTAATATCAAAAGTTGTAGTTCCAACCACCAATGAGTCTCTATTTATCTTGATTACTTTTCCTTCATTAGCAGCGTTAGATCTTGATTTTTTTATCTCCGTTTTAGAAATAATATAAAAATGTCCCTTAATAAATATTTTCACACAGCCTAAGCTGTTAGGTTGTCCACCAAAATCCATTGCTCTAACCAGTCTATCCACATTTTCGGCGCTGTTTGGCCAAGAAATTACTCCACCATTTTCTGGCCTCTTTGTTTTTGCATAATAAGTTCTCTCTTCTAAGTTCTGAGGAATTGCATTATAAGCATTTGATGAAAGCTCATCAACGAGCTCCTCAAAGGCTTCAACTGCAGCAATATAACATTTTAAATTTAGAGAAAAAGCTGTTTCATTGTTGTCAATATCCACTTTCTTTTGCTTTAAAATATTCCCTTTATCTACGCCTTCTTCCATAATGTGCCATGTAATACCATGGAATTTCTCATCGTTCATAAGTGCCCAGGAGGTAGCATGAATTCCCCCATATCTAGGTAAAATGGCGTCATGGAAATTAATTGCCATTTTCTCTGGAAGATCCAACACATCCTTTTTAAGTACTTTATAATTGACAATACTAAATAAGAAGTCAAAAGGTTCTTCTTTAAGTACTTTTATATAATCATCATTAGGATCAATAATGCTTAAATCATTTTTTCTTACCCATTCACAAATTTTGCCTTCCTTTGATATTACACCTTTAATAAAAAATCCATTATTTAATAAGATATCTCCACATTTTATTAGTAAAGAAGCCTCTCCAATTAAATAACAGGAATTTCCTTCGCCCAAATTCATTCCCATTACCTCCAATATTCAACTAAGTTGTTCGTCTATGCAGTGTACCTATTTTGTTAATGCAATTATTCTCTTGGTTAATAACTCTGCTGTGCCTTCCATAATTTTTTCACCGATTTTATCAACATTTCTGTTTTTCCAATCCTCCATCTCAGTCCCTTTTACCCATTGGTTAAAGGCCCCTAATGCTGGTCCACAATGAATTTGATAATCAACTTTTTGCTCTGGGCTTCCACTAAGTGCAAGTCTTGTAGAATGTCCAAAATACCATTTGAAAATCATTGCCATTTTTTGCTTTGGATTTCGTTCAGCTTTTTCAATTTCTTCCTGTGGGTAATATTCTTTTGCATCTTTAAATATTTCCTCAAAGCTTTTCTTAAAGTATCTTTCTTGTATTTGATTTTTAGTTTTTTCATCTATTTCATCTAAGGAATTATACTGACGATAAAGCTCATAAAGCTTATTCGCCCTTGCTGGAAAGAATAAACCCTTTTTAAGTACTTGCACTCTTGCACCAATTTCAAACATATCACCAGCTGGAGCATATTCTGTATCCTGAACATTTGCTTGCTGTAACAAATCTTTTACCTCATCGCTTGTTCTAGCTTCAACGCTACATTGATTTATTGATCCAGTTACAATGAAATCTGCACCTAGAATAAAAGCAGCTGCTGCTGCTTCTGGAGTCCCAATCCCTCCAGCTGCCCCAATGTTTATTTTTCTTCCATAATTAAACTTCGAAACCATCTCATCCCTTAATTTTATGATTGCTGGCATCAATGCATAAGCAACTCCTTGATCTGTATGACCACCTGAATCTGCTTCAATACAAATAGCATCAACCATGGCAATTTCTTTTGAAAGCTCAGCTTCAATTGAAGTAATTTTGTTTTCTTCTAGAAGTTTGTTCGTTATTTTTTCTGGTGCTGGGCTTAAAAAGGCTTCAGCAACCTCTGGCCTAGAAATCTTTGCTATAATTTTGTTTTCGGAAAATACCTTTCCATCTTTATCTCGTTTTAGTCCCTTTAACCTATACCTTACAAGAGAGCTATTTACACTCATATATGCGGAAGCTTCTATATTTCTTACTCCGTATTCCAAATATAAATCTATCGTCTCATTTTCCTTATTTACTTCAACAGGATTGTATAAAATGTTCATACCATAAGACTGTCCCTCACTTAACTCTCCTTGTATATACTTAATTGCTTCTTCAATCTCATTCTTCATTAATCCTCCGGTTCCATAAAATCCCATAAATCCGGCTTTCCCCATTTTAACTACCATCTCTTTTGAAGAGATCCCCTTATACATTGACCCTGTTATGTATGCATACTTTAAATTGTTTTCTTTTTTAAACTGGTCGTCTCCAAGGGAACTAGCACTAATTTTATATTTTCCTGCTGCTTCCACTACCGCTGATTTTTTTTCATGAATATCATTTGAAGCTTCGGCTATTTCTTCTTTTGCTTTTACTTCTTTTGCTTCTTTTGCTTGTCTTACTTCTTTTACTTGTTTTTCTTGTTTTTCTTGTTTTTCTTGTTTTTCTTGTTTTACTTCTTTTACTTGTTTTACATCTTTTATTTTTTCTTCTTTTACTTTTGCTTCTTTTACTTTTTCTTCTTTTACTTTTGCTTTTTTATCTGCCTGGATTTCAAGAACTTCTTGTTTCTCTTTTTCTTCTACAAATAAAGGTGCGTCTTGTATTTGTTCCACTTTTTCTTCCAAAACCAAAGGAGCTTCTTGTGTATTTTCCTCTTCTTCATCAACTATTAATGGCTGTGCTTCTTTTAAAATATTTTTCACAAGACCAGTTAATACCGTTCCAGGTCCTACTTGCTCAATTACAACATCTCCTTTTCCCATCAAATATCTAATACTTTCTGTCCATTTTACAGAATGCGTAATCTGATCGGCCAAATACTTCTTAATGCTATCTTGTTTATAGGGTCTTGCTAATACATTAGAAATTACTGGAACGCTCATTTCAGTGAAGGAAATACCTTCTAAAAATTTGGAGAACTCTTCCTTAGCAGCTTCCATATATCTTGAATGAAAGGCTCCGCTTACCTTTAAAATTGCATACATTCTAGCTCCTGCATTTTCAAAAACACTTTTTGCCTTTTCTATATATTCTTTTGGACCTGATATTACAATTTGTGATGGTGTATTATAATTTGCAATGTCTATGCTGTCAAAATTATTTTCAGCAAGTATTTCCTTAACTCTACCTTCTTCTAATCCAATGACAGCTGCCATTGTACCATTCATGGCCTTACTCATGAGCTCGCCTCTTTTTTTGACTAGCTTTAAGCCTGTTTCAAAGTCAAATGCACCCGCAGCAAATAGAGCACTGTATTCTCCCAAACTATGTCCAGCTACATAATCAGGTGTTCCACCAGTTTCCTTCATTTTTTTCAAGTAACTTAGTCCATTTACTACATATAAAGCTGGTTGGGTAAACTCTGTTTGACCCAATTGATTCTTATTATCTTCCATACATAGTTCTTTTATTGAATATCCTAATATTTCATCTGCTTTAGAAATTAATTTAGGGAACTCATCAAAAAGTTCTCCTCCCATACCTTTTTGTTGTGATCCTTGTCCAGGGAATACATAAGCTACCATTTTTCTTTCCTCCATATTGATTTCATCATTATTATTTAAGGTTTCAATTATTTTTTTATAGTTCATAACCTCTTGTCCAAAGAGATTGAACGTAACAAATATTTCTCTCTCTTTATGGTTATTTATATTTTGCTTTGCGAAATTTGCTAAAGTACCTGAAGGGCCAAGATCGAGGTATACACTCCTACCTTGCTTTTCTATTGCTTCTATTGCCATTGGAAAGTTTATAGGTTTTCTAGTAATGTCCCAAAAATAATCCTTTGGAATTTCTTTCAAAACCAAACCTTTTTGACTTGAAACGAAAGTAATGGACGGTTGATGGTATTTAATTTTACTAATAAAATCTTTATACGCTTCTTCAATCGGATCCATCAAATAGGAGTGAAACCCATATGTAACAGGAAGCTCTTGGTAGACTATTCCATTTATATTTAAATACTCATGTATTTTTTTTAGCTTATTAACCTCACCAGAAATAACAAAATGATTATCATAATTTACTCCTACAAGTTCACTGTGATCTCTAATAATCGGTGTGTCAAAAAACAAGTTACTTTTGTTAATAACTGCCGTCATCCCTCCTTTGGAACAATTTTCTTCAGTAAGCTTAGCATGATAAATTACCCCTTCTAATGCTTCTTTTACACTAATTACATTCCCGACTGCTGCAGCAACAAATTCTCCTAAGCTTGTTCCAACCACATAACTTGGCGTTATACCATCTTCTATAAGTGTTTGGGCTAATGCATACTGGATTATAAAAAGTGCTGGATGTGTAAATCTAATTTGATTAAAAACATCCACCTTCCCTTTTTTTCCATGATAAATTTCCTTTACTACTGACTCTCCCATAATATTTTCAGCAATATTATCTAGCTCTAGCATCCACTTCCTAAAAGTTTGATTGTTTGAAAAAAGGTTTTTTCCCATTTGATAATATTGAGAACCTTGACCTGAAAACATAAATACAATTGATTCTTTCATATTGTTTCTCCTCGTATTCCAATGACAAAAAAACTAAATATAATAATTTAGTTTTTCCTCAATATATATTGTTAAATTATATCTTCATATTTTAAGTCTAATTTTTGTAAAACTTCTTCAAGTATTTCCATTGGAATCGGTGTTTCAATAATATCTAAAGCTCTTTCTCTAGTTAATTCTTTTTTTCTTACTAAAGTACTTACCTCTGTTTCATGTTGTGAATAACCCCAATATTTCATGGCTAAATGTTGTGATAGAAAATTAAATGAACAATTTGTTGAATCTTTTGGCCAGCTATTGCTTGGCCTTTTAAAATCAAGTTTTTCAGTCAAAAACTCTAATATATTGCCTTCATTGTAATCAATATATTGGAATGGATTAACTTGAGCTATATGACTATAGTTTTCATACAAATAAAGAGCTAAATTATTAAGAATATCAAGGGTATCTTTAAGCCCAGGTGATTTTTCGATTTCACTATTTGCATTTTCATCAGATTCATTAAAGATCCAAAATAATTCTTCACTCTTTGCAAATTCTTGTCCCTTCGTATATCCACCAATGAGCATTTTGATATGATATCTATCAGCAACTTCTCGAACATATACGTCTAAAAGCGCATGACAAACACGGCAATAATATACTTCCTTTTTCTTTACAAGCAAATATTTGAAGATTTCTTTAAATTTGTTCACTTTATATATAACCAAATCAATTCCTAAAATATCTGTAGCACTTTTAATGTTATGAAACATTTCGTCTAAAGAAAATCCATTATCAATGAAAATCGCTAAAGGATTCAGATTCAATTCATTCTTAGCTATGTATAGTGCCATTATGCTGTCCTTACCCCCTGAAACACCTACAGCACAATCATATTTTCCACGTCCATCACCTTTATGTTTATTAATCTTCTTGATTAAGTCTTCATAACCTCCCACCTGCTTTTCTTCCTTAGATAAAATCTTTGTTTCATCAAAACGATTACATACATTGCATACTCCTCCCTCATCGAAAGCCACATGGCCTTCAACTTGTGGCATAACACATTTAATACATCGTTTCATAAAATTACCCCCCATTTTAATGCAACTAAGTTTAAATGTTAAACAGCTTTGAAAGGTCCTTACTATCAACATTAAACTCAATATTTTTCGGATAAGCAATTGAGCACATATATTGCCCCATCTTAAATGATCTTATTTTATATTGCGCAAAAAATTTGAAATCACATATTGCATAATCTTCTTCCACTTGTATTTTACTAATTTCAAAAATACTGAAAGGAGTCATCAAACCAGTCTTTAAAGCTTTAGATAAGGCTTCCTTCGCTGTCCAAAAAAGTGTCAGCCCACGATTATAATCATATGGTAGTGATGCTAATATTTCTTTTTCTTCTATCGTAATTTCATTTTCTAAAGTTTCCCGATTATCCTCGTCAATTATTTCAATATCTAATCCCATTACAAATCTTTCATGGTATGCAATAGCTCCTCCAAAATCCCCACTATGTGATATACTGATTTGAAGATTTTGATTTTGAGGGCCAAATATAATTGGCTGATTAAAAACCCCTTTTCCTATCGTAATACTCTCTACATTCTCATCCTCTAGATATTCTGAAATAGCTCTTTTTGCACAGTATCTTCCCATAACATAGCTTTTTTGCCTTTTTTCATATTTTAATGAAGAATAATACTCCAGTTCTTCCTTATGAAAAAGTTTTCTTGCATGATCATAATGGCTATTATTATTAAAATTACAAATACAAATAATTGCTTTATATTCATTATCATTAAATTTTATTGTTACTTTTTTAACAATGGCGTTTGGGAATGCCTCTTTTACCATCTCGTCTCTCCATATAAATTTTTAGCATTCATCTGTAAATACTCTAAAATTTTATAGTTTTTCTTTCATACATAGCAAAATCGATATAAATCGTCAATAATTAATGTATAAACGACATCTATAGCCACATAAACTAACAGATATCCTCAAAAAAACCACCTTTTCATATTATCATTACTTAAAGCAAATGTCTATAATCTAAATTGACTATTGAGTTTATTTTTATAAAACCACAGATTAAATATGCAATAAATACTCTTACCAGCAAATAGATTTTCTTCAATATGTTCCGAAAGAAGTATTTGCTCAATTTATTATATTCCTACAATATTATTTGAAACTAAAAACCTTCTTCACGAATTTTTGCTTTAAAACATAAGGTTCTATCTATTGCATATCCTCTATGTTCAAGCGTGTGCAATGCAGTTTGTAAGAATAATCGTTCTTGGGGATCAATATACTTCCCTTTTCAAGACGAAATATTGAAAAGCAAAGGATTAGACTCATCGACATCGTGAATAAACCCGCCATACTTGCGAAAACTCTTCCTCTTTTCCCCTTTTTTAAGGTGAAAATAGTCATTATAATATCCTCGATCTCTTTATATTTCAGTGATTCCATCTTTTCCATATTAGATTCTCCCAAAATTCATTTAAGGTTGAGGCCATGGATACCCGTCACTTAGATCAATAATTGCAATATCATCATCCAATAATACCTCGTTATTGTCTCTTATCAATCCTTACTATATCCATAGCCTTCTTAGTTTTTAAATTCATAAATTTACTCTTAATTAGAAACCTCTGCAATCATATTTCCTTCATGAATAAAATCTGTCTTTATCTTTATCTTTTTAATTTTCTTTTTCTCTCTCTTTTTTTCTCTCTCTCCATCTTTACAAAAGCACCCTAAACGTTTATCATCGTCTTTATTTTTCTGAACCTCAGCCTCCTTTTTCTTAACTTCTAGTGAACTGTTTCTGGAATAATCACCATATTTATTTTTAATTTCATCCATTGTCATCGTAGTTAATGACTTCCTATCCACTTTTTTATTCATTGTTAGGGGAATTTCATTTAAATAAATAAAATACCTTGGTATCATATATGTTGGCAATACTTCTTTCATTCTTTCATATATTTTCTTATTATTAGGATTTTCACAATTTTTTTTAGCTAAAACAAATGCATATAAGCCTTTTAAGCCAGCCTTGTTGTATTCTCTTAAAACTACTACCGCTTTATCAATCTCCGGTTGTTGCTTAAGAACGGTTTCTATTTCCTCTAATTCTATTCTAAATCCTTTTAGTTTAACTTGATTATCAATTCTTCCTAGCCATTCAACATCTCCGTCAGAAAGGAATTTAACAAAGTCACCTGTTTTATATATTCTGCTGCTCTTCACTTGTTCAAAGGGGTTAGAAATAAACCTTTCCGCTGTCAAATCTTTTCTGTTAAGATAGCCTCGCGCAAGACCATCTCCACCGATATATAGCTCTCCAGCTGTTCCCTCTGGTACAGGATTCAAATTCTTATCTAACACATAGTACTGGGTATTATATACAGGATGTCCTATCGTAATATTAGTTGATTTAATATGACTAATTGATGACCAAATAGTTGCTTCTGTTGGGCCATATATATTCCAAAGTTCATTACAACGAGGAATAAGCTTCTCAGCAAGTTGTGGGTTCATTGCTTCTCCACCACAGTAGATTTTTAAAGGCAGTTTCTTTTCCCAGCCTACTGTAACTAACATATCCCAAGTGGCGGGAGTTGCTTGAATTGCAGTTGCCCAATTATTCTCTATTTTCTCCAATAAAAGATATGGATTACGTTGCAATTCTGTTGGAAGTATTTCTACTTGCCCACCCCTAATAAGGTTTGCAAATAATTCACATAAGGAAATATCAAAACAAATTGTTGTAAGGGCCATAAACTTATCTTTTTCAGTAAAGCCTTGGCTTTCTACAACGAACCAAAGATAGTTTGTTAACCCCTGTTGGGTTACTTCAATCCCCTTTGGTTTCCCTGTCGTTCCGGATGTAAAAATTACATAAGCCAATCGGGCACTTGTAGATAGCTTCTTATTGTTTTTTTTGCTGCACAATCTACTTGTTTCTTCAAATATTTTCACCTTTTCGAGATCAATTTGAACCTTACTTGCATCAGTTTCTGGAAGCTTGTCTATTAAACTTGATTGCGTTATTATAAATGAAAGCTCTGCATCATCAATCATATATATCAACCTATCTTTAGGGTAAATAGGATCTAGCGGTACATAAGCACAACCTGCTTTCCAGATTCCTATAAGCACTACCAATAAATCAATCGATCTCTCCATAAACACGCCAATGAGCTTGCCTTCCTCTACCCCTTTATTATTTAAATAGTTTGCCAATTGATCTGCCTTCGTATTTAACTCCTTATAAGTCAGCTTATCCTCCTCATAAGTAACAGCAATATGACCCGGTGTTTTTAAAACCTGTTCCTCAATTAATTCATAGGTACACTTTTCTTTTGGATATTCAACATAAGTACTATTCCATTCTACAACGATTCTATTGTACTCCTCTGTTGATAGAATATTGGTTTTCATAATAGGGACACTTGGATTTAATGCTATTTCATTCAGAAAAATTGGTAGCCTATTTAATAAGTTTCTCGTTTTTTCTTTGTCATATTTATTGCCTTTGAAAACTATGTAACAATCCATATTTATATCATCTATTACAAACACTAAATCTTCATCACTCTTCAAATTTTTATTTAAATCTCCCCAATGCTCAATAATTATATTTATTTTATATGCTTTCCCTTCTTCATTTGCTACAAATAATTTTGGTAGTCTATAAATCATTTCGTTGGCATAAGTGTTTTTCTGTTTGATATTATCGAAGTAACGAATCATTTTAGCGAATAAAAATTCTAAACTTTCCATGCCGTCTACTTCATAAGACTGACTTTCTCCAATTCTAGCTATAAATGCACTTATAGCTAGAAAAATATATTCCGCTTTACTTAAACTGAGCTCCAAATTATCCACATAATTTATAAAGCTGTTAGGTATTTGAATAGATTGTCTGATGTTAACCTCCTCTTCGTTATTGTCATTCATTCTTAAGATATCTTGAAGTATCGGGGCTTCAAGTTTTAGCGAGGAATTCTTTTCATCTATATTCATACGCTTACCTCCCCATGTGACAATTCATTTATCTATACTCTTAATTACCCATTTGTAAGGCGCTAAATCATTTTACACAATAGTCTTTGTTAATAGATAATTTGTCATTTATTTTCTCATTTTTTCTACAATTTGCTGTCCATATTTTTCCAAAAAAGGATTATTATGTAAAACCGTATATGTTGTATTACATACATTATCAAATTTAATTCAAAAGTCAACCGTACATGAACAAACGACACCTATATCCGCACAAACGACAAATGTCATGTGACATAGTCGTAGGTAAGTTATAGGTGTCGCTTTAAAAACCTTTATTTACTTTTTGCTACTAGTTTGTTACATTAACTCTAAAATTTGCTCCATCTTCATACCTCTTGAACCCTTAATTAACACAATATCACCAGAAATTAAGTATTCCTTTAAAAATTGTACAATTTCTAAATGGGAATTGAAAATTTTATACTTGCTTTGATCACCAATCCCTTTAGCGACATCAATTGCATTTTCACCAATGATCATACTAAAATCTATACCTGTTTCCGCACATATCTTGCCCACATCATAATGCGCTGAGCTTGCCATTTCGCCTAGTTCAAACATATTACCAATAATAGCGATTGCTCTATTTCCCTTTGATATACTGCTAAGCACCTGTAGGCCTGCTTTCATAGAATCTGGGCTTGCATTATAAGAATCATCAATAAATTTAATACCATCTTTCTCAATTATATTTAATCTCATTTTTTCAGGTTGATACGCTTGAATTCCCCTCAGTATTTCTTCAGGACTCATTCCTAGTTCAATCCCACAAGCTATACCAAACAACACATTGTGCACATTATGTTTACCAACTGCAGGAATATGAACATCATATTCTTTGTTTTCTAACATCAACTTAAAGCTGACACCCTCTTCACCACAGTCCACTACCTCATAAGCCATATAATCAGCAGGGGTGTCTACGCCTACATAAACTATCCTTTTGGTAATATTTCTATCAACCTTTTGTAGTAATGAATCGTTCGCATTTAGTATTAATAGCCCATTATCCTTAAGTCCTTCAACAATTTCTAACTTTGCCTGTAAAATATTTTCCCTAGATCCTAATCTTTCAATATGTGATATCCCAATGTTAGTAATAACTGCAATTGAGGGCTTTGCAATATGCGCTAAAGTACTGATTTCCCCAAGGCCTCTCATGCCCATCTCCACAACTATTGCATCATGGCTTTCTTCTAATCCAAGTATTGTCATTGGCATACCAATATGGTTGTTAAAATTTCCTTGGGATTTGTGAATATGATAGCTAGCTGATAAAATAGTTGCTATCATGTCTTTCGTACTTGTTTTGCCGACGCTACCCGTGACTGCTACGACAGGTTTTGCTAACTTTTCTCTGTAGTAGGTAGCAAGTTGCCACATGGCTTTAAGCGTATCCTCTACCAGTATGATAGGAACACCTAAAACTTTTTCAATTGGTCTCGAAACAATTGCTAAGGCAGCGCCCTTACTAATTGCTGCCTCAACATAATTATGTCCGTCATAGACTTCTCCAGATAATGCTATATATAAATCGCCTTTTTCTACTTTTCTGCTGTCTGTACATACTCTACAAATATGCATTTCTTGTTCAATAGTACACTTACCACCAACGGCAGCTATCACTTCTTTTATAGAAATACTTTCCATGAAAATCCTCCCTACAGAATTAGAATAACATCCATTATAATGACTACCTCTGACTAAATGGATGTAGCAAGCTGAGCTTCTCTATCATATCTTTCAATCGCGTATTGAATGAGTCGATCAATTAATAATGTATAAGAGATACCAGTTGCTTCCCATAGCTTTGGATACATACTTATTTTCGTAAATCCGGGTAGCGTGTTCACTTCATTTATAAGAATTTCCTCTTGCTCTGTTACAAAGAAGTCAACTCTTGTTAAGCCTTCACAATAAAGCGCTTTAAAGGTCTTTACTGCAAGTTCTTGAATTTTCTTTATGGTATCATCCTTTAATTTCGCAGGGATTTCTAAGCCTGCTCCATTTTCGTCTAAATATTTCGCTTCATAAGAATAGAAATCATGGTTACTCTTAACTTCACCTGGAAGTGATGCCATAGGCTTTTCATTTCCTAAAACTGAACACTCTATTTCCTTGCCAACAATATTGGTCTCTATTATAAGCTTAAGGTCAAACTTAAAAGCCTCTGTAATCGCTCGTTCAAATTCTTCCTTACTATTGATTTTACTAATACCAACTGAAGAACCTAGACTAGCAGGTTTTACAAAAAATGGAATACCTAAGGAAGTTTTTGCCTCTTCATAGGTTGGATTTAGTACATCGTCTATATATTTATTCATTACCAAATACTTAGCACTTGGAATCTGGCAGTCTTTTAAAAGTCTTTTCATTACTTCTTTATCCATTCCTACCGCTGAGCCCAGCACACTAGGTCCTACAAAAGGAATGTTCATAAGCTTAAGTAACCCTTGCATTGTTCCGTCTTCACCGTATGGCCCATGAAGAATTGGAAAAATAACATCAAGCTTTTCAATGTGATTATTCCCTTCTATATCAATAAGCTGGCTTCCCTCAGAACCTGGTACAAGGGCTAAAGGATGATTACCAGTTACACAGCCTTCGTTTGTAATTTGCGGGTTTATTAGCCATCTTCCATCCTTCGAAATACCAATCATGATGACATTGAATTTATCTTTATCGATTGCATCGTATACATTTTTAGCTGATTGTACGGAAACCTCATGTTCTACGGATCTACCGCCAAAAAGGATACCTACATTAATTTTCTTACTCATAACAAACCTCCACTATTATATTGAATTCTTATGTATCACTTTTTCTACTCGAAAAGTAATCTATGAACAGTATAGACCTATGTTTATAGAATTGCAATTACATTATTCTATATCATTAAAATTGCATTTAACATTAAATACTGTGTGTTTTATAATGTAGTTATCTCTATCTCAATATGATCGCCTAGTACATGCGCTACGTTTAAGGATATCACTAACGCTACCTCAGTATAATAATACTTCGCATTCTTATTGCTTAATTGGCTAATCAACTCTTCATTAGAATATTTGTTTAACTCATCTTGAACAATAACGTCCTCAAGGGAAAAATCTGTTGTATAAGGCATATATGTACCGGATTTAAGATGCTCGATGAAATTATCGTCTATGCTGTATACGTCACTTAAGGTCTGTATTTTTTCTTTCGTAATATTAACGTTGGTGGTATGTATTAAATTGTTTGGATATGCTGCACCTTCACTACTAGCTATGCCTAAATATTTTATACTAATGAAGTCTGGCATTTGTAATGTGATTTGATAATCTAACTGTAAATTAAGCGGACTTTCGCCACTATATTCATCTAGGATATTTAGTACGTCCTTCTTAATTAATTCATTTATCTTTTCCTGTTTATCTTTATTACTCAAGCCCTCAACATGCGGATAATGAATTCGGATGTCACCCTCACTAAACGTCGCTTTCGTGATTTCATATTCTTCAGCGTCTAGTAAATCATCTTCACTTAGATTGTCCTCATCTTTCTCTTCTCTGTCTTTGTTGTCTTCTTCCTCGTTGTCATTCTCTTCTTTATCTTCATTCTTTTCCTTTGATGAACTCGTTTTCTTCGTAGATCCTGAGGAGTCACGTTCGATTAGACTATCACACGCTACGAATGTAACTATCAACATGATAACAACCATGAAACAAATACCTTTTTTTGTAATATATTTCCCTTTCATAATTAAATCCCTCCTTTTTTATAAACAATACTTATTTTATTATATCTTACGACCTAGTTTTTTCCAACTAAATCATTTTTATTTAGCTACACAACCAATTGTCCTTTCTTATTCGCTACTTGTATCTTTGCTTCTACCCCCGAATTAAACTCTAAATAATCCTCTTCAATGCCATCACTAAAAATACATCCATTTTCTGGCATTTGGGATTGAATAATCAAGGGTGTTTTATGATTGATTTTACCAAAAACAATATTAGTACCTGTTCTTTTACTAGGATATGGCTCTCTAACAGTAAAGATAAGCTCGTCAGTATCCCAAGGCAATCTAGTATCCAGTACAGAGCTCTCTGTTTTCATATTCATAAAAACATCCATTGTTCTAGCCGCTCCAGCAACAACACTTTTTAACCATCCCGTTGAGCCTAATCCGGTTGATACTATGATACCACTCGAAGATTGCTCTTCTTCATTATGCCCTACTCTTAGACTATATCTAGCGGAAACATGAGTCCTCTGTCCAATAAATAAATCATTCACACCATATAATATTTGACCATTATTTAAAACCGCCTGCGCCATCGAGATTTCTTTGATTGTACGTCTACCTTGGGTCAAGTCATTCAGTATTTTTTGAATATCCTTCACTTTAAATGGCAACAAGATACCATCCCATCTATTGGAGTCTGGATTAATAGCAACGACTGGTTGACCTTGTAAGTATTTTAATGTATTCGCAACAAGTCCATCTTGTCCTAAGACAATGATAATATCCTTCTCGTCAAAAAGATAATTAGGTACATATTCTCGGCTTAATACTTGAACTCTTCCCAGCTTTATTAAAATCTCTTGGCAGGACTTTAGCGCAAGCTGATATACTTTATCTTCCATCAAGTAATCATCAAAATCTATGCCCATATGTTCAATATAGAATTTAGCTTGATCTACTGTATTGTATTTTATAATTAAATCTTGTAACCGTGTATTGCGTTTCACTAAAATGTATTTTTGACTCACATTATTCATGAATTCTCCCCCTCTCCTTTACGCCATTTCTTTTTCACTATAAGCTCTTTACGAATGAGTTCTTATTTGCTACGCATCAATCCCTGTAATAATTCAGGAGACATATTAAATTCACCAATTTTAGCTGCGTTGCCAGCAAGCTCTTGAAATGCAACAGCAATCAGTTGACTAGAATCCATTCCTACACTAGCAAGTGCCTTTATGGTACTACTATCAACACTATTTATTACTTCCATGCTCTTAGCTATTTCATATATTCTCGCATCGGCTTTAATCTTAGCGTTTTCAACTTCTGAGTTTACAAGGGCTTTTCTTTTGTCTTCTTGGGCAATTTCAAATTGGAGCTGGGCTTCCTCTAATTCATTTTTCTTCACCTGCAATAACTTTTCACTTTCAAGTTGAGCGTCTAATATCTGCATCTTTTTTTCTTCTATCGCTATTTCTGTACTTAACTCGTTTTCTTTAATAATACGTTCTTGTTCTATTGCCGCATTTCTTCGGACATATATTGCTTCATCAGCTTTCTTAAGAATTGCTTCTCTCGCATCTGCCTCAAGCGCTCTGGAGGTTTCCTTATTAGGTAAAATTGCAAGGATTGCAGCACTTAGAACCTCTATACCAAAACGCTCTATTTCTCCATTTTGTACCAATGCCTTCACCATTGTATCTGCAAGTACCTCACTAGATTGAATCGCTTCCCTTAGCGACATTTTTTCAATTTGCCTCTTTGTTTGTACTCTTACAATGTTAACAATTTTTTGTGGTAGCTTAATAGAATCCTCAGAAATATAACAGCTTTTTTTAAAGTTATAGCCAAAATTCATCAATCCAGCAATTTTCTTTTGATCAGCTATTCGATAAGAAATTTCTCCTTGAATTGTAATACTTTGAAAGTCCGAAGTGATTTCTTCAAATATAAAAGGAACTTCTTTACTCCCTACAGGTACAACTACCATTGACGTTGTTGGTCCATAATAGGTAAATGAAAGTCCTGCTCCTTCCTTGATCAGCTTCCCTTTGGCGTACCTCATAACATATTCATTTGGTTGAAATTTAATAAACCTAAATCCAAACATAAAATCACATCCTTTTTAACTTTATATTTTTTCAATCACTATAAAGCAAGTACTGTCTGGCAATGCCGTTCTTACATGATCTTCATTAAAAAACTCTATCTTAGAGGACAACGCCACAGTATAACCTTGTTGTAAATAATGTTTTTCTTCAATGACCTTTGCAGTACTGCCTAAAGCACCTTGAATAACTGTAATATACTCTGAAGGAGTAAAGTAACCAAACTGTTCATTTATTTCGTGAACATAGGAAGCATCTCCCCACGTATAGGTATATAGAAACTCCATTGCATCATTTACCGGCATTAACACCATGTTATGTGCAATTATCTCAAATTGGATGTTTCTACCCTTAAAATCCCTCTTATACTTCTTTAAAAATTGCAACCCTTCTTCAGATAAAAATCGTATCATTCGTTTTTGGTCACTGGGTTCAGTCATAATGCCATCACGGATAATGATTCGTCCTCCTGTTGGGATGACATTGAATGCACTCTTTAGTGCAGCAATCACCGTATCTTTATGAAAGCGTTCGCCTTCGTAAGGGATATAAGAAAACAATTCATGTAAAATCGAGCAAAAGATCACCGTATCCACGGAACCCCTTTCAAAATATTGCTCTAACTCCAATGCATCCCCATACTGAACCTCCCAGGACTTGCCCTCAATTTGCTTTCTCTTCTTCAGATTATCTAAAACATTTTCTGAAATATCTACACCTATGACTTGTTTTGAAGGATGCTTTTTCTCTATAAGGTCCATTAACGCACCCCCACCAGGGCCAATGTCTACAACTTTTTGTCCAACTATGTACTCTAAAATAATCGCTTTATAATCTATGGATTGATTCATAGTTTGCAAATAAGCTTCCTCCTCATAAAATCGGTCGTAGGCATCTCTTCTTAAATCAAATAAATCATATAATAAAATAATTGCTTTCTCATATAATACATCTGCTTTCTCAGCTTCTTCACAAAACTGAATGAGTTGATCTGCCGCTGGTGAAAATTGAAATTCAAAAAACAACATATATGGATTGTTAAATTCCTTGATCATGCAATGCTTTACATGTATATTAGAATGATCAACTTTCCCAATCAGTAATTGCTCAATTTCAAACTCTTTTAAATAGTTTTCTATGATTCTTTTCTTATACAAATTCAATTTTTTTTCATTATTACGATCATAGTAAAGTGAATTCATTAGTTTTTCAAAACTTAAGTGAATGACAGAACCTTCGTTTATATTAAGCTCCTTTGAAATCAAAAGTAATATTTTTATAAATTCCTCAAAGGAAAAGTCATGAAGTGCTGCTTCTACATACCAGATTTCACATCTATTGATTACTGCCTCTATTTTTGAAATAAGTTCAGGATTTTCATGCATATGTATCCATTGGGTGTTAAAATCTTCTCCATTTTGAATGGAGGATTTTCTTAATGCTTTTAGACGTTCTAATGTTGTCATCCCACAATCCCATTGCCTGGTTAGAATTAAATCAATTGTAGTATCAACCTGTTCTGAAAGCTCTTCCCAAAGCTTTGGTGAAACTCCACCAATGATGCATTCATTAAAGAACATTAGTAACTTCTTATACTCTTTAACATCCAACTTAAACTTTTCCATACACTCCACTAATGGTTGATTACTAATCAGAGATGTCTCACCACGTAGATATTGACCAATTAGGCCATGGGTCAATATGAGTGTTGAGCAAAGCTCTTGAATCGGTGTATAATCTACCTCCGTATCTAATCCAAACTGTTCCCTGTATATCTTACAAGAACCAATATTATGAGCAAATAAACAAAACCCTTTATTGATCCAAG
This sequence comes from Firmicutes bacterium HGW-Firmicutes-1, assembly GCA_002841625.1. Lineage (NCBI taxonomy): Bacteria > Bacillati > Bacillota > Firmicutes bacterium HGW-Firmicutes-1. Next base: position 80,677 of record PHAG01000006.1, on the reverse strand, counting down.
CTTTCCTCGTATGATACATCCCCGTTTTAGCTACTTCGCACCATGAAAGTGCAATTTCTAATATTTCTTTTGAATCCACCTTAAATAGCTTTCCTTCAAGCTTTATGGAACTTAGAATCCTTAATGTACGTTTGACATATTCTAGCGTATACTTCTTTACAGCTGCTATACGCTCAACTCTCTCCAGATTAACATTTTCTTCACAACTAAAGGCTAGATGTAGCAACCACTTTTCTTCTTTTAATATTGCAAAGTTGCCCTCCTCATATTTTAAAATTGCTTCTAATCCTCTCATTTTTGCCTCCTAGTAAAATATACTTTCATCTAAATTGTTATATTTAAATAATTTTGCTGGTCTATGCCCTGCATCTTTCTGCATCTGATTTGTTTCAAGTACCTTTTCTTTTATTTTCCTTCTAAAATTAGCTGTTAATAACTCTTCTCCTAAAATTACTTCGTAAACCTGTTGTAACTCGGTTAGAGTAAAGACTTGAGGCATAAGATTAAAAATAATATCCGTATAATCAATCTTTGATTTTAAACGTTCAAATGCATAATAAAGTATAATCCCATGATCAAAAGCTAACCCGTTTGAGTCAATCACCTTCCGTTCAATATTCAGGCACTGATCCACTTTTTCTTTAGATATTTCAATAATCACAAATATCTCCTCGCTTTTTGACTTCAACCTAATTTGAATACGTCTTTCCATTCGGTAACCATTTGCCAAATAGGTAGTCTTTTCTTCTAAAATCGTATATTCTACCGCAAACCACTGTGCTTCTACCGCATCATCTGCTGCCCTAATTGAGTGCACTCCTGCTGGAACAAGCGCTAAATAAGACGAACTGATTACTCTTGTTCTAGGATCTCTATCAACATCTCCCCATGTATATAATTGTTCAAGGTATAACTTATCTAAATTTGTTTCTTCTTTTAGCTCTCTATAAGCTGCATCCTCAATACTTTCATTCATATGCACGAAACCACCCGGCAACGCCCATTCTCCCTTATATGGATGTTCTCCTCTTTTTATTAACAATATATTTAGTTCCTTTTGATTAAGTTTACGATAATTATGGACAGCTTCTTCCATAACCGTCATTACCACGATATCTACGGTAACCGAAGGCCTTTCATATCGTGTAGCATCATAGCTATGAATAAATTCTTTTTCTTCTAAATTAACTTCTTTATGTTTCATAATAATTCACACCCACCTCTTATTATCATTCTGATATTATCATTATAATCATTTGGTTTCCTATTGTCAATTATTAATTCTATTAAATGATTGGTTTGAATTTTTTATTTATGGGAATTATTGTTGGAGGGCTTCCCGTGCTCTATAGAAGGTCTACTTCAACGGGAAAAAGCTTCATTGCAATCTTTCTATTGGGAAGAGCAGAACGGATGGATTAACTACAAAAAGGGCTTATGCCCTTTTCATATGCTTTCTTATGCAATATTCATTGCTTTAGCAAATTCTTTAATATTGTTCTCTAGAATATTCGAATAGTCTTTATCTAGCTTTGCAACCTTCTTAATGATCGTTCTTTCAAGAAAACCCATTTTATTAAAAATCACTTCACCTCCGAAATTATCTTTTGCTGAAGCCTTATCTAATAATTCTGATGAAAAAACTAAATCTAATTGGTTCTTTCCTTTTTCACCTTCTGTCATTCCACAGATAAAATATCCTGTTTTCTTGTTTTTTAATAGCTCTTCATTCTTTGAACAAAATTCCTTGATTTGTTTTTGAATTGTCCCTGCATAAATGGATCCACCAACAATAATTTTGTCAAAGGATTCCGCATCAGCTACTTGTTCCTTCTTAATATTTCGAAGCACTACAGTACCTTCTAGCCCTTCCGCTAATAGCTTTGCACACTTCTCAGTGCTTCCATGTTTCGTTGCATATACTATTAATACTTTCATCTAATGATCTCCTTTAAAAATATACTCATAAAAATATGTAACACATTACTTATCTCTATATTATATGTATTATATATTCCTGTTATTGTCAAGCATTTTTCGCCAGTTTCTTTGTCTCCCCTCGCTTAACCTTAATTTCACATAAGCTCCATATAATAACGGGCATAATTACTTGAAATGGAAGTGCATAAAATTTATAATATATAAATGCCCATTCTTGCATTTCCATAATACTATCATAGATTATTAGGGATAAGCTCAGCATAATTAGCCCTATTGGTGTAACTAGGGTTCTATATTGTGTAATATTAAGTACTCGTGCCACTCCATTACTTACTGCTAATAAGCAAATACTAATTTTAATGAAACCCGCAAATAAAAACACTACCGAAACAAGTATTTCTATTCTTTGAAGAAACTCTCCAACATTGATTAAGCTAACCGCAGCATATGAGGGAAAGGCGGTATTGGTAATAAATTCATGCCCTACTACTACTATGTTTCGTATATTAATAATAAGAACTATCAAGCCGCCGATTAATATACTTTTTAGATAAATCATATAATAGCCTTTTTGATCCTTTGCACCACTTAAGATCATCATAAATACAACTGTTTCTGCAAACGGAAACGAAAATACAGAAAACGCTGCCTTTGTTATTGGTCCAAAGCTGTTGTACATAATAGGTCTAATATTAGTCCAATCTGCCATTTTCAAGGATAATATAATAGTAGTTAAAATTATTGCTAGAAGTAGGGGCAAAACGAATTGTGACCATCTACCCAATACTTCGATACCTTCCTTTACCCCCCATATGCAGAGTAATACTAAGATTAACGCCGAAACAAGTTCAGGAGTTTCGAGTAAAGCGACAACTTTCATAAACTCTGAAAAATTTCGGATAACTAATACTCCTAAATGAAATGCATACCAAATAAATAGCAAGGAAACTACTTTTCCTACATACTTTCCCAAAATTAATTCTAATATTTGAAATAAATCCTTGCCTGGAAATAACCATAGTATTCTCGAATATATTAAAACAATCATTATAGCAACTGCTGTAGCAGTTAGGATTGCTATCCATGAATCTTGTTTTGCTTCTGCACCAACTCCGAGTACAAGTGTGCTTCCCATTATAAACAAAATCATTAAGCAAATTACTTGTTTATTAGTAACAATCTCTTTTTCCATATTTCTCCTTACTTTTATTACTACTCTTTTCCAATTAAATAACTTACTATATTTTTTAACGGCTTGGCTGGGCTTGGAATATCTATTCCCATTTCAATTGCAATACTAAGTGTAATTGCTATAATTATTAACCCAATATAAATTAAATTTGATTTTTTATTTCTTTGTTTATAAATTGGCATAAAATCTAACAATACAACTAATATATATAAGATTAATATCAAGATAACCATATCAATATCCCACCTTTATAGGCTTTCCTTGGATTCCACTATTCTTTATTTGCATATCTACATCTACATCTATTTCTACTAATAAAAATATTGCGTCCCAATTTTTATTAAATTGTTCCCATAAATCAGGTCTTTTTACTCTGATTGCCTTTCCAAATTTAAAAACATCGCTTCCACTTTGTTTCTGTACTTTATTAATTAATTCTGTAACCTCATTTTTAATTTTCTTCTCTGCTACATTTTTTAATTTTTTCATTCCTTCTTCACTACTAAAATCCTCTAAGCCCATGTTCTCACCTAATACAGCCTCAGATTTAATATTTATTTTCATTATTAATTTATCTTCTGAATAATAAGGGGTGATTTTTGTTTTATTATTTAAAAGCTCTAAGGTTACCTTCGTTTTCTTATCTTCATATAGGTCTTCAATAACTAGTAACCCATCTTTTATTTCATCTCTAACAAAAAGAAGCATATGTGCATCTTCTCCATTTAGATATCCTATTAACTTTTGACCTTTAAAAATTCCAGCGCCACTAATTTCAAGCTTTACATTATCTTTTTCATATACCTCATGTATTATAGGTAAAATACCTGCCTCATCCTCGGCTGATACTTGATTTATGAATTGCCATAAGTCAACCTTTGGAGCAATAGGCAAATTTTCTTGTGAAACTAATAAGGTATCTGAAATTTTATAAGAAAGAATTTCCGATGCATTTTTCTTACATGCAAATACTTCTGAGGCTTTGTCTGAAGAAATCAATATGTCAATATCATGCCTAGTTTCTTCTTGACGATTCATCACATCAATTACTGATAATATCCCACTCTCTGCTATATCCTTACTAATGATTAAAACCTTTGTATGGCTGAAGTAAAGCTTTCTCCCTGGGTCTTGTAATAAATTTCTAATTGCATCAAAAATAGTATCACCTTCTGTAGAGATAATTTGAGTGTTCGTTGTATTTTCTTTACCGCCTTTAATATCTAAGATTTCTGTTGTAACTAAATATTTTTTGGTTTCCTTATTATAGTCTATAGCTACGCCTGCAACAATACCTAGCTTTTCAACTTCTCTATAATTCCAGCAGCCTGTAAACGTTATAAGTAATATTTCAGCACCAAAAATAAGTCTAAAAAAAGTATACTTTCTTTTTTCCAATACTCTTACCTCCTTATTTAGCATTTTTTCCTCGGAGCTTATTTTTTGCTCCTATTATTTGAGGACGATATTTCATATACCACCAAGGAGCCCTAATAACGGTATCTTGTAATTCCTGTGAATCTAATGAACCTAGTCCTAGCATATAAGGAACACCATAGGATCTCATACTAAATAAAATAAGTAATAGCCCAATCAAACCGAAAATATAACCGTACAAGCCTAATATAGACGCCATTATTAGAAAAATAAATCTTATTGTAATAACTGCAGCTTTAATCTTAGGAATAAGTAATCCTGTAACTCCTGTAAGTGCTACAATGATTACCATTGGTGCACTTACAAAACGTGCTTCAACTGCTGCCTGACCTAATACAAGTGCTCCAACTATACTTATAGCCTGTCCCATTGATGTTGGCATCCTTGCTCCTGACTCTCTTAATATTTCAAATACAAAAAGCATGGCAATCGCCTCAATTATTGACGGTAAAGGGACATCCTTTCTTGCTGCAGCAATACTTAGCAATAAGGTTGTGGGAATCATTTCTTGATGATAGGTAACAAGCGCTACATATATAGCTGGAACGCTAATAGTAAGTATTAAACCAATTATTCTAATAAATCTATTGATTGATCCCATAAAATAATTAAGATAGTAATCCTCATTAGCTTGAAAATATTCAATAAAAACAAAAGGCAACGTCAATACAAAGGGTGTTCCATCAACAACAATTGCTATTCTTCCCTCAAGTAGCTTGGCAGCTACAACATCTGGTCTTTCTGTACAACCTAAGGTTCTAAAGGTGCTACTTGGAGAATCCTTAATTAACTCTTCAATATAACCTGAGTCTATAACGCCATCAACATCAATTTTAGCAAGTCGTTCGAATACTTCATTAATGATTTTTGAATTTGCTAACTCTTGAAGATAACAAACGCTTACCTTCGTATGGGATCTAACTCCAATCTCTCTAAATTCAAATTTCAAATCTGGAGTTTTGAGTTTTCTTCTAATTAATGTAAGATTTACCATTATTGACTCTGTAAATCCTTCTCTTGGACCTCTAAGTACTGCTTCTGCATTTGGTTCTTCAATTGCTCTAGTTTGCCATCCCTTAGAATTAATAATTAATGTCTCATTGTAGCCCTCAAGCAGAAATACTGTATCACCAATAATGATTGAATCCACAATTTTATTTAAGTCCGAGCTTTTACTAACTTGATTTGAGCGTATTACCTTATCCTGAAGTTCTTGCAGTAAATTATTATTAGATGATCTACCTTCATTTAGATTTGAACACATTATAGCTTGAATTATATTTTCGTTAACCACCTCAGTATTTACCATACCATCAATAAATATGACTGCGCACATCATTGAATCTAAATATTTGCTGTTAAATTCCCTAACAATAAGTGTTTCGTCCTTCTCAAAAATACTTTTGATTAATTCAATATTTTCTTGAAGGCTCTTGGTAAAGTACTTTTCTATAGGCTTACTTGTTTCTTCTTTTTTAGATTTATCCATATTATCACCTAAAAACATTATCTCCAGCTAGTAGGATTTGTAGTCAAGAAAATCGGCAGCTCCAAATTTATACCCTCGTTACCTGTCGGCCGCTTTTCCAATTGTATATGTAGACCTTTCCTACTGGAACAAAAAAAAGAGCGTTCACACAACGCTCATCTACTAGGCAAAATCTCTATTCCTCAACAATTAATAGGATCTCATTTAGGCACATTTCTTTACTCTCTAAGTTTAAGTGAGTTATTTCTATCTCCTTATCTTTGGTAAAGGATGTCCAGTATGCTGGTACACAATGAACAAAGCCACATTCCTTGCATCTATAAGTGTACATCTCCATTTCTTCATCACCTTCATAAGTATTTTGTTAACTAACTATGTATCACTTTTTAGTATATCATCATCTCAACATATAAAAAAGTGGTGTAGCTTTTCTTTTAAGAAATTCTACACCACTTTATGAATGACTACTATTATTCTGCTTTCACTTCTGTAGCACCAGTAACCTTGCTCTTATCATCAATCTTGAATGTTTCTTGTAATTCTTCAGTAGCAAAGTAAACATTTCCTTCGATCGTTGCATCTACTAAATTAAAACCTGTTTCTTGAACATATACATCTCCAACAAACGTTCCACCTTGAATCTTTGTATCTTTACTCTTAACAATCATCTTAGGTGCTGTTAATGTATAAGTTGCTGTTTTGTTTCTGTCCGCATCTTGAGCATAAAGAGCTATCTTACGACCTGCCGGAACCAATTTGGTTTCGTCGTCTTTATCAGGCTTAGTATACTCGCCCTCTACAACGATATCTTCATCAATTTTTACATCTCTTACAATAGCTGCTAACCAAAATACATCTGGTCCTACAGCTTTTAAGAAAGCTTCGCCGTTATCTACGATAGATGCTGTAGTAACTACATCTGGTTGTTCTTCAGGTTCTTCTGCATCTGTGTCAGCATCTGTAGTATCTTCAACATCTGGTGTAACCTCAGGTTCATCCTTCTTTGTACACCCTACAAATAAGCTTGTTAATATTAACGCTAGTACTAAAAATAATTTTATTTTCATACAAAACCTCCATATTTTAGTTAAATTAAATGGTTACTTCTTGTAATCATACCACACTTGTATGGAAAAGTCATCCATTTAGACAAAATTATTTTATTAAACTTATAGGATTAATGGGTTTATCATTTTCTAATACTTCAAAATATAAGTGTGTACCTTCTAAGGTATAAAATTTTGATGGCTCGTTAAGATATCCAATAATAGAACCTCTCTCAACTAGATCGCCTTCTTTAACATTCATATCCTCTTGAAGTTGTCCATAAAAAGACATATATCCATTTCCATGATAAATGGTTATGCAATTTCCATGATTTTTACCCAGCTCAATCTTCTCAACGACACCATCAGCAACTGCTTTTACCTCTGAACCTACCTCGTTTGCAATATACAATCCTTTATTAATCTGATATTGATTAAGAGTTTTAAAGTATGCAGGAACAGCATCACTATATGGAATGATCACGTCTCCTTGTAAAGGCATCATCATACCTTCCTCTACTGTAAAGGATAAATTTGGCTGTTGTACCTTAATCACGGGAACAAACGCCTCAAGCTCTCCTTCTTCAATATCATTTGTAGCAACCGCCTCAATTAAATCATCTGAAACTACGGCTGTATCAAGTGGTACATCATCTGGTACTACCTCTTCATCATGAATTGTTATTTGTGGAACAACAGCAGAATTATCCACTATGACTTGCGTTTGTTCTTCAATAGGATTATCCACCAAACCTTCCTTTTGAATGGCTTCGTTTAGATTTGCAATTTCTTCATATTGCCGACCATTATTGTAAATAACGCCTACTGCTACTAATATTACCAATAAGCCCCCTAACAAGGATAAATAATATTTCCTATCAGCAATATATTCGAGTACTTTGTTTTTTTTCATAAAATTCACCTCTGGCAATAATTAATTTTATGAGAGCATGCTTTAAATGCTTCTCTAATACATTTTTATTATTACCAAATGATGGCTTAATATTCACTTCGTCAATAATTTTATTGTTCTTTAATCTCATGCAAAGCAATTATAGTAACGTCTTTATAATAATGCTGCAAAATTTCTTGATAACCTTTACCCATATTAGCAAATGCCTCCGCTCCATATTGACTCATTCCAACTCCATGCCCATATCCTTTACAAACTAGATTAACAGAATCCTCAACAAAGGAAATCGTAAAATTACTTGAAGCAATATCAAATATTTTTCTAAACTCTTCTCCTGTATAAATCTTATTTCCAACCTGCACAGATAAAATATACCCCTCTTTATTACGTTCTATAATCTGAATTTCACTTGGTAACTCTTTGCTAAAAACTATTTTAGAATCAAATTGAAGTATTTTATCTTGAAACTCCTTAAAAGCAAAGGTATATTGGTGTAAATAGGTTGGTGCATTGATATCTTCTAAGCTTTCTGCTCCCTGAAGATAAGGAATATCTTGTCCCCATAATTCCATTGCACTTCTAGTTCTACCAATACTTGTTGAGTGAAATACAGCATCTATCAATTCGTCCTGATAAATGATTACCTGTCCATTTGTTTCTTCAACTGCATCTCGAATTTTCGAATAATAAAAAGCATAGTCATTCACACCCCAAACTTCCTCGAGCTCTTTATCTGAGTAATAGTTTTGAATATCCTTTGTAAAAACTATATTTGGATCTTTATTGTATCGTTTCATGGTATAAGTTCTGGCTGTGACTGCTTGTGCTTTCAATGCTTCATCCTCAAAAAATACTGGCATCTCTGCAGCTACTACCCCGATTAAATAGGATTCTAATGGTATTTGAACCTCCCCATCACTATAATGAATGGTTACCATTGTATCTTGATTATGAATAGGACTTTTCCTAAAATCAGTTAATGTGGTAGTAATAAAAATAGGTATAAAAAAAACAGCTAAAATAATCAAGCCTTTTGAGATGATTTTTTCCTTCATATGCACTCTCCTCCCTGTACATATCTATATGCATACTTTTTATAAATTATGAAATGTCCACTCATTTCTTCATTCTAGAACAAAGCGCTTGTCAGCTCGTTACATAATAATTTATGCTATCTAACACTTTGTTCTATCCTTCGTGGAAAGTAGAACTTTCCTACTGGAGAAAATGAAAAACCCTCTTGTTGTTATCATCCAAGAGGGTTTTGGTTTTTGTTATTATTTGTTATCTAATTCCATAACTACCTTCGTCTTTTCTAGTTCCCATATTTCATTCACATATTCTTCTATCGTTCTGTCTGAAGAGAATTTACCTGAGCTTGCAGTATTAAGCATAACCATTTTTGCCCATTGACTCTGATTTCTAAATGCCATATCTACCTTTTCTTGGGTTCTTGCATATGCTGCAAAGTCCTTAAGAATAAAATATTGATCTGCAGGAGCAAAGTCAGTCTTAAGTAAAGAGTCATAAATCACTCTAAACAAATCTGGGTTTTCTGGTGAAAAGAAGCCGTTAATTAATTGAGTTACAACCTTTCTAATTGCTTGGTCATTATTATATAGCTCCCAAGGATCATAAGACTTGTCATGAACCATTTTAATTACTTCATCTGAGGTAAGTCCAAAAATAAAGCAATTTTCCATTCCAACTTCTTCAGCAATTTCAATATTTGCACCGTCTAACGTACCAATTGTAGCTGCACCATTTAACATTAATTTCATATTTCCTGTACCGGATGCCTCTTTACTCGCTGTGGAAATTTGTTCACTAACATCCGCCGCTGCAAAAATTATTTCAGCATTAGATACATTGAAATTCTCTATAAACACTACTTTAATTTTATTATTTATGCTTACATCATGATTCACAATATTTGCTACATTGTTAATTAACTTAATAATAAGCTTTGCTCTCTCATATCCAGGTGCAGATTTAGCACCAAAAATGAAAGTTCTCGGCATAATATCTAAATCAGGATTTTCTCTGAGCTGATTGTATAAATACATAACATGTAAAATATTTAATAGCTGACGCTTATATTCATGTAATCTCTTAACTTGAACATCGAATATAGATCTTGGGTCGACCTCAATGCCATTATGTTTTTTAATATACTCAGCAAGTCTAACCTTATTATCATATTTTATATGCATGAATTCTTTTTGCGCTTGAGGATCATCAACAAATTCTTTCAACTTATTAATTTTACTCAAGTCCGTTATCCACTCATCCCCAATTTTTCTCTTTAACCATTCTGCTAACTTTGGATTTGCGTGTAATAAAAATCTTCTTTGCGTAATACCATTTGTTTTATTATTGAACTTCTTAGGGAAAATCTCATAGAAATCCTTAAGCTCTTCATTTTTCAGTATTTCAGTATGCAGTCTAGCAACACCATTTACTGAGAAGCTACCTACAATACATAACCAAGCCATTTTAATCTGACCATCAGAAACAATCGCCATTCTTCGAAGTCTTTCATTATCTTGACCATACTTATCAACAATTTCCACGCAAAACCTTCTATTAATTTCTTCAACTATTTGATAAATTCTAGGTAACAATCTACTAAACAACTCAATCGGCCATTTTTCTAGCGCCTCAGACATAATCGTATGATTTGTGTATGCACAAGTTTTTTTCACTACTGACCATGCGGCATCCCATTCTAAGCCTTCATCATCCATTAAAATACGCATTAATTCTGGTATTGTTAAGGATGGGTGTGTATCATTAATATGGAAGATGACTTTATTTGGTAAGTCTTTGATATCTGGATGGTTTTGTTTAAATTTCCTCACTACCTGTTGAATTGTCGCTGAAATAAAAAAGTATTGTTGTTTCAGTCTAAGCTCTTTTCCTTGGTAATGGTTGTCATTAGGATATAGAACCTCAACGATTGTTTTTGCCAAGTTCTGTTGTTCCACAGCCTTATTATAGTCTCCTCTATCGAAGGACTTAAGGTCAAAACTTTGAAGCGCCTCTGCATCCCAAATACGCAGAGTATTTACAGTGTTGTTATTATATCCGATAATTGGAATATCATATGGAACAGCTCTAACCGATTGGTAATCTTCTTGAATGAATTTCTCTCTTCCATTTTCCTTCTTGACGACTCTGACGTTACCACCAAACTTGATTTCTACGCCATATTCATCTCTTCTAATTTCAAATGGATTTCCATTCTTTAGCCATTCATCTGGTTTTTCAAACTGGTACCCATCAATGATCTTTTGCTCAAAGATTCCGTAACGGTAACGAATACCGCATCCATAAGCAGGATACTCTAACGTTGCTAAAGAATCTAAAAAACACGCTGCAAGCCTTCCTAGACCACCGTTTCCTAGACCAGCATCTGGTTCATGATCCTCAATTGCATTTAAATCTAAACCTAATTCATTAAGTACTTCTTTAATTATGTTATTTGCTCCAAGATTAATGATATTGTTACCAAGTGCGCGACCCATTAAAAACTCCATAGATAAATAATACACAGTTTTTGCATCTTTTTCTTCGTAAGTTTTATGGGTTTCAATCCATTGGTCTACAATGATATCCCGAACTGCATAAGCAACAGCTTGGAAAATATGTTCCTCGGAAACTTGATCAATCGTTTTTCTAAACATTATCTTAATGTTTTCTAAGACTGCTTCTTTAAAAACCTCTTTTGTGACATTCAATCTATTCATATGATGTCCTCCATTTTTTTGTTAGTAACCTTTGGTCATAATAATACTAGGATTATCAAATTTAAGCATTTATATGTCCACAAATTTTATGCAAGAAAATCGGCTGCGCCGAGTTAAAATTCTTGTTACCTTCCTGCCGCTTTTCCAATTGCTTATGCAGAACTTTCCTAGTAAACAAAAACCGGCTATGGCGCTTTCCTAATTCCTGTATGAAAAGCTTTACATTTATGATGTAAAATTCGTCTTTTCAGTTAGCATTGCATTTTTCACTACTAATCGGGAACGAAAAAATATGTGTGTGTTGACTATAAACTAATCCTAAGGATTATTATAACTGATAATAAAACAAATATCAATCATGCTATTAAAGAAAATCGGCTGTGAGGTTAAAATACTCGTTACGCATCTGCCGCTTTTCCAATTGCTTATGCAGATGTTCCTTATCAAGAAAAAACCCCATCTTGAAAAAGAAGGGGTTTTGTTAATACTATTTTTTGAGTACCGCAAAGTTAACGTTTTCTCCGTTAATTTGCCATTCTTTTGAATAACCTTCCGTGCTTAAGCCTTCTATTAGACTATCAGCTAGAGTTTCACTGCTAATTTGTTCAGTATTTCTTGCAATGATAGCTGAAATCTTTTCATTCTGATCATAATAAAATTGAATATGATCTACAACCTCAAAGCCAGCTTCTTTTCTCATTGTTTGAATCTTACTTACTATTTCTCTTACAAAGCCTTCTTCTATTAACTCTTCAGTTAAATTCGTATCGATAATTACCGTCACTTCTTTGTCTGATGCTGATTCAAAGCCTTCTTGTTTCGTTGATTCAATTAAGAGATCATCTTTTGTCAGCTCAACAGGTTCTCCCTCCACCTCAAATTTAATGCAGGAAGCTTCTTCTAATTCTGCCATAGCTTTATTACCGTCTACTTCTGATAAGAAGGTACGGATCTGATTTAATAACTTGCCGTATTTTGGACCAACCGTTCTGAGCTGTGGCTTAAACAGGTAGGTTGTAAACTCTCTTACATCTTGGGTAAATACTACCGCCTTTACATTTAACTCTTCTATTATGATTTCTTCATAGCTTTTATCAAGCTTAAGCTCAGATTTTACATACATCTTAGCTAATGGTTGTCTGTTTTTAATATTTGCTGAATTCCTACACGCACGGCCAGCGACAACTACACGAAGTACTAAGTCCATTTGTTCCTCTAGCTTAGGGTCAATTCTACTCTCATCTGCTACAGGAAAATCACATAAATGAATACTTTTTGGAGCATTAGGATCCAAGTTAAACACTAAGTTTTTATAAATATCATCTGTCATAAATGGAACAAAAGGTGCTGATACTTTAGATAAAGTAATAAGTGCTTCATATAAAGTCATATAAGCATTTATCTTGTCTTGTGGCATATCTTTTTGCCAGAATCTTTCTCTACTTCTTCTAACATACCAATTACTTAAATCATCTACAAAGGCTTCAATTGCTCTTGAGGATTCGGTTATTCTATATTTATCTAAGTTCTTATCAACTGTTTTGACTAACGTGTTTAGCTTTGATAATAACCACTTATCCATTAAAGATATTTTGTCATAATCAAGCGTATAGTTCATAGGATTAAACTCATCTATATTCGCATACAAAACATAAAATGCATACGTATTCCAATAAGTTCCCATAAATTTCCTTTGACCTTCTACTACAGCATCATCATAAAAACGATTTGGTAACCATGGCGCACTATTGTTATAGAAATACCAACGAATAGCATCTGCACCATATTTGTTAAGCGCTTCAAATGGATCCACTGCATTTCCTTTTGACTTGGACATCTTTTGTCCATTTTCATCTTGAACAAGACCTAATACAATTACATTTTTATATGCTGGCTTGTCAAAAAGCAAGGTAGAAATAGCAAGAAGTGAATAAAACCAACCTCTTGTTTGATCTACAGCTTCACTAATAAAATCAGCTGGGAAATTATCATCAAAAACTTCTTTATTTTCAAAAGGATAATGCCATTGTGCAAAAGGCATCGCCCCTGAATCATACCAACAGTCAATAACTTGTGGAACACGCTTCATTTTTTCAGCGCATTTTGGACAATTAATTAGAACATCATCAACAAAAGGTCTGTGTAGCTCAATGTCTTCTGGACAATCGTCACTCATTTCTTTTAATTCGGCAATACTTCCAATTGCATGCTTATGCCCACAATCACATTCCCAAATATTAAGAGGCGTTCCCCAGTATCTATCTCTACTAATGCTCCAGTCAATCAAGTTTTCTAACCAGTCTCCAAAGCGTTTCGTTCCAATATTTTCAGGTAACCAATTTATCATTTTATTATTTGCAATCATCTTATCTTTCACTGCTGTCATTTCGATAAACCAAGATTCTCTTGCATAATATAAAAGGGGTGTATCACAACGCCAACAATGTGGATATGAATGCTCATAATCTAATACTTTATGCATCTTTCCTTCTTGTTCTAAATGCTTAATAATATCATGATCTGCATCCTTAACGAAAATACCCTTCCATAAATATGCTTCTTCTGTAAATTCACCCTTGCTATCTACCAATTGAACGAAAGGCAAATCATAAGCCTTACCTACTCTAGAATCGTCCTCACCAAAGGCTGGTGCAATATGAACAATACCTGTACCGTCAGATAAGGTAACAAACTCCGCACATGTAACATAATATGCTTTTTTCTCCGGCTTAACAAAATCGAATAATGGCTCATATGCCTTATATTCTAGGGATTTCCCTAGAAAAGTTTCTATAATTTCGCAATCCTCTCCTACTACTTTAGGAACTAAGGCTTCTGCTAATATTAAATATTCATCTTGGTGTTTCACTTTAACATAGGTCTCTTTTGCATTTACTGCTAGGGCTACATTTGAAGGTAGTGTCCAAGGCGTTGTTGTCCATGCTAAGAAAAATGTATTTGCTTCATCTACACTTTTAAACTTTGCGATCATAGATTTTTCATTGACATCTTTATATCCTTGAGCTACTTCATGGCTAGATAATGGTGTTCCACAACGTGGACAATAAGGTACAATTTTATGACCTTTGTATAGCAAGCCTTTTTCCCATATTTGCTTCAGTGACCACCAAACAGATTCAATATATTCATTATGATAGGTTACATATGGATCATCCATATCTGCCCAAAAGCCTACTGTTCCGCTAAAATCTTCCCATAAACCTTTGTATTTCCATACGCTTTCTTTACATTTATCGATAAAAGGTGTTAAACCATATTCTTCAATTTGCTCTTTCCCATCTAAACCAAGTAGCTTTTCAACTTCAAGCTCAACTGGTAGACCATGGGTATCCCAACCTGCTTTTCTAAGCACTTTATAACCCTTCATGGTTCTATATCTTGGAATCATATCCTTAATAACACGAGTTAAAACATGTCCTATATGTGGCATGCCATTTGCAGTAGGTGGTCCATCATAAAAGGTAAAGGTTGGACCTTCTTTTCTTGTTTCAATACTTTGTTCGAAAATATCGTTTTCTCGCCAAAATTCTAGTACTTTTTTTTCTCTTTCGACGAAGTTCAGATTTGTGGATACTTTATCGTACACGGGGTTTGCCTCCTTACAGCTCTATTATACATTCATAATACCCTTCGAAATGGGCATTTAGTTGTTATTTTTAGTATCTTACGTACCAACTCAATGTTTTATTATAACGATTATTGGTTCTTTTGTAAAGCCCTAAAGAAGGATACTGCTCTGGGATTCTGCATTTTTACATTAGTAGTCGTTATTTTAGCTGGGGGTGGCGCTGCTGTGGGGGGTGCCTGGGGTTCGTTACGCGCCCCCGTTGTACCGTCCATGGTACAAATGGGGCGCGTTCCCATCCATGGTCACTGCTCCACGAACCCAAGGCACCCCCTACAGCACCACCCCCCAGCTAAAATCCCTCTGTAATGGTATCATACGGAAACCCAGAACAGGGTATCATTATTTTTAAAAAGTGGGAGTTGGTTAAAACAGGTGAATGGTTCTCATTACATGGCATCTGATATAGGTATTTTCTTATCACACTCTGGAACAAAGTCAATTACTCAGGGTGTTGATATTTGATTGTTTATCAATTAACGAAGCAGAGATAAAAGCATTTTTTCTTCTAGCTTAATACAAAGGCAGTAAGTGTTCATTTTTCGCCAGACTGTCCGAAGGGTAAGGCTAGAAAAATGAACACTTACTGCCAATAATCAATTCACCTATCAGAAAAAATGCTTTTATCGACAGCCTGAGCAACATCAAATACATATTATATCCTCTTTGTCGACAGCCTTAATCATTATATCTAATCCATGATATACGCAACTCTATTAATAATGTCATCCACTCGTAACCTCTTGTTATATCTTCATCCAAAGTCTTACACGCACATATATCTACAAATCAAAAGAGCCAACATCAAAATGCCAGCTCTAATATATTTCTTACCATGTATACTCAAATTGCATAAACTCAAGCGCCTCATGCCTCGGTACTGGTCTGCTAATATAATACCCTTGAATCATATCACAGTTTTCTTCTCTTAAAAAATCTAACTGCTTTTTCGTTTCAACACCCTCAGCAATAACCTTAAGATTACAAGCATGCGCAAGAGAAATAACCGACTTAATAATTTCTTCACCTGATTTATGCTCTATCGTATTATTGATAAAGGACTTGTCTATCTTTAAATGGTCTATTGGAAGTTGTGTTAAATAATTCAAAGATGAATATCCAGTTCCAAAATCATCCAGCGATAACTTAAGACCTAACTTTTTTAGTTCCTTTAACACTTGAATCGCAAATTTCATATCGTATAATGCTGTTGACTCAGTAATTTCAAGCTCAAGCTTCGTAATATCAACATCTGTATCCATACTTATTCTTTTAAAAAGCTTGATTAAATGAACATCTTTAAACTGCTTAGCCGATAGATTAATTGCAATTGTTAGCTCATTATGTCCCTGGTCATGCCATTCTTTAAGCTGTCTAACCGATTGGCATATGACCCATTCTCCAAGAGGAATAATCAGACCTGTTTCTTCTGCAAAGGGAATAAAATCCATAGGAAATATCATACCCTTTTGCGGATGATTCCACCTAATTAAAGCTTCATATCCTAATACCCTACCTAATTTAATATCCAATTTAGGTTGGTAGTATAACTCAAACTCTTCCTTAATAATTGCTTGTCTTAAGTCTCGCTCTAAGGTTAGTCGTTTGTTGAAGCACTCATCTAGTTCAAAGGAGAACATTTTATAACCGTTCTTTCCATTCACCTTCACATCATATAAAGCCATATCTGCATGCTTCAATAATTCATCAGCTTGCTTACCGTCAAAGGGATAAGTTGAAATACCCATACTCAAAGTAATCGAAAAGGAGACTTCTTTGTATGTAAAGGGTTCCGCGAATTCTCGAATAATTTGTTCTGCATATGCTTTTAACTCTGCATTTGTAGTAACATGTGAAACCACAAATACAAACTCATCTCCACCAAACCTTATAAGCTCCGTATTCTCTTTCAGATGCACCTTAAGTAGCTCTGCCACGTTGTTAATGATTTCATCCCCATAGGAATGTCCTAAGGATTCATTTATAGCCTTAAAATTGTCAATGTCTATTAAAAAAAGTGCAAATTTTTCTACCTGCTGGATCTGTATGTACTCTTCCATTAATTGATTAAAGTAAGCTCTATTTGGCAGATCTGTTAAGGAATCATAGTAAGCTAGTTTATTGATCCTTGCTTCTGTCAGCTTTTCCTTATTAATATTATTCAATGAACCTGCAATTCGAATAGGGTTACCATCTTTATCATGCATTGCTCGGCCTCTAATATTAACCCATGAATATTTTTCATTCGCTACCTGGATTCGGCACATCACTTCAAAGGTTTCAGATTCCTTTTGTAAATGCTTATAGAACTTTTCTGTAACCTCTCCTCTATCTGCCTTAATTATTTTATCCTTAATTTTCTCTAAGGTTATAATACTGTTGTTACAATTCTCAAACCCAACTATTTCTTTGCCTTTCTTAGATATATATACTTCTCCTTTTGCAATATCAACATCCCAGATGCCTACCTCAGCACCTTCTACTGCTAGTTTATATCGTTCTCTGCTGACCTTCAATTTTTCTTTTTGTTCCTTTATCTCAAGAAATTGCCTATTTAACTCTTCTTCACTTGCTAATAATTGCATATTAGAAGACTCATAATTCATTTGTGCAATTGCATATTCCTCTTCAGCTTTATTTCTTAAAAGGTACTGCCTTACGGCAAAAATAAAAAGCACCAAGGCTAAACATAAAAGAGCTGAAAACGCAATCACTATTGACACTTTACCACCTAAGCTGATACCTAGGGAGTAATAATCCATAGTAAATATAATATTTCCCTTCAATTGTTGCCCCTCCGCATTGTTAATAATGTATTTCCTTCAAGACAAATCTTTAGTCTCTAGCAATGCTTCGAATTGTTTTCTCTTTGTTAATAATTACTATCCCATCATAATTATACATAAAAATGACTATTTTATCAATCTTTTTAGTGGTTTTGTCTCTAGTACTTATTCCCCAATACCCGTCTATTTTAAGTGAGAGTACATTTTTCTTGATAGTTTCATGTAAATGTTATAAACTAACAACATAGTGAACAAATTTATGGAAGAAGGTTATATCATGCCAAATACAGATTTAACTTTATTGACAGATTTTTATCAGCTAACTATGATGCAAGGGTATCTTGAGAATGAAAAAGAAGATCAGCTTGTGGTCTTTGATTTGTTTTTTAGAAATAACCCCAATGATGGCAGCTTCTCTATAGCTGCAGGTCTTCATCAAGCTATCGACTATTTAAATAATTTGTCATTTTCGATTGAAGATATTCAATATTTACAATCATTAGAAATTTTCAATGAACGATTTTTAGATTACTTAAAGAACTTCAAGTTTACGGGAGATGTGTATTCTGTAGTAGAAGGTACCATTATATTTCCAAACGAACCTTTCTTAAAGGTTATCGCTCCTATTGTACAAGCCCAGCTTATTGAAACAGCTCTTCTTAACATCATTAACCATCAAAGTCTCATTGCCACTAAGGCATCAAGAGTGAAATGGGCTGCTGGAGATGATGCTGTTTTAGAATTTGGACTTAGACGTGCGCAAGGCCCAGATGCAGGCATATTAGGTGCTAGAGCTGCTGTAATTGGTGGTTGTTCAGCTACCTCTAACGTATTAGCCGGTAAACTTTTTGATATTCCTGTGAAGGGAACCCATGCTCATAGCTGGGTTATGAGTTTTGATTCAGAAATAGCAGCTTTTAGAGCTTATGCTAAACAATACCCTACTGCTTGCTTACTTCTAGTTGATACTTATGATACTTTAAAATCTGGAGTTCCTAATGCAATTAAGATTTTTCAGGAAATGCGTGATCAAGGTATTTATCTTAATTCATATGGCATACGCTTAGATAGTGGGGATATATCCTATTTATCAAAAAAAGCTAGGCTTATGCTTGATAAGGCAGGTTTTGAAGATGCAATCATTAGTGCCTCCAGTGATTTAGATGAGTATTTAATTCGTGATTTGAAACTACAAGGTTCTAAGATTAATCTATGGGGGGTTGGTACCCACCTTATTACGTCAAAGGACTGTCCCGCATTTGGTGGAGTATATAAGCTAGCTGCAATTTATGAGAATGGCTCATTTATTTCAAAAATAAAAATTTCTGAGAATCCTGATAAGGTGACAAATCCTGGAAACAAAAAAATCCTACGAATATATGATATGAAATCGGGAAAAATTATAGCAGACCTAATTGCTCTTGAACATGAGAAATTTTTCGAATCTAACTCTCTTATTTTATTTGATCCAAAGAATCCATGGAAAAAGAAAAGACTTGAGGCTGGAACCTACATTATTAAAGAGCTTCTAATACCTATATTTAAAGAAGGGAAGTGTGTCTATTCATCTCCCTCCACCTTTGAAATCAAAAAGCACTGCGAAGAAGAACTACTTACACTTTGGGACGAATCTAGGCGATTGGTTAATGCACAAACTGTTTATGTAGACTTATCAAAAGAGCTTTATGATCTCAAGCAACAAATGTTACTGCTATACTATTAACAGGAGGTAGCTTATGGAAAATACTGTAACTAGAAGAAGTGGCATTTTGCTACATCCAACATCTTTTCCTAACCCATATGGAATAGGTGATCTTGGCTCTTCTTCATATTCCTTTATTGATTTTTTAGAGGCTTCAGGGCAAAAGCTATGGCAAATACTTCCTCTCGGCCCTACGGGCTACGGCGATTCCCCATATCAAGCCTTTTCCTCCTTTGCAGGGCAGCCATTGGTAATCAGTCCTGAAAAGCTAATAGAATTGAACTTATTAACGGATGAAGATTTGATAAACATTCCCATATGGGATCCTTTAAAGATTGATTATGGTCCAGCAATAAATTATAAGTTCTCTTTACTAAGAAAAGCATTTACTCATTTTGTTACTTCTGATTGCAAGGAGCTAATCGATGAATTCGATAACTTTTGTGAAAATCAGGCTTCTTGGCTTTTTGATTATGCACTATTTATGGCCGTAAAAGATGCTCATGATGGTATTGTTTGGACTAGCTGGAATCCTGCTATTGCCTTTCCAACAGAAGATACAAAAAAAGAATGGGCAATTAAGCTAAAGGACAGTTTAAACTTTTATCAATTTATTCAATTTATTTTCACCAAACAATGGCATGGGCTTAAAAAATATGCAAATGAAAAAGGAATTCAAATCATTGGAGATATTCCAATTTTTGTTGCCTTTGATAGTGCAGATGTTTGGGCGAATAAAGAGCTCTTTTTCTTAGACTCTATGGGATTCCCTCTAGAAGTTGCAGGTGTTCCACCTGATTATTTTTCTGAGATTGGTCAACTATGGGGAAATCCTCTGTACAACTGGAAGATCCACAAGCAGCAAAATTATTCTTGGTGGATTAAGCGGATTTCACACGCGCTTACAGATGTTGATATATTAAGAATTGATCATTTTCGAGGTTTTGAATCCTATTGGGCAATTCCATATGGTTCTAGTAATGCAATAAATGGAAAATGGGAAAAAGGACCCTGTAAAGATTTATTCTATGCATTAGAAAACGCTTTGGGCAAGAATCTACCTATTATTGCTGAGGATCTTGGCATAATAACAACTGAAGTAGAAGACTTAAGAGATACCTTCAAGTTTCCTGGAATGAAGATTCTACAATTTGCTTTTGAGAACATTGAAGAAAACAACCTATTGCCTCATCATTATAGTCCAAATTCTGTATGTTATTCTGGAACACA
The DNA here is from genome assembly GCA_002841625.1 of Firmicutes bacterium HGW-Firmicutes-1. Classification (NCBI taxonomy): domain Bacteria; kingdom Bacillati; phylum Bacillota; species Firmicutes bacterium HGW-Firmicutes-1. The sequence goes on along the minus strand of PHAG01000006.1, from coordinate 59,546 downwards.
TGATAACAATACAACGATTGGCTGGTATGATAAGGCTTCTGCTATTAGCCAAGACCGTGTACGTCGCTATATGAATACGAATGGTTCAGATATTGCCTGGGATTTCATTAGAATCTGCTTTGGATCTGTGTCCTCTATGGCAATTGTACCTATACAGGATGTTTTATCCTTTGAAAGTTGGGCACGTATGAATACCCCTGGAGTTGCAGAAAACAATTGGCAGTTTAGATATACTCCTGAAATGCTATCTGATAGTATAACAAAGAGGTTAGCAGATATTACTGATCTTTTTGGACGATAATTAAATAAAAAGGGTGATCACATGTTTCGTGCAATTGTTATTTTGATATTATTCGCAATCTTTTTACTCGTTACCTTTCCTATAACTCTTATTGGGTTTTTAGCAGGAAAAGTATCCATGAAACTAAGATATAAAATTGCCAGAGGAATTGCTAGTTTTGCATCAAATGCTTTTTTTATACTTTCTGGAGCCAAGATAAATGTCACCGGTTTGGAAAATGTTCCCCAAAATAGTCAAGCTGTGCTTTTTGTAGGAAATCATAAAAGCTATATGGATATTCCTTTGCTCATTAAACACATCCCTTTTCCTCTCGCTTTTATTGCAAAAGTTGACCTAAAAAAAGTTCCATTTGTAAGCCAGGTTATGATTTTACTAGGCTGCTTATTTATGGATAGAGGTGATGTTAGGCAATCTCTAGAAATCATAAAAGAAGGTGTCAACAAGCTTAAAAGAGGTGAATCTCTCTTAATCTTTCCAGAGGGAACTAGAAGCAAGACCGATACGTTATTGCCTTTTAAACAAGGTAGTCTTAAGCTAGCTGAAAAGTCAAATGTTTTGATTATACCCTTTGCTATAAAGGGTACCGATGAACTATTTGGCAACCATGGGTTTAGGGTTACACCTACTGACGTTTGGCTTACCTTTGGCAAACCCATCGACTTATCTCAAATGAATCTTGAAGAAAAGAAAAAAAGCGCTCATTATGTGCAAGAAATTATACAAAGTATGTGTTTAGAAATGAATGAAAGCCGCTGAGCCAAGTAAAACAAATTAGAAAGTTATCCTTCAAATTTAAAATTCTTTCCTGCTTCATAATAAATCGTTTCGATTTTATGAATGCCTATTGATTTTTTTCATAATAATGGTAAAATAAGTATTGTCCTTTAAACATGGACAACATAAAGATTGGAGGAAATGTAATGGATTGGATTTATATCTTGTTAATTATAATTGGTATAATTGCGGTTATTCTTGGAGTTTTATTCTTTCTTGGTAAAAAAATGCAAACTAAAGTCAATGATCAACAATCATTAATAGATCAAAGTAAGATGACAACCTCAATCCTAGTGATTGATAAAAAGAAAATGAAGATCACTGATTCAAACTTACCTAAAGTTATTCAAGAACAGGTGCCATTCTACTTAAAGTTTAGAAAAGTACCGTTGGTTAAAGCTAAGATTGGACCTAAAATTACGACCCTCATGTGTGATGAAAAAGTATTTAAGGATTTACCTGTTAAAAAGCAAGTTAAGGTTGATATTGCAGGAATGTATATCGTAGCAGTGAAAGGCGGATCTGGTACTACAGCAAAGACACCTGCTACTACTACAAAGGCTACTACTAAAACCAAACTAGCTGATAAAGTAAAAAAAGCAAGTCCCGCTACGAAAACAAAAAAATAAGCTATTGGGTTATTAAGAAGGGACATTCCATATGGAATGTCCCTTCAGGTTGTCGACAATTTAATTACCTATCAATTAACAAAACAGAGACAAAAGCATTTTTTCTTCTAGAGGAATATGAAAGGCAGCAAGTGTTCATTTTTCGCCAGACCGGCCGAAGGGTAAGGCCAGAAAAATGAACACTTACTGCCCATTAATGTATACACCTATCAGAAAAAATGCTTTTGTCGACAGCCTGAAGGGCTATAAGGTGCAAAAAAGGAACCATTACACAACTCACGTTATGCAACAGTCCCTTGATGCGTTCTTGTTTTTTAAACACTACTGTATTACTTTGTATTATTTTTAATGCTTGCGCCGACAAAGTCCTTAAAGAGGGGATGACAGCGGTTAGGTCTAGATTTGAATTCTGGGTGGAATTGAACACCGACAAACCATGGATGATCACTTATTTCAATCATTTCAACTAGGCGATCATCAGGTGAAACTCCAACAATTTTCAAACCTTTTTTAACAAGTTCTTCTCTATATTCATTATTGAATTCATATCTATGTCTGTGTCTCTCATAAATGAGCTCTTCTTTATATGCCTCAAATGCAAAGGAATCTTTTTCTACCTTACATGGGTATGCACCTAATCTCATTGTACCACCTAGTTCGTCAATGTCTTTTTGTTCCGGCATTAAATCAATTACTGGGTTAGTCGTTTGAGGATCTAACTCGGAGCTATGAGCATCCGTGAGACCTAAAATATTTCTAGAATACTCAATTACTGCACATTGCATTCCAAGACAAATACCAAAAAATGGAACTTTGTTTTCTCTTGCATAGTTTGTTGCACAAATTTTACCTTCAATACCACGATCACCAAAACCTCCAGGTACTAATATACCGTCTGCTTCACCTAGAAGCTCTTTCATATTATTGCAATTAACCTCTTCTGCATTTATCCATAACACTTCAACATAGGTTTCATGGTGAATACCTGCATGATATAAGGACTCTACAATAGAAATATAAGCATCATGTAATTCTACATACTTTCCAACAAGTGCAATTTTAATTTTATTTTTACGCGCTCTTTCTTTTTCAAGCATTTCTTCCCATTCCGTCAAATCTGGAACAGTACATTTCATACCTAATCTTTTACATACAATTCTTGCAAGTCCTTCCTTTTCTAACATCAAAGGAACTTCGTATAGGGATGCTGCATCTAAATTCTGAATTACGCACTCTGCATCTACGCTACAAAACAATCCCATTTTTTCCTTCATATCCACAGATAATGGTTGTTCTGTTCTACAGACCAATATATCTGGTTGAATTCCAATGGATCTTAGTTCTTTTACGGAATGCTGTGTAGGTTTCGTTTTCATTTCTTGAGAAGCTTTTAGATATGGAATCAACGTAACATGCATATAGATCACATTTTCTTTTCCAACATCAGAAGCAACTTGTCTTATCGCTTCAAGAAAAGGTAAGCTTTCTATGTCGCCGACAGTACCTCCAATTTCAGTGATTACAATGTCAGATTGAACACTTTTACCAGCTCGGTATATTCTATCTTTAATTGCATTTGTAATGTGTGGAATTACTTGTACAGTTGCTCCTAGGAAATCGCCCTTTCTTTCCTTATTGAGTACTGTCCAGTATACTTTTCCTGTTGTTACGTTACTGTATTGTCCTAAATTTTCATCAACAAATCTTTCATAATGGCCCAAGTCAAGATCTGTCTCAGCTCCATCTTCAGTTACAAACACTTCACCGTGTTGGTATGGACTCATAGTACCTGGATCAATGTTAATATAGGGATCGAACTTTTGAATGGTAACTTTTTTCCCTCGTGCTTTTAGCAATCTTCCTAAAGAAGCTGCTGTAATGCCTTTTCCTAATCCTGATACAACTCCACCTGTAACGAAAATGTACTTTGTCTCCATCGCGTGTTCACCTCACATATATTTAAATTGTTATTAAGTTCTTAAAATTACAACTCTTATATTTTAGTATTAGTCTGTTGATAAGTCAAGCTATATATTAATTTTTATGTATTTTGTCTAGTATTAAGGATACCGCCTTGTGAACTTGTGGATCATTTGCTTCAATAGATTTAAGCATTGCCTCATTTAACTTCGCTTGTGTAGAAAAATCACACCCACCATAACCATATAATCCATGATCAAGTTGGAATTTCTTAACAGCATTAAAGGTTTTTCGATCATATTTTTTATCTGGAGTTCCAACATTATATCCTAGAAAATTCAAAACCTTTTCTACTTGTATAACATTATCAACTTCATCATGTAAATAGTATTTGGTTTCTCCCATTAAATAATCCGGTATTTCAATAAAATAGTCTGGCTTAACTCCTACTTCATTAATTTTATTATTGTTTCTTGAAAAAAATTCTTCCATGGTTAATTTAATAATATATCCTTGTTCATACCCGGCGAAATACTGTGCAACACCTTTGCCGTAGGTTGTTTCTCCTACTACTGTGCCAGCTTTAGAATCTTGAATTGCAGCTGTAACAAACTCAGTTGCAGAGGCACTATATTCATTAACAAGTACTACAATCTCAAAAGGAACGCTTTTTGCTGTTGAAGAATGAACGACTTCCGCCCCGCTTGCATCAACAAAGCGAACAATTGGTCCTTCAGGAACAATGCTTTGTGCTATGTTTACAGCAGTTGATACATATCCACCACCATTATTTCTCATATCTAAAATAAGGTATTTAGCACCCGTTGATTGAGCCACTCCAATAGCATCTTTAAATTCGATATCTGTTTTTTGTGAAAAGCTTGATAAAGATATGTATGCTATTTGGTTTTCATCTTCAGCCTTCAGCCCTTTATATAAATCCGAAATTTTAAGAGTTTCAACTGTCGGTATTTTTATTAACGTTCTAATGATGTCTACGGCGTATGTTGTTCCACCTCTTCCAAAGGTAATTTTAACAGTCGTACCTTCTTCACCTAGTACTAATTTTAACAGCTCCTCAGTAGAAAAGCCTTTTACGCTAACTCCATCAACACTTACAAAATAATCTCCTTTTTTTACTCCCGCTGCAAGAGCAGGAGACCCCTTGAACACCTTACTAATTCCAATATACTCGCCAACTGTTGTAAGTTGAACACCGATGCCAACATAGGTTGCATTAAGTGATTCAGTAAATTCAGCTCCTTCAGCTGGTGTCATAAATTCTGAATAAACATCTAATTCACCAAACATCCCTTTCATTGCAGCTTCAAATAATTGTTGTTCAGTAAGTTCATCTCCCTTAATATAAGTCCCTCTAACATAGTCCATTACCTCTTTAAACATTCTGTCATATTCTACAGTAGTTTCAACCGTTGTTGTAGTTTCTGCATAGCTCGCAATTGGAAAGCTAACAAAAACCATAAATACTAGGAGCATGATCATCTTTTTCATTTGGTATTCCTCCGATTTGTCTATCAATATTTTGTTTTCCAAGAAAAACGGCTACGCTAAGTTTAAACACTTGTTACACGTTTGCCGCTTTTCCAATTTCATATGTACAACGTTCTTTGTTAGAAGAAAAACGGCTACGCTAAGTTTAAATACTTGTTACACATCTGCCGCTTTTCCAATTGTATATGTAGTTCTTAGTGAACAAGAAATTAACTAATTTAGTTTTTTCGATAATCTACAGAAATTTCTTCTCTTAAATAATCCACTAATCTGTTAATTATAGCTGCAGCCTCTGCCTTTGAGATCCATTGGGTTGGTTTTACATAACCATTGTCCCCTTTAATAATCCCTAATTTAAAACCTGCCATAATTTCTTTTTTAGCCCATGATGCAATCTTATTGTCATCAAGAAAAGGGGTTTGAGGGCTATTCGTAATTCCAAGTCTTTCTAACCCGATTACTCTAACATAAATAGTAAAGGCCTCTTGCCTTGTAATCGGTACATCAACACCAAATTTTGTGCCGATACCTTTAATAAGCTTAACATCATATGCTGCCATGATGTATTTATATAGCGGATGTGTTGTAGGAACATCTGCAAATATTTGAGGTGAAGTCTTCGTTACTTTATCATATTTTTCAGTGCTAATATCCATAGAAAGACATAACGCTTTCACAAAAGCACCTCGATGCATTGCTTGATACTGCATTCCATTATTCGGAGTATCCGTAAATATCTCCATACTGTACATTTTCTTAACATCTTCTTCCGCCCAATGCCCTGCTATAAAATCAAGATTTTCGGGAATAGGCAGTTTTTCAAGATCATTTGCGGGGGAAATTAAAATGTTTCCATTCTTTTGTTTACTTGTTAATACTTTGCTCGAGGATAGAATATTGTAAGACAAGGTTGATTCTCTCTCAAGTCTTTGGTTGAAGGTTCCTCCAAAGCTAATTGGAAATGGATCTGTCTCATCATAATATAAGGTTTTTTTTGCTTCTAAAAAAGGTTTCAATTCTATTACCGTATCGAAGGTTGCTCCACCATCACGTGAAATCTCCATTTTCAATTTTTGTGCTTCTACCTTTGACCACGGCTGTGAATAACCATAAATATTACCGTTTACCATGGAAATAACTTCCTTCTCATCAATACTATAATGAGCGTTATAAGAAATAACCGTATCATAATAGCTAACACCCGGTGTCAAATCTTCAATTGAAGATTTCGAATAAGTAGACGCTGTTTCGATTAATGCGTATGTACCCTCTGGCGTTACAATCGTTTCTGTCCACTTTGTAAGCTGTGAATTTCTAATGATTTGTCGCTTAAATTCTCCTTCTTTCACTCTATATGAAGTTGTAAAATTAAGGGTTCGACTAATGTTTGCTGTTCCAGCTGTATCACTTGCTTTAATCGTATAGGTTTCTTTATAGGTACCACTTGGTTCCTTAATATAATCTACTTCGCCCTTCACAATAGTAATGGTACCTTTGCATTCTATCGGAACACCTGATAGAAACACAATTTCTCGATAATCAAATACGGTTTGTTTTTTAATCTTAGAATCCACGTACTTGTCCATTGTATAGGGTAAATTGGTTCCTTCAGAAATTCCACCTGAATAACCCATTTCTCCACCATCATCTCCATAGGAAATACTGATAAATAAAATCATCATTAAAGAAACGCATAAAATAATTTCTTTATATTTTTTCATAGTAGCACCTCTTTCTTTACTTATCAATTCTTATTCTACAAAAATGATATATGCATCAACATCTCTTTTAGAATTCAATAATAACTTGCTGGCTAAGTCTTCAGTAGTCATGATCCTAATATTGTCTCCAAGTTTAAGTTCGTCTTTAGTAATCACCTTATTGTTTTTGATGATTACTGAATTGGTGAAGGTATTCATCTGTGCATAGTTATTACTCAAGCTTAAGATTGTCCACTTGTTCGTAGCTGAAGAATAGACTGATGCATCCTTTATCATGATTGAGCTTTCATTCACTTCATAAACTTGTCCTTTTACCCCTTCAGTAGCATATGGATTTTTAACTAGATAACTTGCGTTAGTACCTTCTGCAATTATGGTATATACTTCGTCAGCCTTTGAAATATCTGAATAATCAACAAATTCATCAAAAGGTATGATTCCATCTTCGTCATAAATTAGAGTACTACTCGTTAAATTATAGATCCTAGGAATGGGTGAATATATCCATTTCACATCCATTAATACAGCATGGGACTGAACTTGGAAAGATTCGCCTTCCTTGATACTCTGAATTCTACCTCTAAATACAGAAATAGCATCATTGTTAGGTTCGGGTTCAATATTTACAATAGCTGCACTAGAATTACCATTTAAAATGACTTGAGCATAGTCAGGGGCTATCACATTCCCTGCTTGTACAAGCTTACCATTCTTAATTACAATCGTACCGGGATCCATAGCAATGGTGTTGCTTTCCGAAAGAATAGTCAGCTTATCTAAGCCATTTGAGTAGGTCACGTTACTTGGTGATAATACTGAATCTCTTCCTTCCCTAAAAGTAATCTTTTCAACTTTTTCTGTACCTGGATATTCAGATGTTACTACATAGGCTTCAATACCCGCTTGTGTTAAGTATTTTTCTGCATATTCAAGGGAAATTTGCTTTCCACCTTGAAAGTATTCAACATCTGCTGCAGATATATCAAAGGCTTTTGCTGGCGCATAATTTCCCCAACCCAAAGCTGTCAATGAATAAGAATTGTTCAAGGTTACTTTTCTTTGTTGTTTATTAATCGTACTCATCTGTCCTTTATATACATTTGCAACTTGGTTGCCATATTGATCTATAATTAATTCTTTTACTGTTTCTTTAACATTCCCCGGTTCTAGTACCGCTTGATTTATAAGCATTCTAACAACATCTCCTGGTAATAGGTTTAATAATCCAACATTTTTTCCTGATTTTAATACAGGTATACCAGAAGATATTTCATAAGTTGCTACAGATAAGTCATCATAACCAATTATAATATTAGCTCCTTCTGCGCCCTTATAGGCAATATCCTTCACTGTTCCATATTTTACTACATAATTTGTCTTAGCACTAATTGCCGATACGTAGTCCTTATTTGTAGGATCTATTTTCAAGTGAACAATGTCACCCACCTCAATCTCTTCAACATTACTATCTCTGTCATCAAATCTAAAGTCCGGGAACATTTGATCTATATATCCAATTTCATCTGATTCATCATAATAATTCTGCTTCTCCACAACTACCTTGCCTTTATTATAGCTTTTGGTAATTTCTTTTCCATTCCAATCAATGATTGTAATGTAAGAAAAGGCCGGATTATTATCCTTAACTATACCACTTACTTCAGAATATACTGTTTCAGTTCCAATATAGTTTATGTCTGTAACTATCGAATTAAGCAATGTCAATATAACCGATGCGCTAACAGGTGCTGTATCCGACGTATATGTTTTTCCATCAATTCTCACCGTTTTACCTACTGAATCATAGAGACTAGCTCTCATAGGATAAGTAAAAAGCACTCCATCTTTTGTCTTGATTGTAATTTGTCCCTGATCAAGTCCAGTAATTGGTTGCAATATACCTGTAACCTTCACAGGCTTGGTATCTCCTTTGCTATATACATAAAGAAGTTCCTTTGTTTCTTGGTCCACTAAGTACTCAACAGCCTCTCCTTCCTTTAAGGAAAGCATACTGTTAACCGCTCCCGCTTGATATACTGGTGTGTCCTTCGTAGCGATTTGGTTTCCAGCATTCTTCTTATATTCATAATTCAGTTGGTCTACCTTTCCTTCATTGTTACGAATTAAGAAGGATCTAGTAGCCGTCCCAGTAATAGGATCAATTACATTGGAATCTATAATGGCTGCAACAAATCCACCCTTTTGATCTATAGTCATAGAATCGTAAAGGGTTTTGTCCATGTTTTTTAAAATCTGTGCAAACTCAGCTCTCGTTAAAGAAGATTTTGGTTGAAATCTTCCGCCATTTCCTACCATAATTTTATTTTTAGTTACCGCTTCTATGTAAGGAGTAAATTCTGCTCCCATATTATTCCAGTCGGTATAATTAAAAATAGCCTGTTGCGTATAAACAGGGGTCAGTTGATCTGGCTTGATGGTGCTCACTGCCTCCACAATCCATTTTGCAATTTGTTCTCTCGTTACAGCATTTTGTCTCATAAAGCTTAATGTAGGATCTAAGCTCGTTTGATCATCTGCTATTGAATCTCTATATTCTGCCGCAGTAATGAGTCCCATACTATTTGCTACTTTCATATAGCCTTTTGACCAAGTAGTTTTTAGAGCCTCTTCGGTAGCATTCCCCGCCGCAAGCTGCTCAGCTGCAAGAATTGCTTCACCTTCTTTTCCAACCATTCTAATTAATAGCGCCAATGCCTCTTCTTTCGAAACTGCTGCATTTGGTCTATACCTTCCATTAGAATCACCTTTAATTACCTCTATGGCACCTAATCTTGTAATAGGCTCCTTTGCCCAATGGGAAGTAGCAAGATCCGTAAAACGGAGATTGTTAATAATGGCATTTCCTGTAGTCCTTGCTGTATAAACGCCACTGATCGGTTCTGATAATACACTTGTATCTGTCGCACCATAAATCATATATACACTATGAATTAACAAAATCATGACCATTGCCATTGCTAATATATTTCTTCTCATAAAAAAGCCTCCAATGCAGATCTATCTTAGTTGCTTATTATTATTTCGGCATTTCCTTAAGGTTTTTTAAGGTGTATTTGTTTACAATTACATTACAAGATAGTTTCTTCATTCATCTCTTTTGCATATAGCTCAAAATAAGCAACACCTGATGATCTTTTATTGATCTCTAACAAATATTCTACCGCTAACTTCAAGCTCGTCTCATTTTTTTCCAAAGAGATTTTATTGGTATGCGTTTTTATTTCAAAAATACCAAAAGGAGTTTCATAGGGTGCATAATGACTTACCCCTTCTTCAAAAATCATATGGGTACTGGTTGCTCCAAATCTAGTAATAGACACCTTGTTAGAATTCATCTTTACAGAGGTTTTTGTCTCTACCTCAGAGTCTAGGGCGGTATCAATGTAATGAATATAATACTTGTCATTCTTTTCATAAAATGATCCAGTAGTGATCATCTCAATTTTTTCACTATCTAATACATCACCTTGAATACCTTTTACAGTTATAAGTACATCTTTTTTCATATTTACTTTTGTCTCTTTCCATTAATAGTTTTCTATATTGATATGCTGAACATGCAATGTTTGTCTCTGTAAAATTATCTTTGCAAATGCTTCAAACTTATTCGCACGATCACTTACATAAAACTCATGAATTGGTTCGTGATCATCGTGCTTCAAGTCCTTTGAAGTAAGTAACTTATCTAATACTGCCGCTGTCTCATTGGCTGGGTTAATTAAGGTTACATCCCCCATTATCTCCCCAATAATCTTTGACAATAGTGGATAATGCGTACATCCTAATATTAATGTATCAACATCTTTATCCTTCAATGTTTTTAAATATCTTTTTGCAACCTCAACTGTAACTTCATCTTCTAGCCAGCCTTCTTCAACTAACGGTACAAATAAAGGACAAGCCGTTGAAAATACATCTATATTCTTCGTTTGCTTATAAATTACCTGATCATATGATTTGCTTGCTATTGTTCCATCCGTTCCGATAATACCAATTCGATTGTTTTTTGTTTCCTTGACTGCAGACATTGCAGCCGGCTCAACAACACCAATGATTGGCAAATCAAATTTCTCTCTTACTGCCTCTAAGGCGGTAGCACTTGCTGTACCACAAGCGATTACTATCGCTTTAACATCTTTTGTTTGTAAAAACCTAATAATCTGAGCTGAATATTTAATAATTGTTTCCTTGGATTTACTGCCATAAGGAATACGTGCAGTATCGCCAAAGTAAACAATTCTTTCGTTTGTTAAATGATCCATAATCTCCTTGGCTATTGTTAAACCACCAAAGCCCGAATCAAATACGCCAATTGGTCTATTATCCATTGTGTTCCTCCACAGTTACTTTCATTACCTCCTTTATTTTATATCTAAACAGCGTAATTATCAACATAAAAATAAACCTATTGTTTTATAGGTGTTAGGATGGCAACAAAGAGGTTATTCTTTTTAGTGATATCGGTCGTTGTCGACAAAGAGGTTATAATATGTGTTTTTTTCGCTCCAACCCGCATCCATGCGGGTTAAGTCACGCCATTCCTCCTCCTGCTCCACTATCAAACACATAGTATAACCTCTTTATCTCTGTATTATAAATTAATAGCAAACAACCTTATGTTACTTAGGTTCCCGGTTGTTGACGTCGAATTATTTATCAATTACCGAAACAGAGATAAAAGCATTTTTTCTTCTATATTAATTCAAAGGCAGTAAGTGTTCATTTTTCGCCTGTCCGGCCGAAGAGTAAGGCCAGAAAAATGAATACTTACTGCCAATAATCAATACACCTATCAGAAAAAATGCTTTTATCGACAGCACTCAACCTATATCACTAAGCTTCCAGGTTATTGGCACTTTAATTATTTACCAATTAAGAAACAGAGATAAAAGCATTTTTTCTTCTATATCAATATAAAGGCAGTAAGTGTTCATTTTTCGCCTGACCGGCCGAAGGGTAAGGCCAGAAAAATGAACACTTACTGCCAATAATCAATACACCTATCAGAAAAAATGCTTTTATCGACAGCCTTCAACCTTATATCACTAATCATTTTATCTTTTATCAGCAAATACAGTTTCATCTATATCATCACGATCTTTCTCCGAAAACCATTTGAATAGTCTGCTTTTCACTTTGATATTAACATCCTTGTCCTTTGACATCACAATCGCTGCATACTCATCATCTGATAGCACGTCTTTTAGGGCTTGTTTGGATTGGTTATCGACTACGCCATGGGTTGCATCTACAAAGCATAGGGGTGGGAATAGTACACACCACCAATTTTTGCCTTCTGCGGCACCAATACGTATCACCAGTGCCTCATATTCTCCCGGTGGCAAAACAATATCTCCATATTGCTTTAATGGAAACTCTTGCTTTTGTAAGGCAATCGTTACTTCATCACTAAAATTATTCTCATTAATTACATTTTCAGCTGTTTGTTTAATATTACTCATATTTTTAAGGATAATTTCTCGGGATGCATCAACAGACGTTGATTCCTGTAGTAGTACCTGCATCATTTCGATGACTTCATCCTTTACTTTTACCTTGAGTGACTGGTCTTCTTCTGAATCGCTGTTAGCAATAACATGAAACCTTATCAGGCTATTGGATAAACCTTCTACAACAACATCCTTTTCCTTTGTAAAACCTATCGTCATATCATAAATGATAGCAAGTAGAGCTAAGATAACAATGCCAGCTCCTATCGCTGTTCTTCTCTTATTTGTTTTTTTAATGATAAATGAATTATTATTTTTCATGACAATCCCCCGTTTTCTATCCATGTATATATTTCAGTTAATAACTTAATTATTTCCCAAATAAGAATTTTTATACAAAATTATTTCGTCATGCCTATTCTTCTAATGTTAGGTTCTATTTCTACATGGATATTGGCACTTACAAAATACAAATCCCAGTTATCTTTCATTTCTTCCCAAAGCTTTCCTTCTTGTATTTTCATGGATTCTGACAAATCTAATATATCCACTCCTAATTCATTTTGAATATATTTAACCATTGAATTTGCTTCTTCTTCCATTCCTTCTTTAAGCTCTTTTTCCATTTCTTTTATTGATTTTTCTTTAAAAAAGTCTTCTTCCTTCTCAATATCCTTCGCAAGCTCAAATTCTATAATATCTCCTTCCATACTTACTAAAATATTAATATCTATACCTTGCTTGGTTTTTTTAAATTCTACTTTCCTTTTTACTTCACTAATCTCATAGGTAATGTTTTTTAATATATAAGTTTCTTTCCTGATCGTGTTCTCGCCTTTATCTGTACCCCTTATCCAATTGAACGGAACCATTTGTTCAATTGATAATGTGCCACATTCTTTAAAACCCTTAATGATTGTAATGCCGTCGAGGCTTATCTCTTTATCTTTATATTTTATTAGAGGCAAGCTTCCCCCGCCTTTAGTATCCATTACCGAAATCAAAAAATCCAATAGAGTTGTTTTATAATCATTCACTTCTTCTGCTTCCATGCCACTAAACAGCTCGGAAATAAACAAACTGTTTGGTTCCTCTGCATTTGGTTTAGCTTCTAAGAGTTCCTTTGCAGTTTTATCAGTTGTAATGATCAATAAACTCATTGCATATTCTGGGCTCCTTGTTAAATAGTCTAACATCTTTCTCATTGCAACATCATCCTGCAGAAATTCATTTCCCATAACAATTATTTTTGAATGATCAAATGTCAACTTATCTGGACTAATTAAATTATACTTTTTATTTGCATCATGTAATGTTTCTGCTTCTACAACCTTAACAAAGTTTTTTTCATCCCCACCACCTTGACCAGTAAGAACAGGTAAATTAGGTATCGTATAGGTAACTTGTAAAAGATCATCCTTTTTGTCTAAGCCAATACCCATTACAAACGCCCTATCATTTATTTCTACCTTATCCCAACATCCGCATAAACAAACACATATTATTATACAAGTAATGAATAGTTTAATTCTGCTTCGTATCATCTTTTACACCTAACTTTCTAATTTTCGCTATTCCCAAAAGTAGGATTGGGACAGGCAAAACAAAGATTATGCCATATAATTGTATTAACCTTTTTATCGTTTCAAAAGTATGCGGAACATTGTTTGGAACCAATGCTATTACATAAACAATTGGAATAACCAATAGATTAATCCAATTAGCTTCTTTTGACTTAATCAATCTTGATGTAAGTATGCTAATAAAAAATATATAACAATTAATTAACCCGAAGGTAGTCAATATCCAAAAACTCATCATTAATGCATCTTGTCTAGAAATGAAGGCTCCCGGCAACTCAATCACTTGCATTATAGTCATAACTGGCCATATCTCTCTTGCTGTTTTTATAGGTCCAAAAAGCCCAACAGTAATAAAATTAATCATTAAATTTAGTATTGCTACAAATATTACAGTCTGCATTACAGCCTTTGTTACTTTTTGTGGAGTCCTTAAAAAGGGTATTGCAATATATAAAAATTCAATCCCTACCATTGCAGTTGAAATAAAGTAACTACCTGCAACAAATTCAGACGCTTTTATGGTAAAAAATGGCGCCAATCTGTCTAATCTAATATCTTGTAATGCAAAAAGGAGCACCAACATGATTGGAATAAGCCCAAGAAAAATGATTAGTTCAGCAATCCTAGCCCTAGGTTCATAGCCTTTTCTAGTTAAGTAAACTGCTGTAAACAGCATTATTATCATGATAAATTCTATAGGTGTATTACTTAATAGCGTTTGTTTGACAAGCTCCCCGAAAATTCTAATTTCAAGTCCAAGAAATATGATTAATTTAATAACCAATATCCAACAGATAAGGCTGCCTATTGGTTTCGTAACTATTTCTTGAGAATACTCAACAATTGTCTTATCTGGAAACATTTTCCCAAGTGTTGTAATAAAATAACTATACAACATCGTAAGAACCGCAGCCCCAATAATTAAAAGCCAACCATTTTGCTTTGCATATTCCGTAGTAATTCTAGGCAAAATGAGACTCACACTTGTAAAAAGAGTAAGTATCAACAAAATTTGTAACTGTCTAATTGATATTTTATCATTACCTGAAAACATGTTTCTCCTCCTTATTTATGCTTAACCTTAAATCTCAATTTTTCACCTTTTCGTGTAAATATTGGTCTTTTCGTGTAGTAGAAAACTGGAAATCTAAAAAAGCTATCTTTAAGGTCATTATCCCCATTTATATCACCTGATACAAAGGGCATTAAATAAGGAAAATTAACACTTTTTAAAGATACAAGATGTATTAATACCACCAATATACAAATCCAAAAACCGTACAAACCAAACATACTTGATCCCAATATAATCCAGTATTTTACAACTCTATAAGCATTTGCAAGGGTATAATTTGGTATCGAAAACGAAGCGATAGCAGTAATCGCTACAATTACTATAATGATTGGGCTTACTATATTTGCAGCTACTGCTGCTTGGCCAATTACCAATCCACCTACAATACTAATGGTACTACCGATGGAACCCGGGAGCCGAACCGCAGCTTCTCTTAAAAACTCAAATTCTAATTCAATGATCAATACTTCAATAATCGTTGGAAAAGGTACCCCCTGTCTTGCAGCAGCTATTGAATACACAAGCTCTGGTGGAATCATCGCTGTATGAAAACATGTTAGCGCAATATATAATCCTGGCAAGGCTACTGCCATAGCCGCAGATACATATCTTAATACTCTCACAAAGCTCGAAAATAGGAAGCCTTGATAATAATCCTCGGAAGACTGAAAAAAACAATTTATTGTTGTTGGAAGCAAAAGTACAAATGGTGTATTATCAACAACGATTGCTACTCTCCCTTCCAGCAGCGCTGAAGCGACCTTATCTGGCCTTTGCGTAACTTGAGCTCTAGGAAAGGGCGATTTCCATTCCTTTTCCATAATTTCTTCAAGCATACCACTTTCAAAAATTGCATCTATAGTGAAGCTATGAAGCCTTATATCTATTTCCTTTAAGACCTCTTTTCTTGCTAAATCCTCGATATACATAATGGCTATATCCGTTCTACTTCTTGTACCTACCTGTTCTTGTCTTACTTTAAGCTTTGTATCTCTAATTCGTCTTCTAACCAATACAGTATTTATGCGAAGTGCTTCACTAAAACCTTCCTTCGATCCTCTAACAACTCCTTCTGTATCTGGCTCTTGAACTCCTCTATTGGGCCAACCTTTCGTTGCAATAAGCAGCCCTTTATCAAAACCATCTATAAACATGATCGTATCTCCCGATAACACGGCAAGACACGCTTCATCAAAGGTAAATAATTCCTTTACATCAGCTGTAGATATTGCATAACTCTTAACGAATTCAAATAAATTAAGATTTTCCGATATGTTTTTTGGAACATTCTTAATTTGCTCTATAATCTGTTCAAGGATTGAGTCCTCTACCACCTTACGATTAACCATTGAGTCTACGTAACTGATATATCCCCACACGCTATCTAACTCTCCGATTTGAAACTTCTTTTTAATCACATCATCACAGTTGTTAAACAGAGCTTCAAAAACCTTTATGTTCTCGTCAAGGCTTTTCATTAAATCTAATTCAATTTTATTTGTTTCTTTATTATGAAGGCTACTGATACTTTTCATTAATCATATACTCCTTACTATTTTTGCAGCAAAATATAGACTAACCCCAAGGATCAAATAAACAACCCCACAAAACTTTGCCATTTTACTATCCTTTGTTGCACCTTTCTTTTCTAACATAGGGCTGTCATGAAATATTAATATTAGAGCAATAATCACCATCATGATCATGAATTGCATAGAGATGATGCTGGAAAACTCTCGCAAGATACTTTTTAATAGCATTGAATACTCCTTTTATTTCAAAGATTCTCGACTGATTCATAATGTTATTAATAAAGTATTTGATAAGTTATTGATTATTATACAAATTTTTCTAGTTACAGAAAATCGGCTATATATACTTATCTCTTCGATGCCCATCTGCCGCTTTTCCAATTGCTTATGCAGATCATTCCTAGAAAACAAGAAAATCGGCTATGTATACTTATATCTTCGTTTGCCCATCTGCCGCTTTTCCAATTACTTATGCAAATCTAAAAGGGCCATGTGATAATACCCAAGTATTTATCGCATGGCCCTACATATTTATTTATAAGATGTACAACTCCATTAATCTAACATTTCAATTACTGCTTTTTCTTGATTTGCAATGTGTCTAATAACAATTTCTTCTGCTTTTTGCTTGTTATGATTGATAATACTATCTACAATTTCTTCATGCTCGTTGACAAGGACTTGATAATCTGGCATTTGTTGAATATATTTAACTCTAAATCTGTAAATCTGTTCTCTCAAGTTGCTAACAATTTGAATAAGCTTTTCATTTCCTGTTGCAGCAAATATAGCATCATGAAATTCAATGTCTTTCTTAATAATTAGTTCAACATCCTTTTTCTTTGCAGCGCGAGCAAACTCATTCTTTAAACCTATCAATTTCTCAATGCTTTCTTCACTCATTCTTTCACAGGCAAGCCTAGCAGCGAGTGCTTCAAGTGTGGCTCTTACCTCTAATAAATCTGTTATATCTTTTTCAGTTATTTTGGCAACCTCAGCGCCCTTCCTTGGTACCATTAGAACCAAACCTTCTAATTCAAGCTTTCTAATTGCCTCTCTAATAGGCGTCCTGCTAACACCCATTCTATCTGACAAAGTCTTCTCCATAAGCCTTTCTCCTGGAACAAGCTCACCTTTTAAAATTGCTTCTCTAAGTGTATTGAAAACTACATCTCTCAAAGGTAAATATTCATTTAAAGTGACTGATAGCTTATTGTCCATGATCTGAATCCCTCTCTCTATTATAAACTGTTGTTGCATATGCAAACTTTATGTGTTCTTGCTTCTTGAGTATTGATGTAGCCAATACGGCTTGCTGTTTATCTTCAAATAACCCAAATACAGCAGATCCACTTCCACTCATTAACGCTCCACTCGCACCATGTAGCAGCATGCTATCCTTGATCTGCTCAATAACAGGATATTCTGGTATCGTCACTTCTTCAAGAACATTACATAAATTCTTACTTATTATACCAAAATCACCTTTGTTAATTGCTTCAATAAGCAAAGGGTTATTAGGTCTTTTCTTAACCTGATCAAGCTTTAAATTCCCATATACAAATGCTGTCGATACACTTATGTTTGGCTTAGCAATCACTACAATGCATTCTGGAAATGGTTGTAAGTAAGTCATCTCATCTCCAATTCCTTCTGCTAATACTGTCCCTTCCACAAGACAATAAGGAATATCCGCACCAAATTGTTTGCCAATTGCAATCATCTCTTCAACCTTTAATTCTAACCCGAATAATAAATTCATTGCCTTGATGGTAGCCGCTGCATCTGCACTTCCTCCAGCTAAACCTGCTGCAATAGGAATAACCTTATATAAATCAACGAAAATATTTTCTTTCAGCTCATAAACCGTCTTCATATATTCAATCACCTTATAAACTAAGTTCTTATCATCTGTAGGTAAAAAACTAAGATTCGTCTTTATTGTGATTGGCGAGGCTTTTTTTGCGCCTAGCTTAATATTTACTTTGTCGTATAAATTAATTGTCTGCATAATCATTGATAAATCGTGATATCCATCCTCACGCTTTCTGATTACATCCAAAGAAATATTAATTTTAGCTCTTGCCTTCATTCTAATCTCATTCATCTGACTTACCTCTTTCACATTAGCTTGTACAAAATCAATCTGTACTTTGTATACTTTATATTATATACAAAGAAACTATAATAATCAAGGACATTTCTAGTGGTTAAACCCCCTAAAAATGTCCCTAAATGAGCTAAAAGAGTAGTTCTTTTACGATTATTAGCTTATCACCCTTACCAATGATATCATCCTCTAAGCTATTTGCCTTCTTAATGTTCTGTATAGTAGTTCTATACTTTTTGGCTATATCCCATAAACTTTCCTTATCCTTCACAATGTACCCTACTATTCCCGGGATATTTTGAAATGCCTTCATATCAATCGTTTTTTCATCAATTGCAGTAATAATATCAACTGAATTTTCTTCAAAAACAATGGTATTCATTTGCACAGTGCTCTTGATTTCGATTTCTTTTCCACCTACCATTGTACAACCGATATAATTTACCGAAGGAGTAATATTCACTACACTGGAAGATTTTAATCCTTTTATATCTATTTGGTGTTCAAAAGGTACTGGTATTTCGAAAATATTAATCGGCATATGGTCATCAGCTGCAATATACATAATCTTGCAAAATAAAACACCTTCAATGTTAATTTTTTCATCTGCAAGCATCATGTTTTCTATTGCACAGTTTCCACTTGCATAATAAATTTGAAGGATTTCCTTTGAAATATCATCTATTAAAACGGTTTCCTTAATATTGGTTTGGCTTTGATTTTTACATAGAAGTTTTTGATACGCAATTGGTTCTTTTTTAATCATAAGATCTTTTTCTAAGGAATATACATCTCCTAAAACATTCGATTGTTCCTCATCGTATACTTTAATATCTACTCTAGTATCCACTTCAACACTGAGTACTCTCTCTTCTCCATCTAAATCTGGTCTAATTAGAATTTTATCATCAACTATTTTCATTTGAACGTCATTAATCATATTTTCTTTACTTCCAGGACAGTCTAAAAGACCATTAAAAGTAAGGTCATGTTCAACAAATTCAATATTATTTTCAGAGGCTTCCGAAGCATATAGTGTTGCAAGGTGTATGGTACCTTTCAAATTAAGCTTTCCATCAACCAATCTAAAATCTCTATTTTGAATTGTTGTTTCATGCCATAGAACTTCCATCATATTTGGTTTTCCCGAAGGAATTGCAACTTCATCCTTAATTTTATAGCTATCTTTTCTTGATTCCTTAAGTTGACATGCAACTACTTGATTTATCTTTTTCTCAACATCCTTACTGCCTTCAATATCTGAGGTTATATAAACCTCTTTCTTTTCATGAACATCCATTTTAAGTTGAGATATAGATTTGACATTTACCTTTCTAGAATTCAACATATGAACTACCAAATCTTCAACATTACTTGAAATATTAATATGATCCCTTGCACTCAACCCATCCGCATTAATTGTCTCCTCAAAAGGAAAAACAACCTCCAAGCTATGTATTGGTTTCTTATCGTTAAGAGGTATATAAAGAATGTTAACCTTTAAATCTCCCTGCAATATGATTCTATCTTGCAATAATTCTTCTTTAACAATAGAAACTTGAGCATTGGTTTGCAATATTCTATCCATGTCAGGCTTAATATCTGGAACATTAACATCCTCATCGAAAGTCATTTGCAGCATTTGATTTCCCTTAGGCTTAAGTAAATCCATTTTCTGTTCTCTTAAATTTAGCGACATAACCTTCCTCCTATTCTACATACTATTTTCTCTTATAGTATATTAAATCAGTGGAAGGATTTATGCCAAATAGACAAGAAAATCGGCTGTGCAACTTATGTTGCCTGTTGCCAGGGTGGGTGGAGTGGTGGATAGAGCTATGAAAATTGCAGAAAAAACCGCCTAAACAGTTATAAGGACATTTGAACATATTCATTACTACACAACTCGATTACTCTGCCCTCTCGTTTTCGTATCAGAGAGCCACCCATAGCTCATCAAAAAATTGCTTGCATATATTGTGGATGTTTGTTGTTGTATCCGTTGTCATTGGTATATCGATTCATTTTTTGATAAACAATCACAATTAAACATTAAAAATTGCAAATTATATACTTTTAAGTTATAATATTTATAATAAATTACATTCAAAAGTATTGGAGGGATTAAGATGAAAAGAGTTTGTTTTGCATTAATGCTACTTGTTACTTTAGTTATGACGTTTGTTGCTTGTTCTGGCAACACTGCAGGCGATAAAACCGCAGCAACAAATGGAGAAGTCACAGGAATGGTTTTTTTTGATGAAAATGATAATGGTGAATTGGACAGTGGTGAAAATGGTCTTGCTAATGTTAAAGTTATAATTGACACAATATCTGCACTAACAGATGCTTCAGGAAAATATGCTATTACTGTTTCTGAAGATGAACTTGAATTATTGGTAGATGAATCTACAATTGGTGCAGAATATACTCTATCAACCAACAATAGTACTCAAACAATTCAATTAATTGAAAATAAAGGGACCGCAGATCCTATTGGATATGCTCTAAAACCGGCTGAGAGTGATATTACAATAGGTGAAATACTTACTGATACAAAAAGATATGATAATTATTATTTCGAATTAATTATTACTGATACTGCTAATTCGGACTTTTCTATGAAACTTTGGTTTATGAATGGTAGTTATAAATCAGATAGCCTAGGTATAACTACTTTTGTCAACCAATCGAAAGGGATTATGGGTGTATATACTCAAGCAAATAATCAAGTCGTTATAACGCCAATTTTAGAATATGAAGAATTAGTAACACCATTTACTTATATGAATGAATTAGATAGGGAAACATTTGATAAGGTATATTATAAAGGCAAAGAAGATTTAGATGGAAAATCAGTATTGGTTTTTGAAAATACAACACCTACACAAGAGATGAAAATATATATTTGGGAAGATACAGGCATCATAATAAAGCTTGATATTAATTCAGGACCACAAAAAAGAATTGTTTATTTTAAAGATTTGACTTTAGGGAATGTTATTGAAGCGGATATCACCTATCCTGCTGGTTCAATCGTAATGGACTTGAGTTCTGTAAGTCAGTAACAGGTAGCATGAAATAATCGACAGCACTATCCATATGGGTTGTAAAAAAGGTTCAACAATAATTGATGGTTGAACCTTTTTTTGGTACACCCAGAATGGGCGGAATCTAACGGGTGAAAGTTTGCTTACGATATAGCTTTACCACCGTCTCCACATGGGTTGAGTGTCTTTCCTTATCAAAACCCAGATTCTTAAATAATGAGAATTTTACCCTCGTCAGAGAAACTGAGAAGAAGTTTACTGAAGCGATGACACTCTTTATAGAAATCATCTTCAATAAATTTTTCAATTTTATCCTTGGAACAATTAATGACATCATTTATAAAAAATCCTATGATCGAAGCTTCAATTATACTATGTTGTAGTTCTGTTACCGCAATATACTCTATATTTTTTTGATGTGCTAATTTTATTTGATTATCAATATTTGCGATTTCAGATTTTAAGATTGTTATTTTACGCAAATTTTCGTATTTGGAAAGTTCTTTGCAATTAAGAGAATCAGAAGAAAACTTAATAATTAGATTATGTCCACGCTGAGAAATCTCTTCAGCAATAGCAACAATTTGTCCCTCAAGTGTAGTAGAATGACCATATTCAGGGTATAGCTGCTCTAAATCACAAAATAAAGTGTTCTCTAAATCCTGTGGTAATACGGTAGTTTTAGTTAAGTTAACGTTTAAATTCAGACCTTTAGCGATTGCTCTTGAAATCTGCGTAACTTCTAATATATGTTTCATTCTAGTTCTAATATAATCGTCATTGGTACAATTAATCGTTTCTGATTTATTAATTAGCACTTTATTTGTCTTTGCATATAGGTTTTCATAATCACATTGAAATTCATTTGTGTTTTCTAGAATTTTCATGCTTTTATTCATAATAATTCTCCACCTCTCATAATTGTATCTAGCACATCTAGCTTATTATATTGCAGTATAGCTTATCACTGATATTGCAATTGTTTGTCTTACAGTTTCGAAACCGAATACAAGCTTTGCTTGCTCATCGGTGAAATTATAATAATAAATCCCTAAAAAATCTGGGGGTGATTTATTAGGGATTTATGTAGGGAGGCCATAAATGTATGATTTATATTCAAAAAGCTTTATTTTCAGTTAAAGCTTTATAATCTTTTATCATTTAAGCGTTTGATAAGGTTGATTTCGTTATTATATTCTTAACATTTTTCCCAACCTTTTATTTTGTATAGATTAAGCTTATATCAATTGAACTAATTTGTCAACCTATATTTCAATAAATTTTAATAATATTTTTTCTATTAATTATTCATATTATTTGTACACATATTATTTGTACGCATCACAAGGATTTGCGACTATTCAGTACCCTTGCAATAACTACAGTCGCTTCAGCCCTTGTAATTTCTTTTTCTGGACTGAGTTTACCCTCACTACCAATTATTATCTCTTTTTCTCTTACAAAGGCGATTGCTTTCAATTCTACTTCATCTAACTCAGTAACATCAGTATATATTTCTTTTATTTCCGATAATATTTTAGCATCAGGCTCAACTTGTCCATATATTCTATGTATAATTAGACTTACATCTTGTCTTAAGATCGGTCTTTCAAAATCTGTTTCAGATAATACATCAGCCCAATCCGTATCTATAATAAGGCCTTTTTGTATTGCATATATAATATATGGAACATACCATTCACCCTCCTGATTTGCAACCAAAGGCGAGTCGGTCTCTACTGTTACTATCATTTTAATAAACTCAGCTTTCGAAATATTTTCAGAGGGTCTGAACGCCATATCGCTATAACCGGATATTATTTCTACTTCTGTCATTGTTTCAATGGTATCGCAAAACCAATCATCTATGTATACATCATTATAATAGTTAGAAGCAGTTCTTTTGGGTGCTGTTGGTTTAACTGTTACCGCTTGTAACCCTAAGGATTTCCATCTTGTTTCAAACAACGCCTTAGAATAATATTCTTCTTGTCCCGTATAAGGGTCATTGACAATTACATAATTATTTGTATATCCGATTAAAAGTAAGGTATGCTCCTCGCCAGGCCATTGAAAAGCACTCCCATCATTAAGTTTCCATTTTGTTGTCAATCTCATAGGTAGCATATTTATCGTTGCCCATACCATAACTGGCCTTCCCGAATCAATTACTTCAAATAAATCTTCCATTGTTTTTCCCGTTAAGTTTTCAGCTCTTGTTGGAAAACAAGAATTTACAATTGATAAAATAGGTTGATGAAAAACGCCATAACTGTTCGAGTCATAAGGACTCCCTACAAATACTTTCTTAGGGTCAGCACCATAAGTTAAACCATTCACTGTATATGGTTTTGGGCCTTTTGGTATCATATCTGCTACTTGTTCTTTTGTTAAATTCTTACCAAAAAAGTTAAGTAGCATTGTAAGCGATGTTGCTTCACATCCTGTAGGTAAATTTGGTCTTTGAGAAATAGGTGGTATGTCCTCTATCTTTACAACTAATTCAATAGCAATAACAGGAATACCCGTAGCACTTAATAGCAGACTCAATGTTAGCAAAAATACGATTGCGATGTTAACCTTTACATACTTCATAACGTAGTCCTCCTTTAAAGATTTAGAATAACGAAACTTCCAAATATGCGAATTAAAATAAGACATAGCATATTTATCAATGTAAAATGCCATGAATATAATGATTTTATTTGTACCAAACACAGATTGAACCTCTGAAAAAGTTGGAATATATTATGATTTTAAGAACAATATGGATTTGATTAGGAAACAAGTTTTCGGTAACCTTCTAGGTAACACTAGAAAAAATGAGTTGTTTATTAGAATTGATGATTTAAGTGAATTGATTATAGACAGTACTACATTTGATAACGTAGGCTCAAGTGATCTATCCAAGGGAGGGATCCTTATAAATCCCAAGAACCATGGATTTAAAAAGTGAGTTTTATAATTAATTAAACTGTAACCTAGACAACCTTTTCTATTTCTTCTTCTATTACTATTTCTAGTTCTATATCATTTCTCAAATGGTCAATAGTGTATGTTTCTCTATTACCTTTCTTTGGCAATGATTCCATAAACTTCACAATATCTTCCCCATCAAGACTTTCTAAATACTCAATAATGATTGAAAGCCTTTCGTATTCAGATATTGAAAACAATACAGCATCAGGTTGATTGTTTTTTAAAATAAAAATCTTACCAAAGCTTTCTGCCTTATCTCTACATGATTTGTAATTCTTTATCATTTCAGAATTTGAAACAATCGCTCTTGTTGAAATAATCATTGATTTATTCACGCCCTTTTATTTTAGTGTATGTTCATCATATTCTCTTTGCAATTATTTGTCAACTTATTTTTAGTATTATTTTTCTAATTATAATTCAATTTATTTTTAGAATATTTTAATTCCTGTTTTTTCATTAAATAATTCAATAATTTTATCTTGAAATATTTTGAAAAGATGAAAGACTATGATATAATAGTTTTTGATATTGAATTCGTATTCTGCGAAATATAACTCTAATTATTTTTTAGAATATGTATGGATAAAATGTTATAACTGATATAAGGTAGCTTATATCAAATAAATAAATGGAGATAATTCAAATGAATATTTCAACAAGAGCAATCGTCTCAAACTCTGAAATGATAAAGAACTACAAATCATGCAGGGAGAAAGCAGAAAGCTTCGGGAAGATTTTTGTTTTAAAAAACAATCAACCAGATGCTGTATTATTTTCAATTTCCGAATACGAAAGGCTTTCAATCTTCATAGAGTACTTGGAAAGCCTTGAAGGGAAAGATATCAATAAGTTTATGGAATCTTTGCCAAAGGAAGGAAATCGAGAAACGTACTCTATTGACCATTTGAGAAATGATATAAAGTAAAAAGAGTATCTCTGCAATGATATGGAATTAGAAAGGATATAGCGATGAAATTATGTGTTCAACAAAAAATATTTTCATGGAACGATAAGTTTGCTGTTAAAGATGAACATGGAACGGATAAATATTTTGTAGAAGGTGAATTTTTTTCTTGGGGCAAAAAGCTCCACGTATTTGACACCTCAGGCAATGAAGTTGCCTTCATTCAACAAAAGGTATTTAGCTTTTTACCTAAGTTCTTCGTCTTTGTAAATGGCGAACAAGTAGCTGAAATCGTAAAGGAATTTACCATCCTACGTCCACGTTATTCTATTGGGGGTCTTGAATGGGAAATTAACGGTGACATTTGGTCTCATAATTATGAGGTACTGGAATCAGGCCGAAATGTAGTGAACATAAAAAAGGAATGGTTTACATGGGGAGACTGCTATGTATTGGATCTTGCTGATAACACAAACGATGTAGTGGCGCTTGCGGTTGTTCTTGCCATTGACTGTGTTATGGCACAAGCAGGATCCTCCGCTTCCACTAATAGTTAACCCCAGCCCTATAATGGTCTCCACATGTGTGGAGACGTGGATAGAGCAATAAATTTATTGTTCTATTCTTCATCTCGATGCTCCTTCGTTTTCATCTCCATATTCATAGAATCGATTTCTAGCTTATTCACACAGGCTGCAAAACCGAGGATTTTATCCTAAGTTCTGCAGCCTATTATTGTTGCCTTTTATTCAGGTTTAGCTTCTATAAAAGTAATCCAACCTTTCTTAGCCAGATATCGGAAGAAAGTAACCACTCTTCTTAAGGATTCTTCCATCGTATCTTTGTTGTCCTTATTGATTAATTTTGAAATTTCAAATATAGTTTTTTTCCCATCCACAGTTATCCATGTAATGGAGGACAATTCATCAAAAGTTAAATCATGAGCAGGTGATTTTTTAACCAGCCAACCTGCAAATCTTCTGATAGGATCTTTTATATGAAAATACAACTTGACTCTGCCCTCTATAATTTCCCAGTCCTTGTATTTGATCACAGGTACATAGAGTGCAAAATTGTATTTATCCTTAACAGTATGTACAATCATCCTTATTTCACTTCCTTATTTTTCTTGATCGCAAACATATATACCCAAACGCCTATGACAGTGAACATAATAAAGGATAACAAACTACTTTCTGCGAGAGTTGGAAACAGTTTGGCTCCAATTCCTATTTTCACTTCGAGCACGGCAAAGACAGCAATTAATATTCCAATCAGCGCATCCCCTGCAACAAGTCCTGATGCAAGAAGTACCCCGCGATCAACAGAACCTGTTTTTCTCTTTTCATCATCTTTGAATTTTTTCTCAACGAGACTTCTTACAAGTCCACCGATGAGCACCGGTGTGCTGAGGGATATGGGCAAATAAATCCCCAACGCAACGGGGAGTATTGGAATTTTAACCATCCAACAAAATGCTGCAATAGCAGCTCCAACAATAACGAGCGTCCAAGGAATCTGCGCCGTCATTATCCCTTCAACAATCAATCTCATTAAGGAGGCCTGTGGCGCAGCAACTTCTGCTGATCCGATTTCATAAGCTTTATCCAGCAAAAGCACAACGCCCCCAGCTGATAACGAAGCGATCGCTAGTGCTACAAACATTCCGATCTGAACACTTTTGGGATTTCCGCCTATTATGAAAGTGGTCTTTAAGCTTTGAGCAGTTCCACCGGCTACAGCAATCGCTACACAGACAACACCAGCAATTAGTAGTGCAGTTTTGATACCTTCATCACCCGTTACTCCTGTAATCTTGAGCAATGAGGCTACAACCAACAAAGTTGCTATGGTCATGCCGGAAACCGGATTACTGGAAGCACCAATTATCCCGACCATTCTTGCAGATACCACTGCAAAAAAGAAGGAAAATACAACTGCAGAGATACCACCCAAGAGTCCTCCTCCGATTGCAGGAATCAGCCAGGTTGCGAAAAATCCAAATACAGCCGCGCCAATTACCCAAATCAAAGGAGCTTCCATATTCGTTCTTTCAACTTTACCACCTTTTTTGCTCCCCATTCCTTTAAGCGCCTGCTTAAAACTTCCAATGATTGTAGGAAGCGATGTGATCAATGAAATTATTCCACCCGCTGCAACAGCACCGGTTCCGATATATCTAATGTAGTTTGACCAAATCTCTCCAGCTGACATCTCTGAAATGATAGTACTTGCTGGGAATATCGGAACTGTAAGGCCATCACCCATAAACTTGATGATGGGGATCAAAGCAAACCATGCAATGACTCCACCACCAAACATCAGCGCTGAAACCTTGGTTCCGATGATGAAACCAACACCCAAAAGTGATGCGAGGGCGTCAACCCCGATCTGAGTTCCTTGGTAACGTGTGAAGGTATAAGATGCTGATTCTGGCCATAATTTCAGTCCTCCTGAGAGAAATTTATAGACTCCACCTACACCAATTCCTGTTAAAACTGTTTTGAACCCACTTCCACCAACACTGCCCGCAACAAGAACTTCAGCTGCAGCCATGCCTTCAGGAAATATAAGTGTACCATGTTCTTCGACAACTAGGAATCTTCTAAGGGGTGTAATGAAGAAGACGCCCATGACTCCACCTACCACAGTTACAATTGCAACTTGAATTATGGACAGTCCAAATCCTAAAAGAATCAGGGCTGGAAGCACGAATATAATACCGCCCGCTATGGATTCCCCCATTGCTGCAAGGGATGCAATCATATTGGCTTCAAGGATACTGTTTCTTTTAAAAACAGCTTTTAAGAGTCCTGTTGCAAGGATAGCACCCGGTATACCCGCTGAAATAGTCATACCCACTTTAAGACCTAGATAAGTGTTTGCTGCTGCAAATAAGCAAGCAAAGAGTATCCCGATTATAATGGAATAACCAGTTGTTTCAGGCATAACTTCCGTTGTTGGGATAAAAGGAATGTAGTTCTCTCCTTTTATTCCGCCATAAGCATTGCTTGAAAGATCTTTATTCATTTGACTCATCGTTTTTTGCTCCTCTTTTTAAATTTTAGAATTCCGTTCAAGTTACTTCAAATTTTCAAGTAACGTTGTCAAAAATGTATAAGTTCTTTCTATTGAAGAGATACTCATATGTTCTCCAGGCGTATGTACATCAAAAAGATTTGGACCAAAGCTGATCATATCAGTCCCTTGTAGTAATTTCTTCAATAGCCCGCATTCAAGTCCTGCATGAATAGCGCTAATTTCCGGTTCTTTTTTGTAAAGGCCTTTGTAGGTCTCTATGGCTATTTTTCTTATTTTGGAGTCTTCTTCATATTGCCATTCAGGATAATCACCTGTATTATTGACCACCCCACCCGTAAGACCTGCTAATGTTGCTAGGGTTTGTGTTATTTCTGCCTTCTTACTTTTGCGTGAACTTCTTACAGCATGTGTGAATACGATCTTTCCGGCAATATCTTCTAAGACGCCTAAGTTCAAACTGCTTTCAACAAGACCTTTGATATCACTACTCATTCTTTGAATTCCATCAGGAACAGTCATCATATATCCAATGATTTTCTTGCTACTATTTGTAGTCATCATCTGATCACCTGAAGCTTTTTTAATGCTTACCTTGATTTTGGGGTCTTCCACTCTGTTTTCAGCCTTGAAAATGGTGTCCATCTCCTTTATGATTTCAGAGACCTGCACCTTATTCTCCTCCGGAAACGCTATCGTTGCATAGGCTTCTCTTGAAATCGCATTGTGTTTCGCTCCGCCTTTCATCGTAACCAGCTTTATTTCAACTTCCACATTGAGTCTGTTAAGGACTCTTCCTAAAAGTTTGATGGCATTTCCTCTTTGTTTGATGATCTCCATTCCCGAATGTCCTCCCTGTAAATCTGTTACAGAAACCTCCATAACGATTCCAGACAGATCTTGGTACTTGGGACTGAAGGTGACAGTAGACGTCAGCCCCCCTGCACAACTCACAATAAAAATGCCTTCTTCTTCTGTATCAATATTCAGCAACGTCTTTCCGGATAAGTTCTCTGCGGACAAGGCGGCGGCACCAAACATACCCGTTTCCTCATCCGTGGTGATGAGTAGTTCTAGCGGCGGATGTTTTAATTTTTTTGCATCCAAAATTGCCAATCCGTAAGCAACTGCTATACCGTTGTCTCCTCCTAAAGTGGTATCTGTTGCATAAATAAAATCATCAACTATTCTTAGTTTTAAAGGATCCTTCGAAAAATCATGGGTACTGGTACTGGTTTTTTCACCGACCATGTCCATATGTCCCTGAATAATTACAGGTTCTAATTTCTCGTAACCCTTTGTTCCATTCTTTTTAATAATCACGTTTAGTGCTTTATCTTGAAAGACTTCTAGACCGCGTTCTTTTGCAAAATTCACTAGGTAATCACTTACCTGTTGTTCATTTCCAGAAGTTCTCGGAATAGCGGTCAATTCTTCGAAAAATCCAAAGACCTCTTTATGTGAAAGTTTATACAATATGTTCATTAAAATGCTCCTTTCTACCCATGTGTTTGTCACATCTATACATGTATCCTAGTCCTAAACAGCGGTATTGTCAATGCAATTACTGTGTATTAAATGCTTTTTTCAGAATATTATGCATTTTAATGGCACAATTTCAGTTTTTTAGTCGTGATTTATATTGGGGGTAATTGTTTTTATCTTATTGTTGTACTAAAAAGAACAACTTTCTACTTTTGGTCCTGTAACCCTATTGGGTATACAAGAAAATCGGCTGCGACGAGTTAAAATTCTCGTTACCTTCCTGCCGCTTTTCCAATTGCTTATGCAGAACTTTCCTAGTCAACAAGAAGAACGGCTATGTCGCGTTTTTCGCAAAGCAAACTTCGGTTCTATAGGAAAATTTCATTGACGCACAATGTGAATGTTTTTCACATTATGCCAAAATAATATAGCTTTCCTATAAAGCAAAAAAGATCCACTAACCTATTCGATTAGTAGACCTTTTATGCATTAAATTTCATGTTCTTGTATCCTGAAATGCCTGTCACAGATTGAATCATCAATCGATAAAAAATGGTTTTTTCAAGCTCTTCTACCGAGGTGATATTGAGACCTTCCTTTTGTTCTTGCAACCATCCCTTGGGCCATGGGTTACTAATTGAAAAACGATTTTTTTGTACCAGGAATTGGTACAATACAAGGTTTTTGTGCTAATAGCCATGCAAGTGCAAGCTGTGCCGGCGTTACATCTTTTTTTTGTGCATATTCTCTAACTGCATTTGCCAGAGCCTGATTCGCTTCCAAATTATGCGGGTCATTGAAACGAGGAATAGAAAGCCGTATATCGTTTTTTTCAAAAAAGACATCCTGTGTAATAGCACCAGTTAAAAATCCTTTTCCAAGGCGACTAAAGGGTACCAGCCCAATATTTAATTCTTCCAATACAACAAGCATTTCTTCTTCTGGTTTGCGATACCACATGGAATACTCACTTTGCAGTGCAGTTAACGGGAATACTGTATGTGCACGACGCACTGTCTTAACACCTGCCTCTGAAAGCCCCCAGTGAAGAATCTTGCCTTCCTCTGCAAGTTCTTTCACAGTTCCCGCAACTTCCTCGATTGGCACATTAGGGTCTATTCCATGCTGATAATACAAATCAATGTAATCTGTACGTAAACGTTTCAAAGAACCTTCTACTGCCTTTCTTATGGTCTCAGGACGGCTATCGGTTCCTAACACCCTGCCGTCACGTATATCCCACCCGAACTTTGTAGCTAAGACAACTTGTTTTCTATATGGTTCCAGCGCCTCACCTACCAATTCTTCATTGGCATATAAGCCATAAAGTTCTGATGTATCAAAAAAATTCTCTCCTAATTCTACTGCCTGACCTAAAAAACGAATCATCTCGCTTTTCTCAGGAAACGGGGGATAGCCCTGGCTCATTCCCATACATCCCAGGCCAATAGCAGATACTTCCTTTTCCATGTTTCCAAGTTTCCTATATTTCATTTTTTCACCATTGTATACCGAAGGCAACCTACGATACTGCCACTTCTAATAGTCTGAATAACTTCAAACTGAGGCTCCTCTCATTCGATATTGTTACACCAGAACGATTCTGATGACCCTCTTGTTTTACAAAAATTATATAAATACAAGCCTATTAGCATTGAAGGACATGATGTAAAGCTATTCCTCGATTAATTGATAGTAATACCTAAAAAGAAAGCTACGTTCTAATTATGCTTAGATCGTAACTTTCTTTTTATTATCTCCCCTACTCCACATCCCGACAACAATTCAAACTTCAAACTGTCCAACTGCCTATTATCTCTAAAACCATCACTATCGATATCAAAGGGCAATGACCTTTAAACCCTAAACAACACTATACTTTATTTAACAAATCGCCTATAAAGTAGTACCAACACAACGACGATAATTACTAACACAATGACAGCCATAATTGTAACCGTACTGTTTCCTAACATAATAACAACTCCCTTCTTTATTAACTATACCTACATGGACATTTTGATGTTTATTTTCGCTTTCCTTAAGTATCGTCGACAAAAGCCCAGCCTTATTATGAACTTAATATTTTATAATAGCAATCTAGTAATCCACCTGTAATATAATCGTCATATTTTAAACTTCAAATTTCTACTATATTTGTACATTTAAATTACTATAGCAAATATTTAAGCTCCTATTTTACTATCAGCTAAATCAACAAATTCCTATATCTAATAAATTTAGTGTTATTAAAAAAAAATATCGAATGAGCTCTAACAATAATCCTAATAAAAGACTTATCGATAAAAAAGAGTACAAAAAAACCAAGAATTTAAAACTTCTTGGCCATTAGGCTACTATTCTGGGAACAACGTTAGCTCAACATTATTAGTTATGATATCCGTATAACTGTATGAGACTGTTCTATATGTGTCTTGATATTCATTTTGTACCTTCACAATAAATATACTTGGGTAGGTACTCTGAAGAACACCTTCTTTGATTACAACTCTTTTTCTTCCTTTGTTAGCTTTAATCAATACCTTGCTACCAATGTATTTATCTACTTGCTTCCTAACCAGTGAAATTTCTTCCTTTGCAATCATGCAGCCACCTCATTTCTTTAATAGTATAACACTTCCTCCTGAAGAAGTCAATAAATTTCAAGATTATATCAAAAAAACCACGACTTGTCAATATGTTTTTATAAACCATTAGATATAAAAATAGCCCTGCCTCTAATATCCCCTTTAAAAACACATCCGAACTCCCTACTATCCTTACTAATTTCTCTATGATCACCTAGTACAAAGTAGGCATCCTTTGGAACAAATAAATCGATATTTGCATGAGTAGGACTCGAGGTATATTGTTCTTGTAGTACTTTACCATTAATTGACACAAGCCCATCCTTAATAACAACATGCTCGCCTTCTATTCCTATTACTCTTTTTACTATTTTCTGTTTCTTCTCGCCTTCCTTAATGTACATAATGATTATGTCACCATATTTACAAGGTTCCAAATAGACACTAAGTTTAGAGACTAGGATAATTTCTCCGCTAGATAGGGTTTTCTCCATTGAATTTCCACTTACATGTATGGGCCACATGACATAATAAAGTATGAATACCAATATTACAGCACTACAAAAAGCGTAAATCCATTCCTTAAGTATTCTATCCATTTTTTTCATTTTTATTCCTCAGCTTAAATCTATATAGTCTTTTCATTATTTTAACATCTAACTGCTATATAAACAAGAAGCCCCACAAAAAGTGGGGTGTCATCAATACCTATTTATAACAAACTGGCAAGTCTTGGTTTTCTGTTTTTATCACTATATACGGATATGTGAGTACCGTTACTGCTAAATCCTTTTCAGATGGTCCAATTAACGTTGCTTTGATTACTATGTATTCCTGTGCTTGATAAAGATCTGTTACCTGAATACTGTAACCTCCAGTAGGTTGTTCGCCATAACCGATTGCAATATACATTGACTCTCCGTCGGTGTAGCTAAATTTAAAAGGAGCTTCTTTTTCGGCTTCGATTTTTGTTGCTACGATTTCGGGTAATTGACTGCTTTCTAATACTGTATATTGTAGATCTTTTACCTTTTCTATATTGTCATCTTTGGTATCCTTACATGCTGAAAAAATTGTTACTGTCATAAGTAGGACTCCTATTAATAAAAACTTTAACTTCATTTTTCACCCTTATGCAATTCTTTATATATCTTTATGAAGAGGGGCGTTGATTTATGTCTGTGTGTATAAAAGTACTGCCTCAAAAGAATAAAATTCTTGTGAGGCAGCTCATGTCAATGTTACAAAACCTGCGCATTCGCTACGGTTTTGTACCGAATGCAAGCTTCGATTGCACATCGGTTAAATTTTATTTAGCTATTTCTTCAATCTTTGTCATCATAGCTTTGGTGAAGCTCTCCATCTTAGCATCTGCATCTTCCATTGAGCTTCCTTTTACACCAAAGTAGAACTTAACCTTAGGCTCAGTGCCTGAAGGTCTAATACAGAGCCATGACTCATCTTCTAGATCGAAGTAGAGAACATTAGACTTAGGTAGCCCTGTAGGTCTTACTTGTCCTGTTAATAAATTCTTAATTTGATCATGCTCGTAATCTCTTGCTTCAACCACTTTAACACCATTTAACTCCGTTGGAGGTGTTGTTCTTAAGGTGGTCAGAATATGTTCAATTTTCTCGATACCTTCAATACCTTTTAAGGTTAGAGATTCTAGTGATTCCTTGTAGTAACCGTATTTCTCATAAAGTGCTACTAAAGCTTCGTAAAGAGTAATTCCCTTAGATTTGTAAAACGCTGCAAGTTCACAAACACCCATAGTTGCAACTACTGCGTCCTTGTCCCTAGCATGGGTTCCGATCAGGCAACCGTAGCTTTCTTCAAAGCCGAAAAGATATTCATACTCTCCACTTTCTTCGTACTCTTTAATTTTTTCACCAATGTATTTAAAACCTGTAAGCGTCTCAACCATTGCAACATCAAAATGCTTTGCTATAGCCCCAACCATATTCGTTGACACAATGGTTTCAACGACAATACCATTTTTAGGCAATTGACCTTTTTCTTGTTTGCGACTTAGAATATAGTCTAAAAGTAAAACTCCAACCATATTACCTGTGAGAGGCACGAATGCTCCTTCAGCATTTTTAGCAAGTACTCCCAGACGGTCTGCATCAGGATCTGTTGCTAAAATAACATCTGCATTTTTTTCTTTACCTAGTTTAATTGCAAGCTCAAAGGCTTTAATATCTTCAGGATTTGGGTAGCTTACCGTTGGGAAATTTCCGTCTGGTAGCTCTTGTTCCTTAACAACTTCAACTTTAGTGAATCCAATTTCTTTTAAGATCGTTCTAACAGGAATATTTCCTGTACCATGCAACGGCGTGTAAACAATGGTGAAATCGTCAGCCTCTTTTTTAATGACCTCTTGGTCAATGACAAGTTTCTTTAACTCGGCAATATATAAATCGTCTATCTCTTTACCAATTACTTGATAAAGTCCCTCTGCCATTGCTTTTTCCTTGTCCATCGTTTTTACAGTTGCATAATCTTCAACCTTAGATACCTCTGTAATGATGTCTTCGTCCTTTGGTGAAGTGACTTGGGCCCCATCCTCCCAATAAACCTTATATCCATTGTATTCAGGCGGATTATGGCTTGCAGTAACAACAATACCTGCAATACAACCTAATTGTCTAACTGCAAAGGAAAGTACAGGAGTAGGCCTTAAAGACTCAAATACATAGGCTTTTATTCCATTTGCTGCAAGCACGAGTGCTGCTTCATCTGCAAATTCTGGAGACATTCTTCTAGAATCGTAAGCAATCGCTACCCCTTGCTTCTTCGCTTTGTCTCCTTCTTGACTAATATAATTTGCTAAGCCTTGTGTTGCTTTTCTAACCGTATAAATGTTCATTCTATTGCTACCTGCGCCTAAAATACCTCTTAAGCCACCTGTACCAAATTCTAAATCCTTATAAAATCTTTCCTGAATCTCTTTGTCATTACCTTTAATTCCCTTTAATTCTTCCTTCGTTGCTTCATCAAAATAAGTGCTTTGTAACCATCCTTCATAATGCTTCATGTAATCCATACTATTACCCTCCTTCTGTAGATTTATTGTTATGGTGTTTCTGTTTGTGTTGGCATCGGTATCAATTCAGGGAAAACAAAATTAGCATCTTGGCCATTGTCCTCAACTTGAATGGAGTGCATTTTCGAATAATAACCATCCTTTCGAATTGTTACCGTATGCGCTCCGGGATCAATAGGCGCTTCCACAGGGATTATTCCAATGTAATTGTCATCAATATACATAGAACATCCTACTGGACTATTTACTTTAATATATTGAGCCTTTTTATTCATATTAATTTCTACTGGCATAAAAGCTTGATTTACCACCAGCTTACTCTCCCAAGGAACATAATTGGCCTTTTCAATTCTTAGATTATAAGTTCCAAATTCTAAGTTTATTGGTTTTGAAAAATCTTTATATTGTACATTATTAATAAATAACTGGACATCTCCTGGCGTTATAGTAAAGCTAACCATACCTGCGGTTGGTTGAGCAGAGCCTATATCTATAATTACCTCTTTGTCTTCTTCAACAATTACTTCTGTAACAAACGAAACCATTCCTTCTTTTGCTACAACAATATTTTGCACACCCATAAGTACTGTTACTTTGGTATCCTTCTTTATATCCTCAGTTTTCTTTCCAATTTCAATAGTTCCACCTATGAACTTTTCATGATTCTTTAACACTATAAAACCGTGACCCTTTTCCAAGGTAATTGACCAAATTGTATCTTTGTAACCTTTTACAGTCACTAAATCTACAGGATCAAGCTTATCTATGTCCATAATTTTACCAGCGAAGGTTGTAACTAAATCATCCGTATATTTATATATATCATTTCCGATTTGAATTGTTTTGTTTTCTTTATCGTAAATCAAATCTTGAATATTCTTCTTTTCCCATGTCTGGCCTGTTATTTGAATCATTTCAGGTCGGAGTGACTTACTATCATATTTTGCTTCTATAATGTCACCTGTCTTTAGCTGTGCAAAAGCCAATAGCGTTCCATATACATCCTTAATGTCTACTGCACCATCTACTTTAAGAACAACTTGTTTTCCTTGCTGAATATCTAAAACAGTGAGCTCTTTTTTTTCAGTATCTACTTCTTTAATAAGTGCTAAAGTTCTTAGAAAATCTGCGCCTTCTGCTGATTCAACTTCTGTCTCAAGGGTTTCATCTGGCTTATCCTTATTTTTTTTAATCGTTTTATCTTTAATTGCAAAAGAAATGATGCTTACTAAAATCAAAATACATATTAATCCTAATCCTCCAACAATGGACATTTTTGTTACTATATCCATTTTTTTACTTTTCTTTTCCATTCATATCACCTATCCCTTTTAATGTGTTCAATTATCCTTTAACTCTGAATAGCTTTCATTTGCAATTTGATAATTCCTTATTAATAACTCTGTCATTTTTAAGCTTACTTTATTCTTTATATTATAATCAGTATTTCTCTCCTTTGCAAGTTTATCTAGGTAATCTGGAATCTTATTCATTTCTTCTAGGCAAAATTGTGCTGTTTCCTTATCATTCCTTTTCATTGCTTCTTGAAACCATTCTAACAGAATATCACTGTATACTTCAACATGTTTTATGTTTAATGGATTTAAGTTCATAGTCTTCTTAGCATAAAAAGTTGCATGTTCATAATCCTTTGTACTATAGACATAATCCCTCTCATAGACCACTGCTTCTAATGCATATTTGTTTTGCTCCGTTATTTCATGACTCAATAAAAACCCTTCATAAGTTATACCATCACCCTGTAATAGGTATTTCATTTTTGCTTCTGTATAATATGGATATAGCTCAGAAGCTCTTTCATACTGTTCATAGTAATTTAATGCGGTTGCACAAAAGAGATAAAGACAAATACTCGTTAAGGCTATTGCACAAAGCACTGGTATTCTCCACATTTTAGAAAATGTAATGATCTGATTTTCCTGAATACCTATTATAATAATCAAAATAATAAATACCACTGGAAACTCAAAATCAAAATCGATTAAACCATGTCCAACGATTGTAATGAAAATCAATTTAAGATGTCCGTCCATTTTATTAAAAACTAAATTGCTTATAAAATAAATACTAACCAAAATCGCACCAATAATACCTATATCTAGTGCATATTGAAGTATATTGGAATGAACATATTTTACAAAATAATTTGAACCCGTTTGATAAGTACGTTGAACGAAAGAATAACCGTCATATCCGATTCCAAAAGGAAATTTTTTAATGATATGATAAGCATCCTTGTAATAAATCAACCGAGTTAACCATTCACTTGAATGTAATGCAGACTCAGAAACTCTTGTACTAACTTCATTTAATCCGAACCCTTTCACAAAAGTACAACCAATTACAATTCCTGATAATAAAGATGTGCCCTGTTTCACTCTATTCTCTTTATCTAGAAACCAAGCAATCGCAACAACCACTGCACCGATCAGCAAAATACCTCTACTAAAGGTTAAAATGACCGCAATAATCAAAAGCACACTGCCCCATATTTCTAGTAGTTTTTTTTCTTTTTTTCTAATAATTAGAATCAGTGCTACGATGCAAAAAAGACCATAGGTATTGGCATATTGAAATACACCACCCAATCGATTATCTTGAATCAACAATCGTTCTAATGGAGTGAAAAAATATGCGATCACACCTAATAACGCAGTAATAATAGCCGAATATATGATTGAATTCAATAGCCTCTCTCTAAAGCTCTGGGTATATAATTGTGTGTAGAGTAAAAAAAACACAGTATATGTGAATACCTTAAACGCACCAATGAGTGCCATACCTTTGTCTATACCATAAAGAGCCGCTATAAAATATAATAACGGCAACATCAAAAGCACCATACTGTTTATGCTTTTTTCTATCTTTATACCTTTTTTAAGCACAAGACATCCAATTAGTAGCACTAAAAATATGACCGTAAACCCAATTGCTTCATGACAAAAATAAAGCCCTTGGAAAAAAGGCAATATAAATAAGCAATTTATAAATATTTTTCTTATAGTGTCCATGTTCATACTCTTTCCTATCCGAAATATTTTTATAACTAACAAAAATAGATTTTTTATTAGTTATACTTTCCATCTACAAACATATTCTTCCAAAATATCAACTGCAATGAACAAAACAAATCCTAACAAGCTGATTGTGATAACACCTAGATACATACTGATATAATCCATTCTTGACCATGTATCTAGTATATAGTAACCAATACCATAATGGGTACCATAGGCTTCTGCAAAAAATAATATAGAAAGTGCTGTTCCAACTGACAATCTTAAATTCGTCAATAATTCTGGCAATACTGCTGGCAGTGTCACGTGAATGAAGATTTGACGCTTAGAAGGCCCTAGGCTACGAATCAGGTGATAAGTATCCTGTGGAATATTAAGTATTGCATCTCTAGTAGAAACAATTACCTGAAAGATAACAATAAGAACAATCAAGGTAATCTTGGAACTGTCTCCCAAACCAAATAGAAGCATAATAATGGGCAGGAAAACTGTTTTTGGAATTGGATAAGTAAAGTATATGAGAGGGCTTAAAAACTTATTCCACACTCTAGAATATGCCATTAACAAACCTATACCAATTCCAAATATCAAAGAAATGCTCAAACCACTAATCACTCTATAAAGACTTGCTAAAATATGTTGATATATCTTATCTGTATATAGTAGATTCATATTTTGATAAACCATTAGAGGCGTTGGCAATACACGTAAGCTCAGAAGCCTTGCCAAAAAATACCATAATAGATTAATGATGATAAATCCCTGCATAAATGTCAAAAGTTTTCTTTTTGATCTCATCTTTTCCATCCTCGCTTTACAATACCTCTAATATACGAGGATAACTCTAGATAGCTTGTACCCCCACCTAGTAAGTTACGAACTTCTTCCATTCGGTTAAAAAGCGGATTATCGATGACTTCAACAATAGTCCCTGGACAGTGAGACATGATAATAATTTTTTTTCCTATGAAGATGGCTTCCTCAATACTATGGGTCACAAATACCGTAGTCACTTTATACTGATTCCAAACATCGATAAAGAGCTCCCCCGCTTCTTCTCTTGTTAGAGAATCGAGGGCAGAAAATGGCTCATCCATCAGCAACAAGTCAGGATTCATAATAAAAGCCCTTGCAATCGCAACCCTCTGCCTCT
The DNA here is from genome assembly GCA_002841625.1 of Firmicutes bacterium HGW-Firmicutes-1. NCBI lineage: Bacteria > Bacillati > Bacillota > Firmicutes bacterium HGW-Firmicutes-1. The sequence goes on along the minus strand of PHAG01000006.1, from coordinate 19,630 downwards.
GTCCACCACTTAATTCATTTGGGTATCGATGCTTTAAGGTATGTATATCTAATCGATGCATGATAGAATCGACACGTTCCTTAACCTGTTGATCCATAGCTACCCCTTTTATTTTAAGAGACAACCTACAGTTTTTCTCAACATTTTTCCAGGGTAGCAATCCAAAGTTCTGAGGAATGAACCCAATTGTACATTTGTTCGCCTCGAGACGTTCTCCATTAAGCTGTACTTGTCCATCAAAATCATGAATAATACCACCTAGTACATGGAGCAATGTGGATTTCCCACAGCCAGATGGCCCAATGATGGCATAAATTTCACCCTTTTCCAAGTTAATAGTCATTGGACCTAATGCATTCACACGTTGATGATTTGAGGTATAGGCAACCTTTAGTTGGTCAATCTCTAACATTTTGTCACCCTCTTCTTAGTTCATAATTAAATCCTTAGGGGTTAATGTTTTTTTACTAAGCCCATAAGCTTCAACCCAATCGATTGCACTTTGTAGTGCATCTTCTGTTGGAAGACCACTTTTATTCAACTTAGGAAAAACAACTTTCCCTTTCATATCTTGCGGGTAACCTACTGCACGAATTACAGTGTCCTCATACTCAGAAATAGGCGTAACATTCGCATACTCTATAGCCTCATCATAGGCTTTGAAGAAAAGATTGATTTCGTCTTGTTTTCCAGCTATAGCTTCCCCCGTAAAGGCGATGACACTTGGTCGCAATCCAATCTCACTTGCTTTTTCAAGAAGCACGCCTCCATCCTTTAAGGCCAAGGTTGCAAATGGCTCAGGAAGTAACGCTAAATCGACCTTATGATTGCTAAGCATTTCCACTCTAGTTGGAATAGCCGGAACGACTGATTTAACAACTAATGTAGCATCAATATTATGACTCTCAAGCATCTTGTCTAAGGTATATTCTATAACTGTTTTTTCGGATATGGCAACGCTTCTTCCCACCACATCTTCCATCGTCTTAATTCCCGAATTCTTAGCTGCAATGAGTGAAAAGTTACAATCCGTATAGCTTGCAATTTTAATATCGAAGCCTGCATTTTGATAAAGACAAATTGCTACTTGGTCACCGACGATCCCGTCTAAGCCTCCTGATTGTAACGCTGCATCCCTATCTTTTGCACTTTTAAAGACTTCATATTTTACGATAACCTTATGCTTTTCAAAATAGCCTTTTTCTTCTGCTAATACAAAAGGTGTCGCATCTTCCGAAGACATTAGTCCAATTGTTAGCGTTTTTCCAGCTTCATTGTTCATTGTATCGCTTGTTGTTTTAGCGCAAGCGGCTAAAGATATCATCAACACTGCCACCATAATCATCATTACTATTTTTTTCATTATACATTTCCCCATTTCTTAAACATATTATTTTCAATTGATAAATAATCTAAAATCTTTCCTATAACAAAATCGACTAAATCCTGAACTGTTTCTGGATGGTGATAAAAACCAGGCATAGCAGGTATAAGTGTCACGCCTAATCTTGATAATTTCAACATATTTTCTAAATGTATCGCATTTAAAGGCGTTTCTCTAGGTACAAGAATCAATTTTCTGTTTTCCTTCAAAGCAACATCTGCTGCTCTAGTTAATAGATTTTTTGCATAGCCTTGACTGATTTCTGCCAGTGTACCCATAGAACATGGGAGAATGATAACAGCATCATAAGGATATGAACCACTGGCAACTCCAGAGAACATATCCTCGATATCCTCTAAGTGTATAGATGCATATTTTTCCTTTAAGCTCCCAATCCAAGCTACTAGATCCGTGCCTGTTTCGTATTGCATAACTTTTTTACCATTGTCTGTACAAATTACATGGAGCTCATAGCCCATTTCCAGCAATACCTCAACCATGCGCTTTCCATAAATACTCCCACTAGCGCCTGTAATACCTATCACTATTTTTTTCATTGAATGCATCCTCCTATTTGGTTACAACAGCGCATCTACAACACCCATGATCAAAAACACCACACTTATCATTTGATTGATGCTATAGGAAGCAATTTTTACATGGGTTAAATTATCTGGTGAAACCAATCTATGCTCAAGAATAAACAAAGCTGTTATAATAATCAAACCTACATAATAAATAACGCTAAGCTCTTCACTCAACAAGCCAACCATCACCAAACATATTAAGGCAATTGCATGAAAAAAACCAGCAATACGCAAGCCATTTTTTACACCAAATTTTACTGGTATGGAATGAAGTTTATTTTCAGTATCAAACTTATAATCTTGAGAGCCATAGATAACGTCAAAGCCTGCAACCCATAATGTATTAGCAGCCCCCATCACTAGAGCAATCCAAGAAAAACTTCCTGTAACCGCTATCCAAGCACCAACTGGTGCTGCGGCAGAAGTAATTCCAAGGATTAAATGACAAAGATACGTGAACCTTTTCGTATAGGAATAGCTAATCAATAAAAAAAGCGCAATGGGTGATAGCAATAAACACAACGTGTTAAGCATTGCTGCAGCAAAAACCATAATTAAAAAGCATATAGATGAAAAAACAATAACCTCTTGTTTCTTCATTACGCCTTGGGGGACTTGACGAGTTGCTGTTCTAGGATTCCTCTTGTCAATTTCTGCATCTATTACCCTATTAAGAGCATTTGCACCAGTTCTTGCACCCATAAACGCTATCAGTATCCAGAATATGGTAGCTAGAGGAAGTTTACCCCTACTTGCAAGTAGCATCGAAATAAGGGCAAAGGACAGCGAAAAAATCGTATGAGAAAACATGACAAGTGTCCCGTAGTCTTTAACCTTCTTGAAAAACCTCTGCAACCATTTATTCAAACCCATACTCAGCCCACTTTCTAGACACAAGAGCTTTTATATCCTCAGACATCTCAATATCGTCTGGCCACTCTCGGCTATGCCCTTCACTGGTCCATTTTTTTGTAGCATCAACGCCTACTCTATGTCCATAGTGAGGTAGCACAGAAGCGTGATCAAGGGCATCTAAAGGTCCTTCCGAAATCACAAGATCTCTTTTCGCATCAATATTATTAAAGACTTTCCAAGCAACAGTACTCAAATCACTTGGTTTAATATTTTCATCCACTACAATGATCATTTTTGTATACATCATTTGTCCCATACCCCAAAGCGCATTCATCACTTTTCTGGCATGCCCAGGATATCGTTTTTTTATTGAAACAATTACACAATTATGAAATACACCTTCTAAGGGAAAGTTGATATCTACAATTTCAGGAAGTTGCATTTTAATAAGTGGCAGAAAAATCCGTTCAGTAGCCTTGCCCATATAACAATCCTCCATAGGTGGTTTACCTACGATCGTCGTTGGATAGACAGGATTTTTCTTGTGCGTTATGCAGGTTACATGAAAAACAGGATAATAATCTGCAAGAGAATAATAACCTGTATGGTCTCCGAAAGGCCCTTCTAAGCGCAGATCTTCTTCCACATCCACATAGCCTTCTAAAATAAATTCTGCATCTGCAGGTACATAAATATCGTTCGTAATTGACTTAACGAGCTTCACTGGTAGTTTCCTTAAAAAGCCTGCAAACATCATCTCATCAATCATACTTGGAAGAGGTGCGGTAGCTGCATAAGTGATTGCTGGATCGCAGCCAAGTGCAACCGAAACAGGCATTCTACCTCCAAGTGCTTTATAATGCTCATATATTTCTCGTCCATCCTTATGCATGTGCCAATGCATGCCTGTACTGTTTTTATCAAAGACTTGCAATCGATACATACCCACATTTTGTATGCCACTTATAGGGTCTTTGGTGAAAACGAGTGGTAACGTAATAAATCTACCTGCATCACCTGGCCAGCATTTTAAAACAGGGAGCTTGAACAGATCAGGTTCATGTTCAATGATTTGTTGGCACGCTCCTTTTATAGGCAATTTTATTGGAAATATAGACGCCATTCTAGTTAATCTTGGTACAGATTTAAACTTATTCATAAGTCCAAGATAATTTGTCATATCGATGAATTCATCTATATCTTGTCCGATATCATCCAATTTTTCAACACCCAACGCCATACTCATTCTTTCATAAGTTCCCATGGCATTGATTAGCACCGGGAAATCCGAACCTTTAACCCGTTCAAAAAGCAATGCTGGACCATAGTTCTTAGAGACTCGGTCAGTAATTTCAGTGATTTCCAGCTCAGGATCTACTTCTGCTTTTATTCTTTTTAACAATTCTTTTCCTTCTAGCTGTTCTATAAATTCTTGCAAATCTTTATATGCCATTATAGACTCCTAATCTTGATTAACCATTATTTTCCTTACTGTTTCTCTAAAAAAGTATATCACTAATTCTTGTATACCGTCAATATTATGCTCACTATACGGATTCGTTTAAATCAAATCCAATAGCATACTCCTTCTATTTATACTTAGATTCTACGTCAATAATTCAAAAAATGCACTCAAAACCATAATACATATGCGTTCCTTCAAAATTCAACTTTCACCCATTAGGTGAAATAAAAAAGTTTAAAAAAATGTTTAATCATAAGGATTTAACATATAATATGTGGTAAAATAAAAATATTTTGAAAAAAGAGTCCCGAAAATTATTTTTTTACACGTATCTTATAATAGGCGTGTATTGAATCTTGTTACAAGGATTTTGGTAAAAGTCGCTACAGATACATCGTGTTTTATGAACAAATACTAATTTACATATTACAATTCAATAAAGAGATCAAAATAATTCAAAAGAGGTACAAAACAAATTATGAAAACAACAAAAATGAAGTTTATGTCATTACTACTGGCACTATTACTACTCGTTATGGTGACGACACCAACAACGAGCATAGCGGCTGAAGCACCAGTAACCCTTGGAACCACTGAAGATTATGCGGTTTTAGCGGGTTCTACAATTACAAATATCGGTACGACCACAATCAATGGAAGTTTTGGCGGAAATGTGGGGCTGTACCCAGGAACATCCTTCACTGGACAAGAGACTATAACAATTAGTGGAGAAGTCCACGTAGCGGATACGCAAGCAATGAAGGCAAAGGAAGATTTGGTCGTTGCCTATAACGATGCAGCAGGAAGATTGCCAGTTACGCGCATTCCTAGTGAACTTGGTGGGACTACTTTGACACCAGGTGTCTACGATTCAGCGGATGGTACATTTCAGATTACAGGCACGCTAACACTTGATGCTCAAGGTGATCCTGAGGGTGTTTTCGTATTTAAGACGGCATCGTCACTGACTACGGCATCGAACAGTAATGTCAATATGATCAACAGTGCTCGGTTTTGTCGAACTTTTTGGAAGGTGGCAAGTTCTGCAACATTAGGATCAAATTCTTATTTTGTTGGACACATATTAGCACAGGTTTCTATCACAGCTAATACAGGCGCGGCAGTGCAAGGACAATTGCTAGCAATAACGGGTGCAGTTACGTTAGATAGCAATACCATTACAAATGGGATTTGCGAGGTTATCGTTACCCTCCCTCCTACCGAAGTAATACCAGAACCAGCAATTCTTTATGTTATTAAACATGTAATTAATGATGATGGCCGAACTGCAATTGCAACAGACTTTAACTTGTACGTAAAGACTTCAGGTAATGACGTTGTAGCTAGCCCGGCACCAGGTGCTGAAGCGCCAGGAACAGTCTATGGATTAGATCCAGGAACATATGTCATTAGCGAAGATGCTATTGATGGGTACACGTTAAGTTATAGTGGTGATAGTGATTCAGATGGTACCATTACTTTAGCTGCTGGAGATGTAAAAACTGTAACGCTGACGAACAATGATACTTTACCTGCGGAAATGCCTGACATAAATGGGGAAGGTACACCGGATGTAATCGAAGATGTAATTGAAGATGATATCGAAGTTGTTACAGAGACTGTTACAGGAGGAGAACTTCCTAAGACAGGTGCACAGTTAAATACATTATTTATTATCGGTGTTGTTCTCGTTCTTGTAGGAGCTGTTGGTTGGATCTATAGGAAACGTTTTGAATAGGATTAAACGATTGGGGAACAAACATTCCCCGCTTACAATGCTATCCTTGGGATTTATGATTTTGGGCATAGGATTTGTCTCCTTTGCGCTGTTTAATAAGTGGACCCTGTCTAATATGGCTATTGAAGTTACCCCTGATCGTTTGCTGGCTACGGATTTGTTGAATCCGGATTATTTCACCGCCTTAACTGTTGGGGATGCTTCAACGACGTTAGATTCTTCATTTGCACCAGTACCAAGTGAAATCCTTTACTCGGATTATCCTCAGACAGGTGATACGATTGGTATTTTGACGATACCAGCTTTAAAACAGGAATTTTCGATATTACAAGGGACTGGTAATGAGGAGCTTAAGAAAGGTGTAGGACACTTCATCCAAAGCGTGCTACCTGGGCAAGAAGATAATTGTGTGTTGTCAGGACATAATGACACGGTCTTCAGCCAAATAGAGAAATTGGTGCTAGGGGATCTATTGATCGTAGAAACATCTGAGGGTATATTCTTCTATGAAGTCAGTAGCACTCGGATCGTCGATAAAGACGACAAAACAGTCATCGTACCTACGGATGCTGCTGTGCTGACATTGACCACGTGTTATCCCTTTATTACGATTGGGGATGCGCCTGATCGCTATATTGTCATAGCAAATTTGATTAAAAATAAATAAAAACCAATCAACCTTAAAAAGATGATTTCTGAACGCAGAAGTCATCTTTTTTAATGCAATAATACCTAGCATTTTATATAGTGAATAAATTTTTCAATAAAGCATTTCTTTTTCTCTTCTTGTGCAACTAGCTTTCTAAGCTTTACGAGTGTTTGTTTTGGCTTCCAAGCCTTGTTTAAATTAAAATAATAATTGCTTATTTTCCAAAACTTTTCTGGATACATAAGAAGGTATGCCATTAATTCTAGCTCTTGCTTATTTAAACAGTAGATTCGAGTATATTCATCAAATGCTTCAAGTCCAAACTTAACGTCCCAATCATTCTTTTCCATCGTTTTCCTTATCATGCTATATAAATCAATTATTGGCAAATGATAAGCCGCATACTCAAAGTTAAAAATATGTAATTTATTTGTATCATCAAAAATAAGGTTGTGATGATTGTATTGACCATGGATGATAACCTTACTTAGATTATGACACCTTTGCGCCTCTTCATATACTTTATTAATAAGGTATATGGCTTTTTTTGCTTCCATATAGTAATAATCAAAGGATTCCAAATAGAGCAAATCAAATTCTGACCAGCTACCCATTCTTTTTATACTGTTTCTCATTCTTATCAGTTCTTTATTGTGTCTAGTAAGCGCGTCTAAAAGGCAATCACTTTTATCAAACCTTTCATAAACGCACTTTTTAATCGGCTGTAAATTCACAGAATGCATTTTTGCCAAATGTCTTACAGCTACTAGCACTTCATTTTTATCATTAAAGTATATTTCTCTACCCTCTGTCCAATCCTTAAGTACATATTTTTTATGGTCTTCCCTGGCAAAAAGCTCACCATCCTTAGTATGAAGCATTGTATCAATATAAAAGCCTTGAGCACGTAGTATTTCTTGTAACTGATATATAAACATAAGTTTATCTTCGTGCAGTTGAACCTCTTTCAACAGTTTTAACCCTAAATCTGTTTCTATAAGAATAGCACCTCTGCCCTTGTAAAAATTTCGTACTTGTATGTTATATTGATTTACAATATTCTCGTATTGTTCAAACAAGTGAATCCCTCCATTTTTTACCCGCTAAGGTTTTATTGCATCCTGAAAATCGGCTAAGTCGTGCTTAATCCTTCTGTCACCTACCTGCCGCTTTTCCAATTGCTTATGTTGAACTTTGCTAGTGATCCTGAAAATCGGCTAGGCCGCGTTAAATAACTTTGTTATTTATACGCCGTGCTTAAACCCCCTGTCACCTACCTGCCGATTTTCCAATTGCTTATGTAGCACGTTACTCGTCACAAAAAAATCCTATCCTCATAAAATATTTATTATTGCTACTCTAATGTATATGAGCAAAAATAAGTTTTATGAGAATAGGATGAACGATTTATATCAGTTCTCTTTATTAAGTTGTAACGCCCTATTTAGAAGCCAATCCCTATTATTATGGCCAGGTTCTTCAATAACCATTTCTAGCAATTGATTTAAAATTAGTCCTATTGTCTTTCCTTGGGGTAGCCCTAAATCGGTTAAATCTTTTCCGTTAATTTGCAAATCCTTAAGTGAGGTGCATTGTCTAGATTCAATTATTTCTCTATAGCAAACGAGAATTTCATCTAGTCTTGTTAGATGTTCTTCCATGTACGCTGGGTTTTGTGCCCTTATATCTGCTCTTTGCACCTTTATATACTCTTCAAATAGCTCTTCACCAATTTTATTAATCGCCGTTCGCACTTGCTTCATATCAGCCTCAATGCGATAATCATGATGTTCAATCAGTTTCAATATATCTGATATTGTTTTGTTGTCAAATCTTAATCGATTCAGAACTTCTTTTGCTATTATAACGCTGAGCTTCGGATGATTGTAAAAATGACCGACCCCTTCATCATCTATTGTTTTACAATATCCTTTTCCAATATCGTGAAGTAGCAAGGTCCAGCGTAGCGTTTCGCTCGCTTCCACATTTTTTATTGCTTCATAAATGTGATTATCAACTGTGTAAATATGATGCTTATTGTGTTGCTCAACACCTACATTCTTCATAAATTCTGGTATAATATAAGCCATTAAACCTAATGAGGTCAACTTTTCTATAAAATGTGGATTATTTGATATGAGTATTTTAGTCATCTCCATATGAATACGCTCACCACTAATTTTTTCTATGAGTGGTGCACATTGTATGATAGCCGCTTCCGTTGCTTCATCCATTTCAAAACCTAGTTTTGCACAAAAACGTATTGCCCGTAACATTCTTAAAGCATCCTCATTAAATCGTTCACTTGGACTTCCAACGCAACGTACAATCTGACGTTTTATATCTTCTATTCCAAAATAAACATCAACAAGACCATTTTTTTCATTATATGCCATTGCATTCATTGTAAAATCCCGACGCCTTAAGTCTTCAACTACTTCCAGTGTAAACTCTACGTCCATTGGTTTGCGGTGATCTTCATAAACTCCATCAATTCGATAGGTTGTAACCTCATAAGGAATTTGATTTATAAAAACTGTCACTGTTCCATGCTTAAGTCCAGTATCTACCGTTTTTTTGAAGAGTTTCTTAACCTGCCCAGGCAAAGCAGAGGTTGTAATATCCCAATCGTCAGGGCTTACCCCAAGAATAGAATCTCTAACACAACCTCCCACAGCATAAGCCTCATAGCCATACTCATCAAGTTTTCTGATTATCTCATTTACATTGTTTGGTAAATTAATTTTCAACATAAGTTTCTGCCTTACTTTCTATTGTGAAATTATTTTTTATATTATTCGCCAACTAAAACCTTTTACTGATTGGCCCCCATTGCTTATATTCCCTAGCAAGGTACATAAGCTCTTATAAATGCTCCACTGCCAGTTATGGTATACTCCTCAATGCTGGCTGGCACCATGAAGGAATCTCCATGAACTACATCAATTGCGCCTTCGTTACAACTAATTTTGGCATTCCCTTCGACACACATAAACAGCTCAAAGTGTTTTGATGGCTTCAATACGTTATAGCTTTTTGATACACTAATTTTATCTAATGAAAAATATTTATTCTTAATATAGTAGGTCATTTCGTAGCCTTCTTCCACCTGCTTCGTACCTTCTACTACAGATTTTGAATGCAATCCTTCAAAGTCGATAACCTCTAGAGACTTTTCAATATGCAGCTCTCTCATTTCTCCATCTAAACCGACACGTCCCCAATCGTAAACTCTATAGGTTGTATCAGAATTTTGTTGGACCTCTGCAAGCAGAATTCCAGTACCAATCGCATGGATCAGTCCAGCAGGGATGTTTATTACATCGCCTTTTTTTACCTCTAGTTCATTTAAAACTGTTTCTAAGCAATTCTGTTGAAATGCCTCAACAAATATTTTCTTTGTAACGCCTTCCTTTAAGCCAACGTATAATTTCGAGCCAATCTCAGCATCTAATATATACCATGCCTCATTTTTCCCTAGTTCTCCATTTTCATTTACAAACGCATACTCATCATCCGGATGAACCTGAACGGAAAGCAAGTCCTTAGCATCAATATACTTCAATAGAAGAGGGAATTTCTTCCCTTTATTTATAGTGTTCCCTATTAATTCCTCACCATAAGTATCGATTGCCGCCTTTAAGGTCATCCCCTTTAAGCTGCCGTTTCTAATGATTGAATTCCCATTCTCATGGCAGGCCACTTCCCAACTTTCTCCCGTATGAGTAAAGGGTATTTCCTTCTTTAAAAAAGTATTGAGCTTTTGTCCACCCCATACTCGTTCCTTGTAATCCGGTTCTAATAATAGTAAGTACATTTCTATGTCTCCATTCTATAGTCAAAAATATATACTTTCGCTTGTATAAGGCTATGCGTTAAACATTACCTTTTCATCGTTAAAGGTCTTGGTTATCAATTTAATTATAATTCCAGTTACAATAAGCGAAACACCTGCTGAGACTCCAAATTCTAACATAGATAGATCAAAGGAAAACATCTCTTTTAGTGCCGTTACACTTCCATATACAGGAATTGCAAATTTATAAAGTGCAATTTCACCACTTTTTGTAAACATCGTACTAAATGAAGCTATCATAATAATCATATAAATTGGTGCCATATAAGTACCTGCTTCTTTTACAGAGCGAGCTCTAACAGAAATCAAGCAGATTAATCCAACATAGATTCCCACTAAAGTAATCATAATTGCGAACAATTGAATATATTGAAGTGGACTAAAGGACAATCCAATTGGCCCTACCTCTGCTCCTCCAAAGGAAGATAACATATTCGGAAGAGATGCAATAATCGCACCAAAGGAACATGCCGCACTAATAATCGCAACAATTCCGAGTCCAATAACCTTTCCTAGTGCAACTGTTTCCCTAGAAACAGGGGTTAACAATAACGTTGCCATCGTTCCTCTTTCTTTTTCTCCTGCTATTGTATCCATACCGATTCCCATCGCCCCTGCGAATAATATTATAGCAAGAATCATAGGTACTATCATGCCAAGTCCTGACGCCGCAGCTTTTTTCTCATCAACAATTACTGATTCTTGATTTGTTCTGTCCACATCAAAAGCCTTTACATAGTTAATGTTTCCAAACCTCTCCATTAATGCTACTTCTTCATAACCCTCTAAAAGGCCAGATACGAAATTATTCTTCGCCTCACTAGAATACTCTTCTGATGGATTTGAATAAGTCATTATTTCTGGTGCCTGATGGCTTTCTTTATAACTTGTTACTTTTTCGTCAAATTGATCCTCGAATTGTATGAATAGATCAACTTCGCCATTTCTAATCCCTTCAGAATAATCATTTTTATCAAAATCACCAAAGGAAACTTCCATATTATAGGTATCCTTCACTGAGTTGTAATAACTAGAAAAGCTTTCAGGTGCATTACTAACATAAACAATTGATGTATGACTCTCAATATCTCCCACTAGATTGCCCATCATATTTCCCATTAAGCTATACAACACATAAATACTAATCGCTGGTATAACAAAAGTTGATATAACCAAACGTTTATCTGAAAAAACACGTTTTAATTCTTTTCCAATAATATTCAATAACATTATGCACCCTCCCCAACATTTACTTTATATAATTCAAAAAAGGCATCTTCTAAATTAGTCGTATTCGTTTGCTTAAGTACCTCAGGAATCGTACCATCCGCAACCTTCTTTCCACCAATTATAATCGCTACCTTATCACACAGTTTTTCTGCAACTGTCATAATATGTGTGGATACAATTATCAATTTACCTTGTTCCTTTAGCTTTTGTAGATAATCCGTAACTGCCCTAGCAGTAATAATATCTAATCCATTCGTTGGCTCATCAAATATAACCACCTCAGGATCGTGTATCAAACTAACCGCTATAGATAGCTTCTGCATCATACCTGTAGATAAGTCACTAATCTTCTTGTTCGCAAACTCCTTGATACCAAAATGTTCGAATAATTCAGCTGTTCTATTCTCTATATCCTTTGTCTCCATACTATGAAGCTTACCAAAAAACGACATCGTATAGGCAGGTGTAAAGTGGGTATCCAACTTTAGTTCATTAGTCAAAAAGCCGATTCTTCTTCTTACCTCTGTTGGATCCTTTATAACATCAAAGCCTTGAACCATGATTTCACCCTTAGTTGGTTTAAGTAAAGTTGCGATGCTTCGAAGTGTTGTTGTTTTACCAGCTCCATTTGGTCCGAGCAAACCAAAGATTTGACCTTCCTTTGCAACAAAATTAATGTTGTCAACAGCTATCTTCTGATTTGCCTTTAATTTTTGTTCCTTCATTTGCTTTTTAGTTAAATGATAAACTTTTGTAAAATCCTTAATTTCTATCAAAATATTTGCCTCCCGTTTATTATTGCTTCATTGTTATCATGGCATGCTAGTTTTCGTTTACTACATTTCAATATTGAATACTTGTTTGACCAATATTCCCACTATAAAAGATATTGCTGAAACACCTAAGCTAATTACAACCATTTCTATAAACCTTTTCTTAAAATCATAATCCTTGGCAACGGATACATAGTAATTAAACACAAGTATGATTAGTACAGCAATCCCCAAGGTTACAATTAGACTTATAAAGGGATCTTGTAGAAGTAAAAACGGTGAAATTAGTGAAACTACTGTTAAAACATAAGCAATTCCTGTATAAACAGCTGCCTTTCCTGCCTCTGCGCTACCTTCTTCTTGTTTCTTTGACAAGTATTCGGAGGCGGCCATTGAAAAAGAAGCACTGATTCCAGTAATCAAACCTGTTAACGCAATGATTCTAGTATTTTGAAATGCAAATGTAAAACCCGCTAGAGCTCCAGTAAGTTCAACCAACGCATCATTTAAGCCCAAAACAATAGAACCAATATAGTTAAGCTTTTCTTCATTCAGCATGTCGATTAGTTCTTTTTCATGTTTTTCTTCTTCTTCTAAAACAGTTGTTAATAAGGGTAAGTCCCCTTGATACTTTGTATAGATTTTTTGACCTTGAATTTCTGTTTTTTCCAACAGCTTAACTCCAAAAGTCAAACCAAAAAGCATACTAACAAAATAGAAAAAATAAACCTTTATCATATATGGTTTAGCATCTTCACCTGTTATACTTTTAAATTGATTATAATGGCTGAGTTCATCTTCACTGATATCTTTTAGAATTTGAGAATTGTCAACATCTTTAATTCTGCTGCTAATTTTCTTATATATTAAATGACCTGTCATCTCATTTCTTTGTTCCTGTAATAACATCTTTTTCAATTCTGGATCTACCTTTTGCATTACCATTCCCCTTTCGTAGTTTGTTTTATCTTTAGTGACAAGTTTTTGTCAATTTATACATATCTCAAGATTTCATTTGGTGATTTTATCAATACCTCTGGTTTATGACTTAAAAGTTCTTCTTCCGTACGAAATCCCCAAGTTACTAAAATAGAATGCATTCCTGCATTTTGAGCCGTTTTTAAGTCCACCTCAGAATCTCCTATATAAATACACTCCCACGGCTTAACCCCTACTTCTGATGCTATTTGAATTGCTGCTTCTGGGTCTGGTTTAATTGTACTGACTGCTCCTTCTCCCATGATCTTGACAAAATTCCATTTGCTCAAGAATCCATCAACAACTCTCTCTGCCATTTCTTGATTTTTATTTGTATTAATGGCGAGTATTATGCCTTTAGCGCTGAGTTCATTTAGTACTGCATCGATTCCTTTGTAAATTGACATGCCTATAGCATAGAGTTCTTGATACGCTAGGAGCATTTTATCATAGCATAGATTAACCGTTTCAGGGTCTCTATTTTCCTCAGGAAGGCCTCTAGAAACCAATTTCTTAATTCCATTTCCTACAAATCTTTTGTAATCTTCAACCCTATGCTCCGGATAGCCTCTTGATGATAAAACCTTGTTCATCGAAGCTGCTAAGCCTTCAATTGAGTCAACCAAAGTCCCATCTAGATCAAAGATAATAAGTTTAATAGCCATAATTTCCCCCACCTAATCACAACTGTTGCAAATTATTGCGAACAAATGGGGAATATCAAACATACCCCATCAAAAAATATTATATCATTATTTTCTGTTTTTGTCATTTTAATCTATTCCAAACAAAGCAGTAATGCATGTTCAATAACAATTATCTATACATAAGAAAGGTCATATCAGAACTGAGTGACCATGCGAATATGTTCGTTTATCAATAATTATTTATTGTTTATCGATAATTTATTATTGATTTATAGTCAGATGTGTGATAATATATAAAAAAACATATTAGGAGGATTCTATGAAAGTGTTGCCTTTTAAATTTTTAACATTACTATTAAACTACTTTATGCTGTTTTTAATGATTTTTGCTACTGGAGTATTAATAACCTTGCCATGGCTAATTAATTGGTATGTTACTTTTGACATTACCTTCAACATACCAGATGCAAGCAAATTATATTATTATATTTTAGCAATATTATATATATCCGGCATCTGTGCACTTATCATCTTAAATGAGTTAAGAAAAATATTTAAGACTTGTGCTTTAGATAATCCATTTATTAGTGAAAACGTTACATCATTAATGAGGATTTGTTTGATGTGTGTAGTTATTTCAATCGTATATTTAACGAAAATTTTTATTATTAATTCTTTCTTTACAATGATTGTTGTATTTATATTCATGATGGCTATGGTTTTTTGCTATGTTCTAGCACAGCTATTTGAAAGTGCCGTATCATTTAAGGCAGAAAACGACTTAACAATATAAAGGAGCGAGCATATGGGTCAAATGATTATTAATCTAGATGTCATGATGGCAAAAAAGAAAATTGGTCTCACGGAACTCGCTCAAGCAGTTGGTATTACAAATGCTAACTTATCAATATTGAAAAACAACAAAGCTAAAGCGATCCGATTTTCAACCCTAGAAGCGATTTGTCACGTGTTAGAATGTCAACCTGGAGATATTTTAGAATATAGAGAGGATGTGTAAGTATGCATATTAAAAGTAAGAAAGCTAAAATTTTAGTTACTAGTATCATGCTCAGTGTTTTGTTTAATTATTTTTTTCTATTTGCAAGGTTAGGAATTTCTGTTTTCCTATTTAATACTGTTTTGCTAACTATTGGATATTATTGCATTAAGGATGAGGAGAGTTTCAATACAAAGAAATATATTGTATCTGGTATTATTATTTTAGTGTTATCAATACCATTTTTCAGGTTTGATTTTGAACTTTTTAAAGTTTTAAATTTTGCTCTGATCATTGGGATGTATGGGTTAATTGTTCATAGCATTGTTACTTTTAATATTTTTCAGTGGCTATTTTTAACGATAGAAAGTTTGTTTTTGCCACTCTTCAAACTAAACCAGTTGTTCTTAGATTTAGAAATTATATCAACCGTTAAGAAGAAAGGCTTCATTAATGTCATTGTTGGGCTTGTATTGGCTTGCATGTTCTTAATTTTTGTAGGACCAATACTATTGTCATCAGATTTGGTGTTTAGTAACATCATCGAAAGAATGGTTTGGTTGTCACCATCTGTAGTCTTTAGAAAAGCTATCTTCAGATTTTTTATATTTGTCTTTTTTTCTTCTTACATTTATAGTCACTTGGGGAAAAAAATCAATTATGTTCCTACCAATACACTAAACAGTCCCAAAAAGATTTTTAATATAACAAGCTCTTATGTTTTCTTAATTTGTATTAATTTAGTTTATCTAGCATTTAGCTTTATTCAAATTAAGTATCTGTTCCTTGGAAACAAGCTTCCGGACGGACTATATTATGCCCAGTATGCTAGAGAAGGTTTTTTTCAATTGGTGTTTGTATCCACCATTAATATTATCGTTGTTACAGTATTTAATCACTTTAAAAAGAATCATATATTAACCAACGGACTACTTTTAATTACGGTCCTCTGTACGTATATAATGACCTTCTCAGCTTTTTATAGAATGAGTCTTTATGAATCAACCTATGGATATACAAGATTAAGGTTATTGGTTTATTTATTCTTAATTGCCGAATCGATTGCTTTGATACCGATACTGATTGGCATTTTCAAGCCTAATTTTAAGTTCTTAGAATATGCGACGATAGCCGTTTTTACGTTTTATATTTTACTGACTTTCATAAATATTGATGCCTTTATTGCAGAAAGAAACATTGATCGGTATATGAATAGCAACCATCGCGTAAAACTTGATTATGATTACTTATCAAGTTTATCCTTAGATGCCCTGCCAGTAATTGATGAGCATATGGAAGAATATCCGAAATACATTCAAAAATCCTTCAAAAAGAACTTTAGCGAAAAACAGGCAAGATACTCTTCAGATTTCACGTGGTATGAATGGAACATGTCAAGATAGGTTAAAGGGGTCAGGTAGGTTAAAGGGGTCAGGCACTTTTGTCTTGCGCTTTGACCCAATCAACATATTTACTATATATTAACATTTTTAAATTTGTTATATAGTTTTTAAAAAAGGATAAACAAAAGGACAAAGGCAATTATTCCCTTATCTTATCAATATTAAATGGAGGGCAGTAGAATGCAATCAGGCATAAACAATCTTAAGATGATTCAAAACCTTGTCGGTGACATTACTGAAAGTGACCTTAAATATGTTGATTACTATATTTCTGAACACTTTGGAATCTTTATTCCTAGTGTTGGATGCTGTGAATATGCGATTAAGCTTAATCATACACATCCATCTTATTCTTTTGTACTATCGTTTTCGGAAGATCTAAGCATTTTCAAGCCTGAGATAAAGCTAAAACCAAAACATTATTCAATGGCAGCATTATCACCAAACATACCACATGAAGAAAAGTTAAACGAAACATTTATCCGATATATCGCATTGTTCATTTCAAAAGAATTTTATGAAAAAGAATACTTGATTTATTCAAATAAAAAACCAAACGAATACATATGGAAACAGTTTTTAATTGATTATGATATTATGATTTATTTAAAGAAATTCATGTCGGAGTATGACAATAAAACTTGTGGATATAAAAACATATTAGAATCACTATCCTTACTAATTACAAATCAATTAATTAGAAGCCTCTTAAATGTAAATGTAGCAACTGAAGTTATCACTGATAAAATCGAGATGAACAGAGTAGTAGAATATATGCATCAACATTATGGTAAAAAGCTTTCTAACTTACAACTTGCTAAAATAGCTAACATGTCAGAATCCCATTTTATACGTGTGTTTAAAAAAGAAACAAATATGTCTCCCATCGAATATTTAGTTCGATTACGTATAGATAAAGCAAAGAAATTATTAAAAAGCGCTTCTAAAAACATAACCGAAATATCTCTAATGTGTGGCTTTAATAGTCCTTCCCATTTTTCCTCAAGCTTTGTTCAGCATGAGAATATTACACCCTCTGAATTTCTAAGTATGTATTTAATACATTGAATCCAGCAGGATAGTTAATACAAATGAGAGGATTTTGAAAGCATTTAATGAAAGCTTCCTGTATTCTATTTAAATAATAGCTATAGGAGGTATATTAAAATGACGAAACCCGATATAATCAAAATCATGAATAATAACCCCGCTTTCTTTTTAGCAACAGTTGAAGGCAATCAACCTAGAGTACGAGGAATGTTGCTCTATAAAGCTGATGAATCCGGAATTATTTTTCATACAGGAATCATGAAAGATGTATATTCTCAAATTATTAACAATCCAAAGGCAGAACTATGCTTTAATGATTTTAAAGAAGGAATACAAGTAAGAGTAAGAGGCGAATTAGAGTTAATCGATAATAATGATTTAAAAGATGAAATTTGCGAACATCCTTCACGTACATTTTTAAAACCCTGGAGGGAAAGCGGTGAATTAGAGGACTTCTACAAGACATTTGCCGTTTTTAGTTTAAAAAATGGAGTTGCTATAACGTGGACTATACAGACAAACTTTGCACCTAAAGATAATATTTATTTATAAAAATTAATTTCAACTAACAAAAGGTCATACTTTGAATTACCTCAAATAAAGTCTGACCTTTCTTACAGCATATATCATTATTATCTTCTGACTTTTACACTTATTTCTCATAACAAGCAAGGAGTAAGACAAAAGTGCTTGTCCCCTTTACCCTTATCTACAACCTTAGCAACATCTCCCATTGCATCGACTGCTTTTATGCCTTTGTTTATAGCCTTGCCTCCAGTTGCTGCTCACACAGTAATTGGCATTGGTGTTACTGCTTTGGTGGTCGCACATGACTGTTGTTGATCCTGATACACAATAAGAAGATCAGTTTGGGTTAAAGGGGTCAGTTCATTGCCAATGGTCTCTTTCATGTTATACATCGATTTTCGGGTTTTCTTTGTTCGTCCTTTGGTTGATACAGATTTTGTTTTTGAAGCCGTTTTTTTACGGTTTCCGTGGGATTAGATTGCAGGCACATGCAAGTGACTGCAGAATTACAATTATGCAGTTAGCATATGCAATACTGATGAAAAGAAACCCATGGTCTGACTGGTATTGCCGAAACCATGGGTTATGTTTAAAGTTATGTCGCAAGTTTCGTCTAGCTTATGACGTGAGTTTAGTTCTCTTACTTAGTACAATCTTGATAACTATTCTTTGTTAAAGTTCCAAAATATTCCTCGATTATCTTCTTGTTTGAAATCGTAGTATCTAGAAAAATGCTTTCAACAACTGCAACCTCAACTAAATTAACAACCTTTTCATCACCATTCTTCATTAATTCCTCAACTATTTCAAATGCTTTTTTCAATATACCTTCACTTCCGTTATTAGCGCATTCTACAATAAAGGGGACAAATTCAGATTCATAAAAAAGATATGGTAAATCCTCATAGTAATCTTCATCTTTTTCAAAAATTTCTTTCATCTCAGAAAAATTACTCGTTAAAACTGAAATAACTTCATCATATTTGTACACGTCATCCTCCTATTTTCCTGCTAAGGCATTTAGAGAATCCTCCAAAATTGCTTTTGCTAAGGAGCTACTGCTGGTCGTTGTTGCTGCTGCCTTGTAACTGCTACTTGTCGTTGGCATCGCTGCTGGCTTATAACTACTACTTGTCGTTGTTGCCGCTGGCTTATAGCTACTACTTGTCGTTGTTGTCGCTGGCTTATAGCTACTGCTTGTCGTTGTTGTCGCTGGCTTATAGCTACTGCTTGGCATGGATGTCGTCGGCTTATAGCTACTGCTTGGCATGGATGTCGCTGGCTTATAGCTACTACTTGGCATGGATGTTGCTGGCTTATAGCTACTGCTTGGCATGGACGTCGGTTTATAACTGCTTGTCTTATAACTACCCATTACTTGTGCCATTTTCTTCCTCCTCTAACCTTACTTTATTTTTTGGAATTTATCAATACTTTGTCTACCCTAGATTGCATAATTTATTGTTCCTAATAGAAACAAATTATTATTA